>DATKEU010000168.1:0-17915 GCA_035544495.1 Polyangia bacterium | reverse complement strand
CATTTGCTGACCGCCGTCATCATGACCGCGCCCGGAACCATTCTTGCGTCCAAGATGCTGGTGCCGGAAACCGAAGTACCGCTCACCGCCAAGCGCGCTGGTTCTCAGGACAAAGCCATAGAAGAGGAGTCCGGCGCTGAGGCCGAAGGTAGCAAGCCGGCCGTGGACATCGCCGAGGTCGAGGAGTACAAGTCGCAGAACTTTCTCGCCGCCATCGCCAAAGGCACTACTGACGGGCTGAACCTGGCGCTGAACGTGGGCGCCATGCTGATCGCGTTCGTCGCGCTGGTGACGATGGTCGACAACTGCTTCAGCGCGGTCGGCGGCCTGTTCGGCCACGCGGAGCTGACGCTCGGCCGCATCCTCGGCTTTCCGCTGACGCCGCTGGCCTTCTGCATGGGCGTCCCCTGGTCGGAGGCGCCTTTCGTCGGCTCGCTGCTGGGGACGAAGACGGTGCTGAACGAATTCCTCGCCTATCAGATGATGACCCACCACGTGCCCGCCCTGTCCGCCAAGAGCCTGCGCATCGCCAGCTTCGCCCTGTGCGGCTTCGCCAACTTCGGCTCGCTGGCCATCGTCCTCGGCGGCCTCGGCTCCATGGTGCCCGAGCGCCGCGCCGACCTGGCCCGCCTCGGCCCAAAGTCAATCCTCGCCGGCTCGCTGGCGACGTTTCTGACCGGAACGATCGCCGGCCTCATCGGCCCGTAACCCTCTGTTTGGATCTGACCCTCGATACCCTGCCCCGCGTGCCCCTTGCAAGCCGGGTCCGCGTGGGCGGGTGGCAGTGGAGGAAGGGCACCCGTCGGGCCGGCGAGTGGGCTCGTCCCTCGGCGCCTCGACGATCCGGTTCGCGCAGTCTAGGCTCTCGAACGCGGCCCCACGAACCGGCCCGACGGGGAGGTGGCCTCCACTGACAGGACCCGCCCACGCGGACCCGGCGAACGCCTCAATGTCCCGCCGAAGGTACCCGGCCCGCCGCACACACCGCGCACGGACAGTTCGCCCGCAGGTCGCGAAAGCTGTAGATGCCGGTGCTGTGGCCGTCGCTCCAGTCGATGCTGATGGCGTACTGGCCCACCAGGGCGATGCCCTTGGCGCGGACGCTTTCCGGAACCGTCGCGGGATCCAGCAGCGGGCGCCCCGACGTCTCCTCGATGCAGACCGCGCAGCGGCAGCGCAGGCGCAGCTCGCGCGCCGGATAGATCGTCTCGTGCCCGTCGGGCCACTTGAGCGTGATCTTCGAGCGCAGAAGCCCGATGATCTCCTCGGGCATGCTCACGGCGCCCGCCGGCGCAGCAGGAACCGCATCAGCGGCGCCACGTGCAATGACTGGATCATCTCACCGCTGTCGATCAGCGCCTCGACCTCGCCGACGGGCGTGGGGTGCAGGCGCAGGTCCTCGCTGGCGCCAGGATCGGGCGCGGCCATCGGGACCACGTCCTCGGCCAGGAAGGTGTGCGCCAGGTTGTTGGTCAGCGCCGGGTTCGCCGACAGCGTCATCAGCGGCGACCAGCGCCCGCCGCCGTAGCCCGTCTCCTCCAGCAGCTCGCGCCGCGCGGCCGCCTCCAGCGACGTCTCGCCGGGGTCGGTCGTGCCGGCCGGGATCTCGTAGTGCACCTGGCCGATGCCGTGGCGGTACTGGCGCAACAGCAGCACCTTGCCGTCGGCGGTCACCGCCACGACGTTCACCCACGGCACGTACTCCTGCACCCAGTACTCGGGGATGACGGTGCCGTTCGGCAGCTCGACGCGCTCGACGCGCACCGTGTACCAGAACTTGCGCGACAGGTATTCGCTCGAGAGAACCTTCCACGGCTTCGGATCGTCGGGCAGGTGCAGCGGCATGATCAGTCCGTCGAGTCTATGATGGTTCGCGCGCGCCGGAACACCGATTCCAGCATCGCCGGCGTCAGCTTTCCGGTGTTGGTGTTCTGGCGGCTCGGGTGATACGCGCCGAGGAGCACGGGCGGGCCCACCGGCAGCGCCACCTCGCAGCCGTGCGCGAACGCCGGCCGCGGTCGCACGCGGCCGGCTGGCAACAGCGCGGCCAGATGCGCGAGGTATCCGTCGAAGCCGATCTTGCCCAGCGCCACCACCACGCGCAGGCGCGGCAGCGCCGCCAGCTCGGCGGTGAGGTGCGGCCGGCAGCGCGCGATCTCGACGGGCAGGGGCTTGTTGTCGGGCGGCGCGCAACGCACCACCGACAAGATGTACGCGTCGTCCAGGGCCAGCCCGTCGTCGATCGATCGCGACGTCCCGATGTTGGCGAACCCGTTGCGCTGCAAGGCGCTCATCAGAAAATCGCCCGAGCCGTCGCCCGTGAACACGCGCCCGGTGCGGTTCGCCCCGTGCGCCGCCGGCGCCAGGCCGACCAGCAGAAGGCGCGCCCGCGGATCGCCGAAGCCCGCCACCGGCTTGCCCCAGTAGACGTCGTCGCGGTGGGCGGCCTTCTTCTCCGTGGCGACGCGCAGGCAGTACGTGCGCAGGCGCGGGCACAGCGCGCACGCCGTGATGGCGGCGCGCGCGGCCAGCAGCGATCGCGGTGGGGCGGAAGGCGCGAGGCTCAGCGCTTGTCCAGCGCGTATCCGGCCTCGCGCCAGGCCCGGATGCCGCCGTTCATCGACTGCACGTTCTCGTACCCCATCTTGCGCAGGCTGTCGGCCGCCAGCGCCGACCGATAGCCGCCGCCACAGTAGACGACGATGGGCGCGTGCTTATCCGGGATCAAAGTCTCGATGTCCCGCTCCAGGACGCCGCGGCCGATGTGCCGGGCGCCCCGGGCGTGATCCTGGGCGAACTCGTGATCCTCGCGCACGTCGACGAAATGGAATTTCTCGCCGCGTTCCAGGCGCGTCTTGACGTCGGCGATGTTGCACTCGCGGATGTATTTTCTAGCCTCCTCGACCATCGCGAGGAAACCGGGATTGTGCTTCATGACAAGGTTGAGCCTAACGCACAAAACTCGATTTGACAGCAGCGGGAGAGGTTCATACGGTGAGACAACCCGTGTCCGACAAGAGAGATTTTTACGAGGTCCTGGGCGTCGCCCGCGAGGCTGACGGCGCCGAGTTGAAACGCGCCTATCGCAAGCTGGCCATCGAGCTGCACCCGGACAAGAACCCCGGAAACGCCGCCGCCGAGGCGAAGTTCAAGGAGGCGTCGGAGGCGTACCAGGTCCTCTCCGACCCCCAGAAGCGGGCGACCTATGACCGCTTCGGCCACGCCGGGCCGATGGGCGGGTTCGGCGGGGGCTTCGCGGACGTGGGGGACATCTTCTCGGCCTTCTCCGACGTCTTCGGCGACATCTTCCGCACGCCGGGCGGCGGCGGCACCCGGCGCGGCGGCGGCGGGCGGGGCGCCGACATCGAGACGCGCCTGGACATCACGTTCATCGAGGCGGCCACCGGCGTCACCAAGGATGTCCAGGTCCGGCGGCGCGCGCCTTGCGACACCTGCCACGGCAGCGGCGCCAAGCCCGGGTCGTCGCCCGAGACCTGCCAGCAATGCGGCGGGCGCGGCCAGGTGATGCACTCGCAGGGTTTCCTGATGATCTCGACCACCTGCCCGATCTGCCGCGGCGAGGGGCGAGTCATCCGCACGCCGTGCCCGGACTGCCAGGGGTCGGGCATCACGCACCAGGAAGAGACGCTGCAGATCTCCATCCCCGCCGGCGTCGAGGACAACGCGACCCTGCGCCTGCTCGGCCGCGGCGAGGCCGGCGGGCGCGGCGGGCGCGCCGGCAACCTGTACGTCATCCTGCACGTCGAGGAGGACCCGCGCTTCGAGCGCGACGGCGCCGACCTGCACACCGAGGTGGCGGTCAGCTTCCCGCAGCTCGCGCTCGGCGACACGGTCAGCGTGCCGACCATCGACGCCGAGGCCGAGCTGCACGTCCCGGCCGGCACGCAGCCCGGCGACACCCTGCGCCTGCGCGGCAAGGGCATGCCGCGCCTGGAGGAACGCGGTCACGGCGACATCGTCGCCCACATCAAGCTGGTGGTTCCGCGGACGCTGTCGAAGGACGAGGAGCAGCACCTGCGCGCCTACGCCGATGCGGGCGGCCAGCGCGTGGCGCCCGAGAAGCCCGGGTTCTTCGGGCGCAAGAAGAAGAAGTAACGGCGCGCGAGCCGCCGCGCCCGACCGTCGCTGCAGCGGGACGCGCGTAGTACGCTTGCGGCCCATGCTCCGTCGCCTCGCGCGCCGCCTCGCCTTCACGCTCGGGGGACTGGTCCTCCTCGCTCTCGCCGGCGCCGTCCTGACCTGGCTGTCGACGGGCCACTTCGCGGTGTTCGGAGGCGCGCCCGAACCGGCGCGCCTGCGCGGCTCGCCGCAGTTCACCGGCGGTCACTTCCAGAACCCGGAGCCCACTTTCCTGGTGGCGGCGCGAGACTACTGGTCGCTCTTCTCGCAATGGGCGTTCGGCGACGAGATGCGCGCGCCGACCTGCCCGCTGCCCCTCGCCGCCGACACCGCGGCGCGGCTGGCAAAGCCGCCCGAATCGGGGTTGCGTGTCACGTGGCTCGGGCACTCGACGGTGCTCGTCGAGCTGGACGGCGCGGTGGTGTTGACCGATCCGATGTGGGGCGAGCGCGCGTCACCCTCGACCTGGGTGGGGCCGAAGCGCTTTCACCCGCCGCCGCTCGCGCTGGAAAAGCTGCCGCGCCTGGACGCCGTCGTGATCTCGCACGAGCACTACGACCACCTGGACGAGGGGACGGTGCGCGCGCTCGCGGGCCGGGGCCCGGTCTTTCACGTGCCGCTGGGGATCGGCGCGCACCTCGCGGCCTGGGGGATCGCGCCCGGGCAGATCGTCGAGCACGACTGGTGGCAGGACGCGACGCTGCCGGGCGGCTTGCGTGTCGTCGCCACGCCCGCGCGTCACTTCAACGGCCGCGGCGTCCCGTGGCGCACGGGCTCGCTGTGGAGCTCGTGGTCGCTGGTCGGGCCCCGCCATCGTGTCTTCTTCAGCGGCGACACCGGGCCGACGGAATCGCTGCGCGAGATCGCGCGCCGCGAGGGGCCGTTCGACGTCGCGCTCTTCGAGATCGGGCAGTACAACCGCCTGTGGGGCGACATCCACCTCGGGCCCGAGGGCGCGCTCGAAGCGCACGCGCGTCTGGGAGCGAAGGTGCTCATCCCCATCCACTGGTCGACGTTCGTCCTCGCGTACCACGCCTGGTCAGAGCCGGCCGAGACGCTGGTCACGCTGGCGGCCCAGCGTCGCGTCACGGTGCAGACCCCGCGGCTTGGCGAGCCGATCGAGCCCGTCGCCGCGCCGCCGCCCGCGACGGAGGCCTGGTGGCGCGCGCTGCCGCCGATCGCCGCCCGCTGCCCGTGAGCTGGCAAGACGGGAGATCGGCCGCGCGCCGTCCAGAAAAGCCTAAACCAAACTAGCGCTTGTCGGCGGTCCGGGTTTCCGGTGGGCGCCCGGGCAGCGTCAGCGGGACGTCCGGCACCGGATTCTCCGCGTAGAGCCACGAGTACGCGAAGTACGAGGCCAGCACGCGCTTGGTGTAGTTGCGGGTCTCGTCGACGCGGACGCTCTCCATGAACTCGTCCATGGCCAGGTTCCCGCGCTCACCCAGCCAGCTGTCGACGGCGGCCTCGCCGGCGTTGTACCCGGCGATGGCCAGCGGCGCGGCGCCGCCGAAGTGCTTCCACAGGAACCCGAGGAAGCGCGACCCGTATTCGAGGTTCCGCGCCGGATCCATCAGCACCTCGCGGTTGACCGGCGCCTTTCCGGAAAAGCGGCGGGCGGTCTTGATCAGCATCTGCGTCAGGCCGATGGCGTTGGCGAACGATTCGATGCGCGGCGAGAACGCGCTCTCCTCGCGCATTATGGCCAGCTGCAGCGCCTCGGGCAGGTCGTTCGCCTGCGCGTTCTTGCCCACCAGCTGCGGGAAGGCGCGCGGGTAGGCGAGCTTCCACTTCGCCTCGCCGAGATCCTTCGGGTACTCCAGGCGGTATCCCGTCAGCGTGTAGCGCGGGATGGAGTGCGACGCGCTCCAGACGCCGCCCCGGTCGAGCAGGATGGCGGTGATCCACAGGAGATCCTCGTCGGGCGGCTGCTCCTTTTCGCCCGGGCGGGCGTGCTTCTCCCCCGACGTCGACAGGCCCAGCTTGCCGAGCTCGCGCCGGGCGTCGCCGCCCAGGCCCATGCGCCCGAGCTCGACCGCGCGCTGGAAGCCCGCCTCGCCGAACAGCGGCCGCGCCGCGAACGTCCAGCGCGCGGGCCGATGCAGCGGGGCGCGCAGCTCGGCGATCAGCGCCGACCGGGTCTGGGGCGCCGCCTCGCGCAGCCGGGACAGCGACAGCAGCGCGTACACCGACAGCGGGTACTCGCGCACGGCGCGCTCGTACCAGGCGCGGGCCTCGTCGGGCTTGCCCTGCCGTTCCAGGACGCGCGCCTTCCAGTACGGCGTGCGCCCCTCCGCGTACCAGATGTCCTCGTGGGGAACCAGGCGCAGCGTCTCGTCCAGCCAGTGCAGGGCGTCGTCATAGCGCCCGCCGCGCCAGGCGGCGAACGCCAGCCGCCACAGCGCCTCGTTCACGAGATCGCCGCCCGGGTACAGCTCGACCACCGCGGCCAGCAGGCGGTTCGACTCGGCCTCGTCGCCGCCGTCCGCCACCAGCTCGGCGGCACGCACGCGCGCGTCGTCGGCGTAGCTGTGCTCCGGGTGCTCGCTCTCGAGGCGCGCGAAGCGCGCCAGCGCCGCCTGCCGGTTGGCGGCGATCTGCGCCTCGTCCAGGCCGCTCTGGAACGTCATCGCTCCGAAGCAGCGGCCCGCCTGATACAGCGCCTTGGCGTGCAGGTCGCGGTTGTCCACGCGCCCGCAGGCCGCCTCGGCGTCGTCGAACAGCGGCGCCGCGCGGGCGCGCTGGCGCTGCTTCCACACCGACTGCGCGCGGTGAAAACGGGCGCGGCATTCGAGATCGCGATCCAGCCCGGGCGCCGCCAGGGCGGCGGCGAAGGCCGCCTCGGACTCCGTGTTGCGATTGCGATCGAAAAGCGACATGCCGCGCGCCACCCACTCGGCGGCGGTGTGCGTGCGCACCAGGTTGGCTTCGAACGCCGGCAGCGTCTGCGCCAGCGCGTTCAGTCGCTCGGCCGCCCTGTCGGCCCAGGCCTCGAGGGGAGCTTCGGCCCACACGCGCCGGTAGATCGCCGTCACGTCGGCCAGCACCTCGGCGACGCCGTTCGGCTGCTCGGCGGCCAGCTTCTCCGTCGCCTCCGCTTTCTTGTAGAGCAGCTCCGCGCGGGTGGCGCTGCTCGGCCGCTCCAGCGCCGCGCTGGCAGCCGCCAGGACCTCCTGCCAGCGTCCAAGAGTCCGCAGCGCCTCGATGCGCACCGGAACCGAGTCCGCCTCGGGCACCGATCCCTTCGGCACGCGCGCCGCCCAGTCCAGCGCCCCGGTCGCGTCGCCCCGCCGCAGCCGGCAGCGGGCGGCGTGAAACGCGTGATAGGCGGCGAGCTTCGGGTAGGTGCGGTACAGCTCCTCGAAGGCCGCGCCAGCCTCTGACCACTTTGCCTGGTTCTCGCCGGCCAGCGCTTGCAGGTATTGCGCCGCCATTCGCTCGGGCGCGCCCGCGGGCAGCTTCTTCAGCGCCCGCGCGAAGGCGGCCTCGGCGGGTCCCCACTCCTCGGCGCGGAACAGGTCGACAGCAGACTTGACCGCGCCGTCGGCGAAGAACGGCTCCAGCCAGCGCGGATCGAAGGCCACGGGCTTGCCGGTGCGAATCGGCGCCGGCGCTTCGGCGACCACCCGGTCGTCGTCCTCCTGCCGGCGTGCGCGCGCCTGGCTCGCCGTCGAGACAGCAAGCACCAGACACGCGGCGCGCGCGAACGCGGGGAGGGGAGACCGCACCAATTGAGAGTACGAACCGTTCCCGCCGTCGGCAAATTTACCAGCGCGCGATCTCCGAGAATGGGTGACCGTGGCCGGATTTCGGATACGATGCGGGCAGGGTGCCCGCCGCCCGCTGGAAGAAAGCTGGCGCGAGGATTGCTGTCGCCACCCGAAAATGCGAAACGCGTCACATCAGCGAATCCATTTGTTGCTTCTCCTGGTCGCGGCGTCGTTCGGCTGTGGGCGTGACGGGTCGGCCGGCTCCGCGGGAACGGGCGAGGTTGGCCTGACCTTGCAGCTGGCGCCTGGCGTCTTGCTGGGCGCGGTTTCGTACAGCATCAGCGGGCCGAGCGGTTTCGCGCGTTCGGGCGTGTTGGACGTCAGCCACAGCGCGACGTTGTCCGCCGTGATCTCGCCGCTGCCGGCCGGCAGCGGTTTTGCGATCACCCTCGGCGCCACCGCCAGCGACGGCACCACGAAGTGCGCCGGCTCGGCGATGTTCGCGGTCAGCGCCCACGCCACGACGGCGGTGGCGGTTCATCTGGTCTGTCACGAGGCGCCTCGCACCGGCTCGGCGCTGGTCGACGGAACGTTGAACGTCTGCCCGCTGGTGGACGGCGTCGGCGCCAACCCAGCCGAGGTGCTGGTCGGCGGCAGCATCGCGCTGGTCGCGACCGCGCACGACAGCGACGCCGCGCCCGGGCCGCTGACGTACCAGTGGACGGCGACCGGCGGCGCGCTGAGCAGCGCCACCGACGGCAGCGCCACGCTGACCTGTACCAGCGACGGAGCCGTGACGGTGACCGTGACCGCCAGCGACGGTGACTGCGCCGACGCGTTCCCGATCGTCGTCCGCTGCACGGGCGTTGCCGACGTGCGCATCAACGAGATCGAGTCGAGCGGCGGCGTCCCCGGCGACTGGGTCGAGTTGTTCAACGCCGGCAGCGCTGCCGCCGATGTCTCGGGCTGGAAGTTCAAGGACAACGACGACAGCCACGCCTTCTACGTCATTCCGGCAGGGACGCTCCTGGCGCCGGGCGGTTACCTGGTGCTGGAGGAGGCGCAGTTCGTCTTCGGTCTGGGCGCGGCCGATTCGGCACGCCTCTTCGACGCCGCCAGCAATCCGATCGATGCGTACAGTTGGACCATGCACGCCACCACGACCTACGGCCGCTGCCCGAACGGCACGGGCCCGTTCGTCACCACCGGATCGAGCACGAAGGGAGCCGCCAACGACTGCGGCGGAACCGGCACGGGTGGCATGGGCGGGACGGGCGGGACGGGCGGGACGGGCGGGACCGGCGATGATGCGGGCGGGCCAAGCGATGATGCCGGCGCTGGCGGCATGGACGATGCCGGGGACGCCGCGGGCGAGGCGGGCATCTTCCCTTGGCCCGGCACCGGCGTGGTGGTCACCGTCGACGACGCCAACACCTTCGGCACCAACCTGTCCGGGCTCAACTATCAGCCGGCGGCTTCAGGGCAGCCGGCCGTCCTGTGGGCGATCCAGAACAGCCCGTCGAAGCTCTACCGCTTGCTCTGGAATGGCGCCACGTGGAGCCCCGATCCCGGCGCCGGCTGGAGCGCCGGCAAGCTGATCCACTACACCAACGGGACGGGGAGCCCCGATTCGGAGGGGCTGACCAAGGCTGAATGGACGGACAGCGCTGTCTACGTCTCCACGGAGCGCGACAACTCCAACAACGGCGTCAGCCGCCTCAGCGTCCTGCGCTTCGACAGCGCGGCCGATGGCGCGGAGCTGACCGCCACCAACGACTGGAACCTGACCGCCGACCTGCCGATGGTGGGCCCCAACCTGGGCTTGGAGGCGATCACGTACATTCCGGACGTGGCGCTGGTGGCGGGCGGCTTCTTCGACGAGGCGACGCAGGCGCCCTACGACCCGACGATCTATCCAGGCCACGGCGCCGGTCTGTTCTTCGTGGGCCTGGAGGGCAACGGTTCGATCTACGGCTATGCGCTGGACCACGCGACGGGCGGGTTCGTTCGCGTCGCCACCCTGCCGAGCGGCCAGGTTTCGATCATGGACCTCGCCTTCGATCGAGAGGTCGGCTACCTGTGGGGCTACTGCGACAACACCTGCGGCAACAAGGCGACGGTGTTCCACCTGGACGCGGACCCGATGTCGCCCACCGCCGGCCGGTTCCAGATCGGGCGCGTCTTCGATCATCCCGCGACGCTGCCCAACTCGAACTTCGAGGGGATCACCTTTGCTCCCCAGGCCGAGTGCACGGCCGGCCAGCGCCCGTTCTACTGGAGCGACGACGACCAGCTGGACGGACACGCCCTCCGCCGCGGCAGCATTCCCTGCGGCGCCTTTTTCTGACCGGGCCGCACGAGCTGCGCAAGCTCCACGGGCGGGCGCCTTCGCAGCGGAGCGGGCGTCAGGCCGCGCCGGGCTTGTAGATCGTCAAGCGGTTGCGGCCGGCGTTCTTCGACTGGTAGAGCGCGCTATCGGCGGCGCTGATCAGCTGGGTGGCGTCCTTGATGCCGGGGTCGGGCAAGACCACCAGGCCCAAGCTGATCGTCACCGGGATGCGGCGTCCCTCGAACGTGAACGCCGTCGACTCGACGGCCTTGCGCATGCGCTCGCCGACGATCCGACCCTGGGTGCCGTCGGCGCCCCGGCAGATGACGCCGAACTCCTCGCCACCGTAGCGGGCAAAGACGTCCTCGACGCGCAGCGAGCCGGCCATCAGGTTCGAGAGCTCCGACAGGACATGGTCGCCGGCCTGGTGGCCATGGGTGTCGTTGACCCGCTTGAAGTGGTCGACGTCGAACAGCAGCAGCGACAGCGGGGCGCCGTGCCGGATCGAGAAGGTGAACTCGCTCTCCAGCCGGTCGGTGAAGTATTTCTTGTTGAAAGCCCGGGTGAGCCCGTCGCGCAGGGCCGATTCGTACATCTGCTTCTGGAAGATCTCGTCCAGATTGTCGTGGTACGTGAACTTCAAGATCGTCGTCGACCCGACCAGGATCTTGTCGCCGTCCACCAGCTCCTTGCGGTCGACCTTGAGGCCGTTGCAGTACGTGCCGTTGGTCGAGCCCATGTCTTCGAGGATGACGCGATCACCTTGGATGACCAGCTGGGCGTGCTCGCGCGAGATGCCATCGTCGAGGAGCCGGATCTGCGCCTTCTGACCGCGGCCGATGATGGTCTGCTCGCTCTCGATCTTGAACATCTCGCCGACGCTGGTGCCGGCCAGCACCACCAGATAGGCGCGGTCCCGCTTGCCGCCGCCAGCGGTGGCGGGGGCTTCGAACATGCGGGTACTCTCGTCGACCGACATCAGTCCCCGCGTCCCGGGCCAATCGTCATTTCACTTTCGATTTTAACACGGAAGACCATATTCCGTAGAGGGTATGGGCCATTTCGGCGCACCCGGCGCACGTTCACGGCGCCGCCACTTTCTGCAGCAGCGCCTGGGCGAACGCGCGCAGGCGATCGGCGCGCGCGCCGAACGGCGCCAGCGCCGTCACGGCGTCGGCGATGTGCTGGTGCAATCGATCGCGAGCGGCACCGGCGAAGGACACATGATCTGCATCGTCAAGATCGTCCGCGTGCTGAAATGCCACGCCGTATCTCTGGCCGAAGCGCGCCAGGGCGGCGCGCTGCGCCTCGTCGGCGCCGGCCACGGCGGCGCCGATCTCCAGGGCGGCGCGGAACAGCGCCGCCGTCTTCTCATCGTGCAAGCGCTCGAGATCGCCCAGCGTCGTGGGCACCGCCTCGCCCAGGTCGCGCGCCTGGCCCCGCACCATTCCACCCATCCCCGCACCCTGAGCCAGCGCCAGCGACGCCCGCAGAAAATCCGCCGGCCGCCCGGCCCGAAGCCCGGCCTCCGCGATCCATTCGAACGCCAGCGTCAACAGAGCGTCGCCGGCCAAGATGGCCGTCGCCTCGCTGAACGCCTTGTGGTTGCTGGGCCGGCCGCGGCGAAAGTCGTCGTCGTCCATCGCCGGCAGGTCGTCGTGAATCAGCGAGTAGCAATGCACCAGCTCGACCGAGGCGCAAGCGACGCGCATCGGCTCGTCGGCGGCGCCGGCCACCGTCTCGGCGGCCGCCAGCGCCAGCAGCGGACGCAGGCGCTTGCCCGGCGCCAGCAGCGAGTAGCGGATCGATTCGCGAAGGCGGCCCGGATCGCCGTCACTGTCGCCGCCCGGCAGCCGGCGATCGAGGAGCGCGTCGATCTCGGCGCGCCGGCGCGCCGTCCAGGTCGCCAGGTCGGCGGATGCGCCGTCAGTCTTCATCGCGGTCGGTCGGGGGCGCATCGAGCGGGGCCGTGCGCGGCGCGCCCGCTGGCCCTCCCAGTAAGACCTCGACGCGCTTCTCGGCCGCGTCCAGGATGCCCGCCCCCCGCCGGCACAGCTCCATCCCTTCCTCGAAGGAGCGCAGGCTGTCCTCCAGGGACAGGTTTCCGCTCTCCAGCCGATCGACCAGCGACCGCAGCCGCCCCAGGACGTCGTCGAACCGCTCGGGCGCCACCGTCTCGGGGCCGCCGCCCGATTTGCCACCGCCGTTCATGCGCCTCGTTTTGTACGACTGTCCGCCAGGGATTTCAACCCGGGCGGCGGCGCCGCGGCGGCCTGCTCGTTCGCGACGCCGGCCGCCCGGGGCGGCTGGTGCTAGATTCGGCCGATGGCAGTCGAAACCCCGCCCGCGGCGATCGGTTCATCGTGTCCGCCCTTCACGCTGCCCGCCGTCGACGGGCGCACGTACACGCGTGATGATTTCGCGTCGTCGCCGGTGCTGGTCGTGATGTTCATCTGCAACCATTGTCCGTACGTCAAGGCGGTCGAGGATCGACTGATCCGGTTGCGCCGCGACTACGGCGGGCGCGGCGTGCAGCTCGTGGGCATCTGCTCGAACGACGCGGCGACATACCCGGACGACGCGTTCGACAAGCTGGCCGCGCGCTGGCGCGAGAAGGAGTACGGCTTCCCCTACCTGCACGACGAGGAGCAGGACGTCGCCCGCGCCTTCGGAGCGGTCTGCACGCCCGACATTTTCGTCTACGACCGCGATCGGCGCCTGGCCTACCGCGGGCGCATCGACGATTCGTGGAAGGACGAAGGCAAGGTCACGCGCCGCGAGCTCGCCGCCGCGCTCGACGCCTTGGTCTCGGGCGGGCGTCCCGCCGCCGAGCAGCGCCCTTCGATGGGCTGCTCGATCAAGTGGCGCCGCGACGACTGATCAGACAGTCGACAGACATTGTAACGCCAGCACCGTGATGTTGTCGGTGCCGCCGGCGTGGTTGGCGGCGTCGATCAGGGTCGCCACCGCCGCCTCCAGCGACGAGGCCACGCGCACGATCTCCAGCACCTTGTCGTCGTCGATCATCCCCGACAGGCCGTCGGAGCAGAGCAGGAAGATGTCGCGGTCGCGGATCTCGTGCGCCAGCACATCGACCTGGACGGTGTCCCGCATGCCCAGCGCGCGCGTGATGACGTTCTTGTGCGGGAACTTGCGCTGCTCCTCGTCTGACATGTTGGGCTTGGCGTCCTTGTAATCCTCCAGCAGCGAATGATCGCGCGTCATCTGCTGGATCCCGTCCTCGCGCACCCGGTAGCAGCGCGAATCGCCGACGTGAGCGATGTAGAACCGATCGCCGACGATCTGTCCGCTGACGATCGTCGTGCCCATGCCCTTGAACTTCATGTCCTTGGCCGCGGCTTCGAAGATGCGCTGGTTGGCCATCTTGATGCCGACCACCAGCCGGTTCTCGACGTAGCTGAGGTGGCGGTCCATCTTGTACGGCCAGGTGGCGTCGTCGTCCTTCGAGCGCGAGAAGAACTCGTGGATGACCTCGGCCGCCATCTTCGACGCCACCTCGCCCGACGCGTGGCCGCCCATGCCGTCGGCTACGAGAAAAAGCTGCTCGTCCTCGATGAGCGAGAAGTAGTCCTCGTTATGGGTTCGTTTCATCCCGACGTCGGTCTTGGCGGCGTAACGAATGCGCATGGTGAGCGTCGAGACCAACCGAGCGTACCGATCGCGTATTGAGGCGTCAATTCGTCCTCGTCAATCGGTCAACCGGTGCCGCGAAAGGCGGGAAACAAGCGATCGTGAATCTCTTTGACACACCATCCGGCGGCGAGTAGGGTACTGCTCAAATGTCTAGTTCCGAGGGGTTCAAGACACTGCGGGCGGCGCTGCTGGCCATCGGCGACGAGGTGTTGCGGGGGGAGGTCATCAACCGCAACGCCGCGTTTCTCTCCCAGCGCATGTTCGAGGCCGGCCTCGACGTGGTCGAGCACCTGGTGATCTCGGACGACCCGCGCGACATCCGGGCGGCGCTGGTCCGCCTGCGCGCGTCCGTCGACGTCATCGTCTCCTGCGGCGGCCTCGGGCCAACCGACGACGATCGGACGGTGGACGTGGTGGCGGGTTTGCTGGGCGTCGAGGCCAACGCCGACGAGCCGTCGCTGGAGGCGATGAAGAAGCGCTTCTCGACCCATGGCTTCGAGCTGACGCCTAACAACCTGCGCCAGGTGCGGGTTCCGGCGGGCGGCAAGGCGTTGCCCAACTCGGCCGGGATCGCGCCTGGCTTCCTGATCTCGCTCGGCGGGGCGGACGCCTATTTTCTGCCCGGCGTCCCGCGCGAGCTGGAACGGATCTACCTCGACCACGTCGCCCCGCGCCTGGCGCGTGACCTGGCCGAACGCGGGATCCGCCCGCCGATCGTGCGCACCTGGCACCTCTACGGCATGGGCGAATCGCACATCGATCACCGCCTGGCGGGGCTGCTGACCGGCGTGGAGGGGGTGACGCTGCACTTCCGGACCGCCAACCCCGAAAACCACGTGAAGATCGTGGTGCGCGACAACGAACCCGATCGCGCCAAGCAGACGCTGGAACGGCTGGAGGCCGAGCTGCGCAAGCGGATCGGCACCGGCATCTACGGCGTCGACGACGAGACCTTCGCGGGCGCGGTGGCCAAGGCCCTGAAGACGCAGGAGGCGACGCTGGCGCTGGCCGAATCGTGCACCGGCGGGCTGGCCGGCCAGATCATCACGGCCGAGCCGGGGGCCAGCACCTTCTTCCGCGGCTCGGTGGTCTCGTACGCCGACGACATCAAGCTCGGGCTGCTGGGCGTCAAGGCGGAGACGCTGGCCGACTTCGGCGCCGTCAGCGAGCCCTGCGCGCGCGAGATGGCCGAGGGGGTGAAGAAGCTGTGCGGATCGACGGTGGCGGCGGCGCTGACCGGCGTGGCCGGACCCGACGGCGGCTCGCCGGAAAAGCCGGTGGGGACGGTCTGCTTCGCGGTGTGCGGGCCGGGCTCGACCCGCACGTCGACCAAGCTCTTCGCCGGCGATCGCGACCGCATCCGCATGGCGGCGGCGTACTACGCCCTGGATCTGGCGCGGCGCTACTTCGACACGCGCAAGCGATGACGCGCATACAGCGATGACGGAAAGCACGGCTCAGCCGACCGAGGTTCGCAGCTTCATTGCTGTCGATTTGCCGTCGGAGGTCCGGGAGCGCGTGCTGGCGGCGGCGGTGTCGCTGGCGCCGGCGCTGCCCGATGTGGATATCCGGTGGTCGAGCAAGGTCGAGAACCTGCACGTCACGCTGAAGTTCCTGGGCAATGTCGCCGTCGGGCGGCTGGATCAGCTGGGGCAGGCGCTGGTGGCGCGCTTGGGCGCGGTGCCGCCGTTCTCGATCGGCGTGCGCGGCTTCGGGGCGTTTCCGTCGCTGCGCGAGGCCAGCATCATCTGGGCCGGCGTCGAGGACCGGCAGCAGCACCTCGCGCGCGTGGCCGCCATCGTCGACGACGTCGCAGCCGCGCACGGTTTCGTTCCCGAGGAGCGCGCCTTTCGCGGCCACGTCACCGTGGGGCGGGCGAGGGAGCGCGCGCACGTCGATGTCCGGCAGGCGCTGCAGTCGCTGACCGAGCAGGCCTTCGGCGAGGTCGTCGTGAGCGAGGTCTCGATCTACGAGAGCCGCCTCGGCCGGGAAGGTTCTACCTATGTTTTGCGTTGCCGGGCCCCGCTCGGCGACCGTGGACGAATGTAAACAGGGAGACAGACATGGCGATCACCGAGACCAAGGCCGAAGGCAAGGACGTGGTGCGAGAGATCAAGGACGCGAAGGACGCCAAGGACGCCAAGCCGGCCGTGGCGGTGGCGCGTGAACGCGATCCGGGGCGCGACAAGGCCATCGACCTGGCGGTGTCCACCATCGAAAAGCAGTTCGGCAAGGGGAGCATCATGCGCCTCGGCGAGGGGATCGCGCCGCCCGAGGTGCGCGTGGTGCCGACCGGATCGCTGGGGCTGGACATCGCCCTCGGTGTCGGCGGTCTGCCGCGCGGGCGCATCATGGAGGTGTACGGGCCCGAATCGTCGGGCAAGACCACGCTGGCCCTGCACGCTGTGGCGCAGGCGCAGAAGGCGGGCGGCATCTGCGCCTTCGTCGACGCCGAGCACGCGCTGGACGTCGGCTACGCGCGCAAGCTGGGCGTACGGACGGACGACCTTCTGGTGTCGCAGCCCGACTGCGGCGAGCAGGCGCTGGAGATCACCGAGATGCTGGTGCGGTCGGGCGCGGTCGACGTCATCGTCGTCGACTCGGTGGCGGCGCTGACCCCGCGCGCCGAGCTGGAGGGCGAGATGGGCGACGCCCACGTCGGCCTGCAGGCGCGCCTGATGAGCCAGGCCCTGCGCAAGCTGACCGGCACCATCTCCAAGTCGAACACGCTGGTCATCTTCATCAACCAGATCCGCATGAAGATCGGCGTCATGTTCGGCAACCCCGAGACGACCACGGGCGGCAACGCTCTGAAGTTCTACGCCAGCGTCCGCCTGGACATCCGGCGCGTGGGCGCGCTCAAGGACGGCGAGAAGGTGGTCGGCAACCGGACGCGGGTCAAGGTGGTGAAGAACAAGATGGCGCCCCCGTTCCGCGAGGTGGAGTTCGACATCCTGTACGGCGAGGGGATCAGCCACGAGGGCGACCTGATCGATCTCGGCGCCGAGTGCGGCGTGGTCGAGAAGTCGGGCGCCTGGTTCGGCTTCGAGGGCGACCGCATCGGCCAGGGCCGCGAGAACGCCAAGCAATACCTACGCGACCATCCCGATGTGGCGAACAAGATCGAGGTCCGCGTGCTGGCCCACCACAGCATCAAGCGCGACGTCGGCGGCGCCGCCACCCCCGCCGGCTCCACCAACGGCGCCACCGTCCACGCCTTCACCCCGCAGCCCAAGCCGATCACCGACAAGAAGCGCTGACAGGGGCCGAGCGCTGGTTCGCCTCCGGACCTCCGCGGCGGCAATGAAAATGGACCTCCTGGGCCCCTTCCACCAGCGGGCGCAGCGAGCGCCCTCGACGCGTGACGATTCCCCGTATACGATCGTCCCATGGCCGCGAAGAAGCCAACCCCCGAAGGTCCGGTTGAAGTTCCGGAGATTATCTCGATCCTGCCGCTGCGAAACTCGGTCCTTTTCCCCGGATCGATCATTCCCATCGACGTCGGCCGCAAGAAGTCGGTCAAGCTGGTCGAGGAGGCGATCTCGAAGGAGCGCCCGGTGATCGGCATCGTTACGCAGCGTGACGCGCGCACCGAGGATCCGGGCGCGGGCGACCTTTACTCCGTGGGGTGCGCGGCGCGCATCCTGAAGGTCATCAAGCTGGCCAAGGACAACTTCTCCGTCATCCTGCAGGGGGTCTCGCGTATCCGGATTCTCGAGGTCGGCGGCCAGGACCCGTTCATGACCGCCAAGGTGCAGCCGCTGCCCGACGCGCCCAGCGCCGACGTCGAGCTGGACGCCCTGGTGATGAACCTGAAGGACGTCGCCAAGCGGGTCATCAAGCTCATGCCCGAGCTGCCCAAGGAGGCCGCGGGGCTCGTCGACAGCGTCACGGAGCCGGGTCAGCTCGCCGACCTGATCACGTCCAACCTCGACATCCAGGTCGAGGAGAAGCAGGACATCCTCGAGACCTTCGACCTCAAGACCCGCATGCGGAAGGTGCTGCAGTTCCTCTCGCGGCAGCTCGAAGTGCTGAAGGTCCGCGAGAAGATCAACACCCAGGTGCAGGAGGAGATGGGGCGTAAC
>DATKEU010000167.1:0-11205 GCA_035544495.1 Polyangia bacterium | reverse complement strand
TCCTCGTACCACGAGGCGGGCCTTTCGCTCTCGCCGATGCGAAACCCCAGTCGCCAAAGACCGGGCACGCGCCGCGCCAGGTCCTCGGCTGCCTCACGGGTGTACGTCTTCAGGTCGGCCTCGCTGGCCAGCATCGGGTCGTCGCCGCCGGACAGGCTGCTGTCGGCGCGATAGCTCATCAAGCCGACGCGGATGCCGCGCGCGGCGGCCATCGCCACCACGTCGTTGAGGGCGTCGACGTTGCGCTGGCGCTCGGCCGCCGGCACGCCAACCGCGGGAAAGCTGGCGCTGGTGGCGAAATAGAGGAGGGCGTTGGGGAAGATGGTGCTGTCCAGGCTGTACATCCCGTGCAGATCGAGAAAGTTGATCCGCGCCGCCAGCAGCAGGTCCAGATAGTCGCGCCAGTAGTCGCGGTCGAGAAAATACCAGCTGGCCTCGTCGGGCTGGGGCAGCAGCAGGAATGGATTGGCGGCGCGGATCGGCAACGCGGGCGCGCCCGTCAGCGGCGGCGACACCGGGAACGCCGCGGCGCCGGCGTCCTTGATTCGTTCAGCCAGCGACTGCGCGCCGTAAAGGGCGCCGACGGCGTCGCTTCCGATCACCGTCGTGGTGGCATCCTGGGTGACGACGACGAATGACTCCGGACGCGCGTCGAGGCTGAGCCCGGCCTGATCCACCACGGTGGCCGCGACTGGATCGGCGACGGTCGACACCGCCACGCTGGCGACCACGCCGGCCGCGCCCAGCGCGCGCGCCAGCGTGCAACGGGCGAGCCCGAGGGGATCCGACGGCTCGCCGCCAGCCGGGCACCAGCCGACCGGGGTGGGCGGGGGAAGGTCGAACGCCGACGGTGAAGGAGCGTCGTTCGATGGTGCGGCTCCGGGCGAGCAGCCAGATTCGGCAAGCAACGGAATCGTCGCGAGCGCCAGAAGACAGGAGAGACGCATGGGCGCCTCAGCCTAGCTGAACTGTGCTCTTTCGACGGGAAGAACCCGACACTGCTGGTTCGCGTCACAATTTTACATTGGGCGCGGCAGGCAGGTCGACGCGAGCGATCATGCGTCATCCGCGATCGGCGCAGCCCGCGCTGCGCTGCGAATCGCAATCGAACGCGGACTGGCGGATCCTGTCGCGACAGCCGCTCATTCTCGAGCGCGCGTGCTCAGTTCACCGCCGTGATGGTCCACAGTTGGTTCGGGAATCCAAAGTAGTACCACTGGTGAATGTTGCCGCCGTTGGCGGTCGAGTAGTCTTCGATGTCGAAGGCCTTGCTGCTCTGCTTGGCCACGATGGCAAAGTTGCCGCCGCCCACCGGCGAGATCGACCACTGCTGGTTGCCGCCTCCGTAGTAGTCCCACTGTTGGACCTGGGCGCCATCGTTGTTGCCGCCATTGGTGTTGTCGACGTCCACGCACCGGCCGCTGTTCTTGTTGCAGATCTTGAAATATCCGCCGCTGGTGGCGTTGATGTACCACTTCTGGTTGTTGTTGCCGCTGCCGCTGAAGGTCCACTGTTGGAGGGGGACGCCGTTTTGCAGGCCGCCGTCCTTGACGTCCAGGCACTTACCGCTGAAGTTCGAGCAGATCTTGTACGCTTGGCCGCTGACAAACGCCGGAGCATTCTGGCGCCAGACGGTGATCGGCGTGTTGTATCCCTTGCAGGACTTGAAACCGTCGTGTTGATAGGGGGACGCGGGAGCCGTGCAGTTTCCGGCACACATCGCGTCCATGCCGAAGGGATTGGTGTACGGCGCATTTGGCTGGTAGGCGCCCAATCGTCCGGGCACCACGGACTTGGTAAATGACGGCCCGTTGCAATAAAAGGCGTCGATCTTTCCGGTGCTGGGGTTGGGCGTGAAGATGTTGCCGAAGAAAGTGCCTTCCTGGTTCGGATAGCTCGAACTCTGACCCCAGCCGATCGCGGCGGCGGGCGAGTCCAGCCACAGCGGGATGTGAACGCCTGCGGTGTTCACGTGCGCCATCATGCAGGCTGAGATTGCCTCCTGGCATTTCGAGTCGCACGCGCCAGTCTCCCACTGGGGAGCCAAGCCAATGTCGCCCTCGTAGGTGTACCAAACGTTACCCGCGTCCTGCTTGACGATCTTGTGCCCGGGCGCCAGCGCGCACTTCACGAGGTACGAGACCGTGATTCGTCCGTCCCACGAGTTCATGAGACCGGTGAACGATGCGAGGCCGTTGTACGAATTGAGGCCGTTGTACGAGTTGAGGCCGTTATACGAGTTGAGGCCGTTGTACGAGTTGAG
The DNA here is from genome assembly GCA_035544495.1 of Polyangia bacterium. Lineage (GTDB taxonomy): Bacteria > Myxococcota_A > Polyangia > Fen-1088 > Fen-1088 > DATKEU01. The sequence continues at coordinate 8,942 of DATKEU010000167.1, read as the reverse complement.
GCCGTTGTACGAGTTGAGGCCGTTGTACGAGTTGAGGCCGTTGTACGAATTGAGGCCGTTGATGTCAGGCAGGCCGTTCTGGCTGGCGGTGGCGGCACCCTCTTCACCGCTGGTATCCACCGCCACTGATTCACTACAGCCCGCACCAGCGCAGAGGATCACGACGCTGGCTGATAACGCCACCCTGCTTTTCATGGCTCGCATCTCGTCATGTAGAAGCAGTAACTGGGCCTACGGTATTTTTATTTATTTATCACGCAAGTCACCAGATCTACGAGGGTGCGAGTCCGGGCGCTTGTTGCCGCAGGAGCAACTGATTGTTGGCAACCAAACACCAGGCGCCCAGCCCGAATGCGCGGCCAGACCGACCGGCGCCGGGATGCCGAGCGCAACGGAGCACGAAAATCTCGGCTGGCCGACCGATTATCGGGCCGCCGCACACGCCGCGCAGGCGGTCATTGCCACCGACCACGTGACGTCATCTTGTCGACGACGACGTCCAGGTGACGCCCGCAGGGTCCCGAACGGAACAAAAAAATTCGAAGTACCGCGTCCGGGAACCAGCCCGGGCGCAGAACCTCGACGGAATCACATCGGCAGGTCGTTCAGGCGCTGAAGGAGCTGCCGCAGCCGCAGGTCGACTTGACGTTCGGGTTGTTGAACTTGAACCCGGCGCCGTGCAGGCCCTCGACGTAATCGATCTCCGTGCCGGCCAGGTACATCAGGCTCATCTGGTCGCAGATGAGCTTCACGCCCTTGACGTCGAACGACTGGTCGTTGTCCTGAGCCTGGTCGAAGAAAAGGTCGTACGAGAAGCCCGAGCAGCCACCGCCCTGGACCTTCAGTCGCAGCGCATAGCTGTCCTCGATGTTCTCCTCGCCGCGGATCTCCTTGACCTTCTCGGCGGCCTTGTCGGACAGACCTACCAAGGGCGCCTGCTCATCGGCGGGCGCGGGTGCGGGGGCGGCCTCTGCCGTGGTCGTCTTCGGGTCGGTGATCGCTACTGACATCGTGTCTCCTTGTCGCGGCAAGTATAGTGGACCTGACAAGCAGCCACAACGTCGCAAGGCGTTGCCGGGCCTGTCATGGATCTATTGCATGTCCGATGCTTGATCGGGGCTGGCTTTACCTACAGAATGCGCGCCTCGTTCGCAACCCCGCCTTTGTGACCGGGCCAAGCTCCGGACATCATAGGGGGACGCAAACGCGGCAGGAGTCGGCGACATGGGTTTTGGAAATTACCTGAAGGACGTCAAGGCGCGCATCCGCGAGACGGACGTCGAATCGGTGCGCAAGGTGGTCGAGGCCAGCAAGGGGAAGGCCGGCAACGGCAATGGCGCTGGCCCCATCTTGATCGACGTCCGCGAAAAGGACGAGTGGACCGAGGGCTTCATCCCCGGCGCGCGCTGGATCCCGCGTGGCTTTCTCGAGCTGCGCATCGAGGACCAGGTCCCGGAGCCGTCCTCGGACATCATCCTCTATTGCGCGGGCGGCACGCGCTCGGCGCTGGCGGCGCAGGCGCTGGCGACGCTCGGCTACACGAACGTGAAATCGATGGCGGGCGGTTTCACCGCCTGGAAGCGCGCCGGCCTGCCGTTCGACCGGCCGTTCATCATGACGCAGGAGCAGTCGCTGCGGTACGCCCGTCACACCATGCTGCCCGAGGTGGGCGAGGCCGGGCAGGTCAAGCTCTTGAAGTCGAAGATCCTCTGCCTGGGCGCGGGCGGCCTGGGCTCGCCGTCGGGGCTTTATCTCGCGGCCGCCGGTGTCGGCACGCTGGGCTTCGTCGACGACGACGTGGTGGACGCGTCGAATCTGCAGCGGCAGATCCTGCACTCGACCGAGCGGGTGGGCCTGCCAAAGGTCGAGTCGGCGAAGAAGGCGATCGCGGGCCTCAACCCCGACGTCAAGGTCGTTGCGCACCAGACGCGCCTGTCGTCCGAGAACGTGATGGACATCATCAAGGACTACGACGTCATCGTCGATGGCGCTGATAACTTTCCGACGCGCTATCTGCTGAACGACGCCGCTCTGAAGCTGGGCAAGCCGGTGGTGCACGCCAGCATTTACCGCTTCGAGGGGCAGTTGACGTCGTTCATCCCGGGCGAGGGGCCGTGCTACCGGTGCCTCTACCCGTCACCGCCGCCGCCCGACATGGCGCCGTCCTGCCAGGAGGCGGGCGTGCTGGGCGTCCTGTGCGGCGTGATCGGCACGCTGCAGGCCAACGAGGCGATCAAGATCGTCCTCGGGATCGGCAAGTCGATGTCCGGGCGACTGCTGATGTTCGATGCCCTGGGGCTGAAGTTCCGCGAGCTGAAGCTGCGCAAGGATCCGCACTGCCCGACCTGCGGCGAGGGGATCAAGCCTGAGAACATCCAGCTCATCGACTATCAGGAGTTTTGCAACGTCCGCCTCTAGCCAACCTTTCGATGTCGGCCGCGCCCGCCTTCACCGCGGCGGTGGCGGCGGCGTCGAGCGCATCGGGTTCGAAAAGTTCGGCTTCGCGAGCGGGCAGGGGGTGGTTCCCTTCCGGTCCGAGCGGAACTTTGCGCTGGGGATCCCTGGGTTCCACTTCGCCGATCTGTTCGATCCGGCGCAGCTGGCGGCGCTGGACGTGCGCTTTCGCGCCGATCTGGCGGCGGTGGAACCGGCGCTGGCGGAACGCTTCGAGGCCTACCGCGCCGGTACGCTGACGCTGCCCAAGCCGGACGAGTCCGAGCTTTTGATCGCCGTCGCGCGCGGGCTGTCGGCGTTCGTGGCGCGGCTCTTCAGCGCCGAGCCGTCGCGCGCGGCGCTGCTGGATCAGGCGGCGCGCGAGGCGGCGGTGTTTCGCTGGAAGGAGTTCGTTCTCCGTCGCGCCGCGAAGAAGTACCCCGCGTCGGCCTGGCCGGCGGGGGCGGCGACGGTCGAGAAGGCGGCGCTGCTGCGGGCCGAGGCGCAGGCGCTGGCGGCGGCGGCGTTTCCGGAGCTGGTCGCGGGCGGTGACGAGGAGCTGACCGTCGCCCGCGTCACCGGCGCGCTGCTGGACATCGAGGAGCCGTACCGCAAGCTGGCCGAGGGGCAGACCACCGATCCCGTGCCGGCGGCGGTCAGCGATCGCCTCGAGCAGATCGCGGTGCGCCTGCGCGGCAGCATCGCGGCCGACCTCGGCGGCGTGCGCGCGCTGCTGGACACGCTGGAACGCTTCGCGGCCGTGCACCGCTTCGACGCCGAGGCGCGGGCGCCGATTGCCGGCTGGGTGTCGCTGCACGCGCCGCACGCGCTGGAGTTCGAGCACCTGGTGCCGCTGCGCCGCCCGAGCGAGCGCCTGGCCAACCTGATGGAGGGCCCCGCCGAGCACCGGCGGCGCCGCGACGGCTTCGCGCTGACCGACCAGCGCATGTCGCCGCGCCAGATCGCGAACGAGGTCGACTACTGTCTTTACTGCCACGATCGCGAGAAGGACTCCTGCTCGCACGGCCTGCGTGACAAGCAGGGCGCCCTGAAGAAGAACCCGCTCGGCGTGCCGCTCAAGGGCTGCCCGCTCGACGAGCGCATCAGCGAGATGCACGTCCTCAAGAAGGGCGGCGATTCGCTGGGCGCGCTGGCCCTGATCTGCATCGACAACCCGATGCTGCCGGGCACCGGGCACCGCATCTGCAACGACTGCATGAAGGGTTGCGTCTTCCAGAAGCAGGAGCCGGTCAACATCCCGCAGACGGAGACGGCCACGCTGACCGACGTGCTGGCCATGCCGCACGGGTTCGAGATCTACTCGCTGCTCGCGCGCTGGAACCCGCTCAACCGCCGCCGGCCGCACGCGCTGCCCTACAACGGCAAGAACGTGCTGGTGGTCGGCCTGGGGCCGGCCGGGTACACGCTGTCGCATCACCTGGTGAACGAGGGCTTCGGCGTCGTCGGCGTCGACGGCCTCAAGATCGAGCCGTTGCCGGCGGATCTGCTGGGCGCCGACGCGTGGCCGCCGCGCGCGCTGGAGCGCTTCGAGGACATCGAGAGCCCGCTTGAAGATCGCATCCTGGGCGGCTTCGGCGGCGTGGCCGAATACGGGATCACCGTTCGCTGGGACAAGAACTTCCTGACGACGATTCACCTGGCGCTGGCCCGGCGGGCGACGTTCCGCGCCTACGGCGGCGTGCGGTTCGGCGGCACGCTGGACGCCGACGACGCCTTTCACCTCGGCTTCGATCACGTCGCGCTGGCGGCCGGGGCCGGCAAGCCGACCATCATCGACATGGAGAACAACCTGATTCGCGGCGTGCGGAAGGCGTCGGACTTCCTGATGGCCTTGCAGCTGACGGGCGGGTTCAAGAAGGATTCGCTGGCGAACCTGCAGGTGCGCCTGCCGGCGGTGGTGATCGGCGGCGGCTTGACCGGCATCGACACCACCACGGAGGTGGCGGCGTATTACCCGGTGCAGGTCGAAAAGTTTCTCGAGCGCTGGGAGACGCTGGCCGGCGACAGCGGCGGCGACGCGGGGGGAGACGACGCGCTCCTGGCGATGTACGACGCCGAGGAGGCCGAGGTCGCGCGCGAGTTCCTGGCTCACGGTCGCGCCGTCCGCGCCGAACGGGTGCGCGCCGCGGCGGCCGGCGAGGAGCCGGACTTCGCGCCGCTCATCGACGCGTGGGGCGGCGTCTCGCTGGTCTATCGGCGCACGATGCAGGATTCGCCCGCTTACCGCCTGAACCACGAGGAGATCTCCAAGTTCTTCGAGGAGGGCGTGCGCTTCGTCGAGAAGCTGTCGCCCATCCGCTGCGTCGCGGACGTGCACGGCGCCGTCGAGGCGGTGGTGTTCGAGAAGCTGGCCGACCAGAACGGCATGCTGGCGCCGACGGGCGAGCACATCACGCTGCCCGTGCGCAGCCTGTTCGTCGCCGCCGGCACGCAGCCGAACATCACGTACGAGCGCGAGCGCGAGGGATCGTTCGAGATCGATCCCAAGGCGAGGGCATTCCGCAGCTTCAAGGCCGTGCGCGACGGCAGCGGCAAGCTGGCGCTGGTGCCGCCCGCCGCCGGCGAGGTCGGCTTCTTCACGTCGATGAATCGCGGCGGCAAGCTGGTCAGCTTCTACGGCGACAACCATCCCGCCTACGCCGGCTCGGTGGTCAAGGCGATGTCGTCGGCCAAGCACGGCTACCCGCACGTCGTGGCGCTGTTCGAGCCCGAGCTGCGCGCGCTGCGCCCCGAGGACCAGCCGGCGCGCGATGCCGCCTGGCGCGCGCTGGGCGCCAAGCTGGACCACGAGCTGCGCGCCACGGTGGTGAAGGTGAACCGCCTCACGGCGACGATCGTCGAGGTGGTGGTGCGCGCGCCGGCCGCCGCCCGCCAGTTCGAGCCCGGCCAGTTCTTCCGCCTGCAGAACTACGAGAGCCTGGCGCCCGCGCTGCCGGCGTCGGACCGCGCGCACGGCCCGAGCCGCCTGCAGATGGAGGGGATGGCGCTGACCGGGGCGTGGGTCGACGAGAAAGAGGGCCTGCTGTCGATGATCGTGCTCGAGATGGGCGGCAGCTCGCGCCTGTGCGCGGCGCTGGCGCCCGGCGAGCCGGTGGTGGTGATGGGGCCGACCGGGACGCCGACGGAGATCCCGGCCCAGCAGTCGGTCGTGCTGTGCGGCGGCGGACTCGGCAACGCGGTGCTGTTCTCGATCGCGCGGGCGATGCGCGACGCCGGCAGCCGCGTTCTCTACTTCGCCGGGTACAAGCGCAAGGACGACATCTACAAGGTCGAGGAGATCGAGACCGCCACCGACCAGGTGATCTGGAGCGTCGACGAGGGCGAGCTGCCCGAGACGCACCGGCCGCAGGATCTCGTCTTCCGCGGCAACATCGTGCAGGCGATGGACGCCTACGCGCGCGGGGCGCTGGGCGAGGTGGTGATCCCGCTGTCGTCGTGCAGCCGCATCATCGCCATCGGCAGCAACGGCATGATGGCGGCGATCCAGCGCGCGCGCCACGCGCTGCTGGCGCCGCACCTGCACCCCGAGCACGTGGCCATCGCGTCGATCAACTCTCCCATGCAGTGCATGATGAAGGAGATCTGCGCCCAGTGCCTGCAGAAGCACGTCGACCCGGTGACCGGCAAGGAGGTCGTCGTCTTCAGCTGCTCGAACCAGGATCAACTTCAAGACCGCGTCGACTGGAAAAATCTCGGCGCGCGCCTGCGCCAGAACACCGTGCAAGAGAAGCTGACCGACCGCTGGGTCCGCCACATCCTGGCCAGGCACCCGCTGGCGCTGGTCTAGAGAGAGCGCGCATCACGATCACGACGGGCCGCGGGCGCGGCCGACCATGAAGGCCACGGGGGCCGACATGTTCTCCGCCGTCAGCTCCACCTCGGGGTGTGCCCCCGCCCAGACGCGGAAGACCTCGTCGACGAACCCCTGGCCCACGGATTCCACGCCGGCGAAGTCCAGGATCACGTGACGGAAACGCGCGAGGTCGTCGAGAAGACGCCTGGCTTCTGAGCGGGCGACGAAGCGGACGCCATAGGAGAACAGCTTGACGACGGTGCGCGTGGTGTCGAACTCGAAATCGTGCGTGTAGCGGGCAAAGACATCCTCCAGGCGCTCACGCTTATCGCTGGCCACCTCGAAGCGGACGGTGGTCCCCGGGCGGCGCGGCGCCGTCCCCACCGCCTGGTCGTCGCGGCGGTTGTCGACCACCCAGCGCAGCCCGTTGGCCACCAACTCGAACTCGTCCGCGATCTTGGAGGTGAAAAAGAGACCCTCTCCGCTGTGACGAGCCGGCTGCGTGGTGCGCTTGCCCTTCGATATCTCCTGCAGGCCAGCCAGGGGATCGGCCAACCCGAGCCCCTCCCGCATCCGTTCGAAGGCGCCGACGCCCCCGTCCTCGACCTCGAACCACGCGCGTCGTTCGTCGGCGCCCGCCCGAACGCGCACCTGCCGCGCACCGGAGTGATCGATGGAGTTGTTCACCATCTCGGTCAACGCGTACTGCATGATGGAGCGCGCGTTCCTGAAGATGGGCGAGGACAGTCGGCGGAGGCGCGTATCGACGTCGTGCCAGACGGCGTCTTCGGCCAGGCCCGCCAACGGGTAGCTCCGGTCGAATTCGGCCTGCGCGACCAGCGTGCGCCCTTCCTGAACGGTCACGGTCGCCGCGACGCCGCGATAACGGGTGGCGCGCCCTTTTCCGTCGCTGATCAGCGCGCCGTCTTGGCGCCAGCGGGCGAGCGGCCGATGCGCGGCTTGGCGGCTGACGCCCGCGGCCTCGGCGATGTCCCGCACGGTGAACCAGCGTCCCCGGCGCGCCAGCCGTTCGATGACCGCCGACACGGGAACTTGACGATCCGGTTTACCATTCCGGCGGAGGCCCTTCGGCCGTCTCATATCGTAAACCTTTCGTCAACCACTCTGACGCAGGTCGCGGAAATCGTCAACCAGTCGTCAAACTTCCCCGCGGGCCGACGGCGACGGCGACCGACACGGCGCGGCACTGTCCGCTGGTGCCGGAGAGTCCGTCAGCCCGTTTTTTCGGACGCCCAGGTCGGGTGGTGGCGGGTGGCGACGGCGTTGTAGAGGCGCAGCTCCTCGGTCTTGCCCTTGAGGCGCATGGGCGGCAGGGGGACGGCGGAGATGCCGCCGGCGACCTTGCGGTAGGTGGCGTCGGAGAGGATCACCTGACCGGCCAGGGCCACGCTGCACAGGCGCGACGCCGTGTTGACGGCGTCGCCGATGGCCGTGTACTGCAGCGCGCGCGAGCTGCCGATGGCGCCGGTGACGACGGTGCCGGTGTTGATGCCGATGCCGATGCGGATCTCGTGCTGCCCCTCGGCCAGGCGCGTGCGGTTGAACTCCGACAGCACGCGCATCATGTCCAGCGCGCACTCCACCGCCTTGAGCTCGGCGTTCTGCAGCGCCACCGGCGCGCCGAACAGGGCGATGATCTCGTCGCCCACGAACTTGTCCAGCGTCCCCTCGTGCCGGAAGATCACGTCCACCATCAGCTCGAAGTACTCGTTCAGCATGCGGACGATCTCTTGCGGGGCGCGCGTCTCGCTCATGGCGGTGAAGCCGCGGATGTCCGCGAACAGCAGGGTCACCTCCGACAGCGCGCCGCCCTTCTCCAGCTGCAGCCGCCCCTGCACCACCTGCTCGACCAGGTTCGGCGACAGGAGGCGCTGGAATTGGGCGCGCGTCTTCGCCTCATGCTCGATGGCGCGCGCCAGCGTCGAGTTGTGGATGGCCACCGCGGCCTGGCTGGCGATGCCGCCGAAGATCTGCAGGTCCTTCTCGGTGAAGGCGTTGGTGGCGATCATCGAGTCGAGGTGCATGATGCCGAGCAGCTTGTCGTGGTGGAGCAGCGGCACCGTCATGGTCGAGCGGATGCCCTGCATGATCACGGAGTGCGCGCCCGAGAACCGGCTGTCCATCGTCGCGTCCGACGACAGCACCGACGCCTTGTTCTGCACCACTTCGTTCAGGATCGATGTCGACAGGACGATCTGCTCGTTCTTGCCGTCGCGGGTCTTGGCGATCTTCGGGCGCGGCACGCCGTCCTCCATCAGCAGGATGACGCCGCGGTCGGCGGCCAGAAGGTCGAAGGCCTTCATGATGATCTTTTCCAGCAAGAGCTCGAGGTTGACCTCGAGCCCGATGGAACGGCCGAGCTCGTGCCCCAGGCGCAGCTTCTCGTAGTCGCGGCGCAGGACTTCAACGTCGAAGATCTCGCGCTCGGGCAGGAACTCGCGCGACGGCGGCGGGGCCTGGATCTTCTGGCGGATCAGCGCCTCGGTGGCCGACGGCGCGATCGTCACCCGCTGCAGCAGCGCCTCCGACGCGGTCCGCTCCTGGAACTTCAGCGTCGTCGACCCGAGCATGATCTCGTCGCCGTCGCGCAGGACGCGTTCGTTCACCCGCTCGCCGCCCAGGAACGACCCGTTCAGGCTGCCGAGATCGCGGAACAGAAAGCGGCCGTCGGGCT
>DATKEU010000166.1:0-12658 GCA_035544495.1 Polyangia bacterium | reverse complement strand
CCAGCGCCTCGGCGAGCGCGACGACGGAGGGGATTCGCTCGAGGAGATCCTTGCGCATCGCCTGCTGCACGACCGTCACCAGGCGCGGCGGCAGTCCCGCCCTCACCTCGTCGAGCGGCGTCGGCTCCACGCTCAGGATCTTGTGGACGACCTCCAGGAATGTGCCGCCCTCGAAGGGTTTGCGCCCCGACAGAAGCTCGTAAAGGACGACGCCCAGCGACCAGACGTCCGAACGGTGATCGACCTCGCCAGCGCCGCGTGCCTGCTCGGGCGACATGTAGAAAGCGGTGCCGAACGTGGCGCCTGTCCCGGTCGCGACGCTGGCGTCCGTCGCGCGCAGCTTGGCGATGCCGAAGTCGAGGATCTTCACCTGATCCCGCCCGTCTCCTGCGTCGGACAGAAAGATGTTCTCGGGCTTGAGGTCGCGGTGAACGATGCCGGCCCGGTGCGCGACCGCCAGGCCGCGGCAGGCCTGGACGACGATGTCGGCGGCGCGCCGGACGGGCAGGGGCCCGTCGCGCCGGAGCAGCTTCGCGCCGTCCTCGCCCTGCAGGAACTCCATGACCAGGTAGGGCGCGCCGTCGTCGGCCTGGCCGAAGTCGGTCACGGCCGCCAGGTTGGGGTGCTCCAGCCCTCCGGCGGCCTTGGCCTCGTTCTCGAAGCGGCGGAGCACGTCGCGATTGGCGGCCAGCTCCGGCAGCAGGAACTTGATCGCGAACCGCCGCGACAGCCGCGCGTGCCGGGCCTCGAACACGGCGCCCATTCCGCCCCGGCCGAGCAGCCGCACGATCGTGTACTTGTCGACGCTGCTCCCGATCCGCGCCTCGGTGGCGCCGGACCCGGGCGGGCGGCTCTGGGGTTCGGCCTCGGCCATGTTCAAGGTTTGCGCACTTCGTCCAGCGAGAAATCGGGGCGCGCCGTGAGCAGGCGGTAGGCGCGCGCGCGGCTGATGCCCAGCGCCGCGGCGGCGCGCGCGACGCTGCCGCCGTTCGCGCGCAACGCCCCGACGAACGCCTCGAACTCGGCCTCGTCGTCGGTCTTGCGGCGCGGAGTCGCGGCCGCGCTCGCCGCGGCCGGCGGTGCCTCGTCACCACCCGCCGATCGCAGGGTCTCGGGCAGATGGCTTCGGCGCAGAAGCCCGCTCGCGCCGTGCAGCCCGACCAGTCGCCGCGCCAGCTGGGCGAGCTCGCGAACGTTCAGCGGCCAGTCGTGCAAGCAAAGCGCCTCGACCAGCTTCGCCTCGACGGCCGGCGGCTCGCCCCCGGCGCGTCCGCGAATAAACTCGAGGAACAGCGGCGCCACGTCCTCGCGTCGCTCGCGCAGCGGCGGGAGCACGATCGTCAGCCCGTCGAGGCGCGCGTGCAGATCGGAGCGAAAACGGCGCTCGGCCGCCGCGGACCGCAGCGACTCCTGCGTCGCCGCGATCACCCGGACGTCGATGGGGACGTCGCGCGTCTCGCCCAGCCCGCGCACCGTGCGCGACTCGATCACGCGCAAGAGCTTGGCTTGCAGCGGCAGCGGCAGGTCGAGGATCTCGTCGAGGAAGATGCTGCCGCCCTCGGCCGCGCGAAAGAGGCCCACGCTGGACTCGTGCGCGCCGGTGAACGCGCCCTTGCGATAGCCGAACAGCTCGGCCTCGGCCAGCTCGCTCGGCAGCGCGGCGCAGTTGACGGCGACCAGAGGACCACGGCGACCGCTCTCGGAGTGAACGAAGGCGGCCATTCCCTCTTTGCCCGTTCCCGTCTCACCCTGAATCACGACCGGGACGTCGGGCGGCAGGTGGCGCGCGGGGGCCACGGCGTCGCGCAGGGCGGCGCCACCCCACCAACCCGGCCCGATCTGTTCGAAACCGCCGCCGTTTGGTTCCGCGACCAGCAAGCCAATCCATTCACCGCACCGCAGGACGTCTCCCCGGGCCAGCGGGGCATGGTCGACGCGCCGCCCGTTGATGTAAACGCCGTTCCGGCTGCCCAGGTCTCGAATCGACACCAGCGGCCCGTCAGCGGCCAGTTGCGCGTGGCGTCTCGAGGCCTCCGTTCCGACGAGGATCGTGTCGCAGGTAGGGTCGCGTCCGACAGTCGGGCGCCCAACCAGCCGTGTCACGGCGGATGATGGAAAGACCCAGCGTACGTGCGTCGCGACTCCCGCCGATGTTCGCAGATCAGTCTCGGCTGACGGCAGAGTCGTCGAAAGCTGAATCCCCACGCGCGCTCACCGGCTCCTTCGCGGCCACGGACTGCACCGACGGCTCTGTTTCGTGCCCGTAACAAATTGACAGGCACAATCCATTTCCTGGAACCGCACCTTAGCTTGCGGTGAAAGAAACTGTCAAGCCGCATGACAATGACGAAATTCAGCCAAAAAGCACAGCGTCAGGAGAAAAATTCGGGCGTCAATTGACGCATTTTTCAATGAATGAAAATCCGACTTTCGCGTGTGATTTGCCGCGATTCGAAACAACGTCGACGCGGCGTCCGGGCGAGATTGCCGCGGCTCCTCATCGCGCCGTTCTGAAGGTTCGGCGGACCGCCGATCACTGACCGAGCAGCGCCGTGGCCCGCGGGTCGTCGGACAGTGGTTGCAGGACGGCCCCCGCCTCCGCGCGCCGCCCCTGGGCCAGCAGGACGCGCCCGAGTTGCAGCCGCGCGTCCGCGTTGCCGGGATGCTCCGCCAGCAGCGCGGCCAGGATCGCCTCTGCCTCGCCGGGCGCGCCGCGCATCGCGAGCAAGATGCCCAGCGCCAGCCGCGGCAGCAGGTAGCTTCCCGCCGACGTCGCCACCGCGCGCCGCAACCAGGCCTCCGCCTCCGTGACGTGCCCCATCCGCAGCAGGCAAAGGCCAAGCTGCGTCTCCGCCGCGTACGACGTCGCGCCCGGGTCCTGCCGGATGAAGAACGTCCGCGCTTCCGGGCGCAGGCAGGCCTCGAATTCGACCAGCGCCGCCGCATGACGCCCGCTCTCGGCCAGCAGACGCCCGCGCAGAAAGCGCAGGTCGGGGGCATGAGGAAACTCCGCCACGGCCCGCGCCGACAGCGCCTCGGCCTTGCGCCTGTCCCCGGTGCGCATCGTCGCCCGCGTCAGGTTGATCCACAGCGCCGCCAGATAGCTCTCGTCACGCGCGGCCGCCGCGCCCTGATTCACGAACAGCGTCAGCGCCTTCTCGTAGACCTCCACGGTGCGCACGGCCGGCGTCTCCGCCGCTTCCAGCGCCTGGCCCAGGCAGAACCAGGCGAACGGGTCGGTCGGGTGGGTCGCCACCATGGCCCGCGCCAGTCCCAGGTTCCGCTGCACGGTCTTGTGCTCGCGCATGACGGCGCCGGTGTGGCCGTCGTGATCGATGTGCAGGAAGCGCGCGTGCGCGGTGTCGTATCGCCGCTCGGCGACGGCGGCGATCTGCTCGTGCACCTGGCCGCGATAACGCATCCCCGGCAGGTCGCGGCGGAACAGGCGCAGGATGGGACCCACCGCCACGCGGCCGTCGTCCAGGCGGTCGTGACAGTCGACGGAGAACGCCGCCGTCTCTTCCTGCATCACCGCCCGCCCCCAGGCTCCCGCGTCGTCGACCACCAGCTGCTCGTCGGCGTCCAGCACCAGCGCCCACGGCGTGCGCGCGCCCTCCACCGCCTGGTTGCGCGCGCTGGCGAAATCGTCGCACCAGGTAAAGTGCAGCACGCGCGCCCCCATCTTCTCCGCCAGCGCCGCCGTGTCGTCGGTCGATCCCGTGTCGACCACCACCGCCTCGCCGACCCAGGGCAGGGCAGAGCGCAGGCAGCGCTCGATGCGCGCGGCCTCGTCGCGCACGATCATGCACAGGCTGATGCGCGCCAGCGCGGCCGCGGAGAAATCCGGGCCGGGTGGCGAGTCGAGGGCGGGGGCGGCCACGACGCCGGCCGGCCTCAGGCGGCGCGCGGCCGGGTGTTGAACGCCGTCTGGCCTTGCTCGTCCAGTTCCTTGGTCTCGGCCTTCGCGCGCGTCGTCAGGATCTCCTCGACACGCGTGGCGGCCACGCGGCGCAGGGCCTCGGCCTTGGAATGAACCGCGCGATAGGCCTCGCGCGTGGTGGTCGCGGCCAGGTGCGCCTGCACGACGGCGCGCTCGGCGTTGTGCACGTCGACCAGCGCGCGCGCGTGCGCCATCTCGGTGATCTGCCAGTCGATCGCCGTCGCCGCGCGACGGTGATCGGCCCCGGCGCGTGAACGGGCGTCGTTCAGGTGCTGCTCGGCGGAGCGCACCTGACGTCCCGCCGCCGCCAGCTCGGCCAGCTTGCGCTCCTCTTTCTGCTCTTCGAGCTTGATGACCGGATCCAGCCTGGTCCTCGGGCGCATGACCCCATTTTCGGCGCGCGGCGGGAAATACTTGAGAGCCCGAGCAAAGATTTTTTCGCGGCTTGCCGATGGGCAATTTTTGCCCACGCGAATTTGCCGCGGTCTTCGCGGGCGCGGTCAGAAACCCGACACTTCCGATTGGCCTTGCCCTTGCTTTGGAGGGGCGTGAGGACAAAAACGTGGCTGACGGAATGTATGTCGGGATGGCCGCCGCGGCGGCACGGGCCGAACAGCTCGACTCCATCGCCGACAATCTGGCCAATGCCGAGACGCCGGGTTTCAAGGCGACCCGCCCGGCCTTTCAGTCGTTCTTGCCCCCATATAAAGGACCGGGCCTGGTCGACAAGGTGTTCTCGACCGTGGTGGGGACAGGCACCGACATGTCGCCTGGAGCGATCGTCACCACCGACAACCCGCTGGACATCGTCCCTGAGGGGCAGGCGTTCATTCAGGTCGCCTCGCTTTCCGGGAAGCCAGCCTTCACGCGCAACGGCCGCCTGCAGCCGTCCGCCGACGGCGTGCTGTCCAGCGACGGCCGCGCCGTCATGGGTGTGACGGGAAATCCGATCACCGTGGCCCCCGGCGCGAAAGTCACCATCAACGATCAGGGCGAAGTGCGCGCCGACGGTCAGATGGTGGATCGCATCGCGCTCTTCCAATTTCAGGGCAACGTCACGCGCGTCGGCCCGCAGCTGTACGCTCCCGGTCCCGGCGGGACCGTGGGACCCGTCGACGCGCGCGTCTCCACCGGGCAGCTGGAGATGGGGAACATGTCGCCGCTGGATTCGACGGTGGCGCTCATCAATGCCCAGCGCCAGTTCGAGACCGCCATGACCGCCATTCAAACCTATCGACGCCTCGACGACCGCGCCAACGAGGTCGGGAAGTCGCGCTAGCGGGAAGGCCGAAGCAAGGAGCTCACGATGTTGCGATCGCTTTACACCGCCGCCACCGGAATGGAGGCGGAGCAGCTGAAGATGGACACCATCGCCAACAACCTGGCGAACGCCAACACCACGGCGTTCAAGCGCACGCGCGCCGAGTTTCAGGACCTGCTGTCGGAGACGATCGTGCAGGCCACGCCGGCCGGCCCGCAAGGCGGCGGCCAGCCCGCGCCGCTGCAGGTGGGCCTGGGCGTGCGCAGCGGGACGACCACGCGCTCGATGGCCCAGGGCGATCGCATCAACACGCAGAACCAGTACGATCTGTCGATCGACGGCGCCGGGTACTTCCGCGTTCAGCGCCCGAACGGCGACATCGCCTTCACGCGCGCCGGCAACTTCCGCGTCGATCAGACCGGCCGCCTGGTCACCCAGAATGGCGAGACCATCGAGCCCGCCATCACGGTTCCACCCGAGACGCTGAGCGTGACAGTGCAGGCCGACGGCACCGTGCTGGCGTCGCTGCCCGGCCGCACCGACCCGCAGCAGCTGGGCCAGCTGGAGCTGACCAACTTCACGAACCCGGGCGCGCTGCTGGCCATCGGCAACAACCTTTATCAGCCCAGCGCCGCCAGCGGGCAAGAGGTGCAACAAAAACCGGGCGAGCAGGGGATGGGCACGCTGTCGCAAGGGTTCCTCGAGAGCGCCAACGTCAAGGCGGTCGAGGAGATGATCGACATGATCACCACCCAGCGCTCCTACGAGATGAACTCGAAGGTGATCACCACCGCCGATCAGATGCTGCAACGCCTGACCAACCTGCGTTGATGCCGAGCATGCGTCCCATCGTCTTCACCATCGTCTCTCTCGCGGTCGCCGGCGTCGCCACCCTGGCGCCGGCCGCGCCCGCGACCGGCGCCGAGCGCGTGCCGGCGGTCGTGCTGACCGCCCTCGAGCGCGCCCTCAGCGTGCCGGGCGCCCGCCTAGACGACGCGCAGGCCGAGGGCGGGCCGGTGCGCACCTGTCCCCCGCGCGAGGTCGAGGTCCCGCGCGCCGTCGACGGCTCGGGCCGCGTGGCGATCAAGGTGATCGGCACGCGTGCGGGTGGCGCCCGTTGCGAGGCCTGGTCCTGGGTCCGCGTCCGCGTCGTCGCCGACGTCGCCGTCACGCGCCGGGCCCTGCGCGCCGGCGATGCGCTGGCCGGCGCCGTCGTCACCGAGACCCGTGAACTGGTGCCAGGCCGACCGCCCGCCGATCCGGCGACCCTGACGGGCGCCGTCGCCGCGCACGCGCTGCCCGCCGGCGCGGTCGTCGAGGCCGACGCGGCCACGGTCGCCACCGCGCGACCCGGCGAGCCGGTCAAGGTGGTGCTGATGACGACCAACGGCCTCGCCATCGAGCAGAGCGGTCACGCCGTCCCCTGCGTGCGCGGCCGCTCCTGTGCCGTCCTGCCGAGCGGGAAGCACGTGGAGGGCGATCTGATTGACGGACGGATCCTGGTGACGCTGCCATGACGTCGGCGCGCCTCCTCTCGGTTCTCGCGCTGGCCTCGATCGCCGCCGGCTGCGGTGTCACGCACATCGGCCAGTACAAGCCGAAGCGGCGTGATTACACGCTGGACGCCGAGGGCGGCAAGGCGCCGGACCCGCTGTCGGATGGCAGCCTGTGGCAGCCTGGACGGCCCGCCTCGATGCTGTTCACCGACGCGCGCGCCCTGCGCGTCAACGATCTCGTGGTCATCAAGGTGGAGGAGATCGCCGACGCCAAGCGATCCGCCAACACCGACCTCACGCGCGAGTCCGACTCGTCGGCGCAGATCAGCGCGTTTCTGGGTCTGCTCAGCAAGATCAAGGCGATTGATCCCTCGATAGGCGGGAGCTCCGCCGCGCACCTCAAGGCCGACGGCCAGTCGGGACGCAGCGAGTTCCTCACCGCCACCGTGCCCGCCATGGTGCGCAAGGTGCTGCCGAACGGAAACCTGTTCGTCGAAGGTCACCGCGTCGTGCTGGTGAACGCCGAGGAGCAGCACTTCTACATCTCCGGCGTCGTTCGCCCCATCGACATCGATCAGGAAAACAGCGTCAAGAGCTCGATGGTGGCCGACGCGGAGATCGAGTTCGTCGGCAATGGCGTGCTGACCGACAACCAGCACCAGGGATGGTTCCAGCGCTACTTCGGCTGGCTGTGGCCCTTCTGATCGTGGCGACGACGAAGACGACAACGACGAAGACGAAGACGAAGACGAGACGATGACGACGACGAAAGCCCGCGCATGAAACGACTCTGCTTTGCCATTCTGCTCCTCGGCCTGGCGCTGTGCGCGGCCCGCGCGCTGGCGGCGCCGACCCGCCTCAAGGAGCTCTGCGACGTTCAGGGCGCGCGCGAGAACCCGCTCTATGGCTACGGGCTGGTGGTCGGCCTCGCCGGCACCGGCGACACCGAGACGGTCTTCTTCACCTCGCAGTCGATCAGCGGCATGCTCGGCCGGCTCGGCATTCGCATCGATCCCAAGCAGGTGCGCGTCCGCAACGTCGCCGCTGTGATGGTGACGGCCAAGCTGTCGTCGTACACGCGCCCGGGCACGCGCCTCGACGTCAACGTCAGCTCGATGGGCAACGCCCGCTCGCTGTCCGGCGGCGTGCTGCTGGTGACGCCGCTGACCGGCCCCGACGGCCAGGTGTACGTCCTGGCGCAGGGTTCGGTGCAGGCGGGCGGCTTCGACATCTCCGCCTTCGGGACGTCTTTTCAAAAGAACCAGCCCACGTCGGGCTCCGTTCCCGCCGGCGGCATCGTCGAGCGCGCCGTGGTCGGCAACCTCGACAAGGGACCGCTGGTCCTGGGCCTCAAGCGCCCGGACTTCACCACCGCCTCGCGTATCGCCGAGGCGATCAACAAGGAGCTGAAGAGCGAGGCTGCCGCCGCCGTCGATCCCGCCGCGATCGAGATCAAGGTCCCGGCCGAATACAAGGGCAAGGCGGTCGGTCTGATCACCAAGCTGGAGGCGATCGAGGTCGAGGCCGACCAGCGCGCGCGCGTCGTGGTCAGCGAGCGCACCGGCACCGTCGTCGCCGGCGAGCGCGTGCGCATCCACCCGGTGGCCGTCGCGCACGGTGGTCTGTCGATCTCGGTCACCACGGCGACCAACGTCAGCCAGCCGAACCCGCTGGGCAAGGGCACCACGGCGGTCACGCGCCAGGCGGCCGTCGCCGCGCAGGAGAAAGAAAAGCAGGTCGTCGCGCTGCCGGGCACCACCACCGTCGACGATCTGGTCAAGGCCCTCAATCTCCTCGGCGCCACCCCGCGCGATCTCATCGCCATCCTGCAGGCCATGAAGGCCGCCGGCGCGATCGACGCCGACGTGGAGGTCATCTGATGCCCCGGATCGATCAAGCCGGAGCCGGTGCCGGCGCCGACGCGACCGAGGCCTATCAGCAGGTCGAGTCGATGCTGCTGCGCCAGATGCTGCAGTCGAGCGGCGCCTTCAAACCCGCCAACGTCGCCGGCGGCCAGGTGCGCGCCGACATGTTCGTCGAAGCGCTGGCCGACGCCGTCGCGAAGGGAGGCGGCATCGGCATCGCGCGCATGCTCGAGGACTCGCTCGCGCAGATCCCGGGCGCCGCCGACGAGAACGCCTCTCTGCCCGCCAAGGTCTCGCCGCACGCGCCAGCGACCGCCGCGTCCGCTCCCGCGCCCGAAAAGCTTTCCGCGCCCACGAAGCTCTCCTCGCCCGTCGCCGCGACCGGCGCGCTCCCCGCCGTCCTCGATCTCGGCGCGCCCGAGCACGTCACCAGCGGCTTCGGCCCGCGCATCCACCCGATCGACGGTGGGAGCAAGTACCACACCGGCATCGACCTGCGTGCCCCCGAAGGCAGCCCGATCCTGGCCGCCGAGAGCGGCGTCGTGAAAAACGCGGGACAGCGCGGCGGCTACGGCAACGCGGTCGAGATCGACCACGGCGGTGGCCTGACGACGCTGTACGGCCACGCATCGGAACTGCTGGTCACGCCAGGGGAAAAGGTGAAGGAAGGGCAGGCGATCGCCCGCGCTGGCAGCACCGGACATGCCACTGGCCCCCACTTGCACTTCGAGGTCCGCGTCGACGATCGCCCGGTCGATCCCACGCGCGCTCTTAATGCATACAGAGATCGTGTCGATGACTCCATAGCGGTTAAACCGCATGGTCGAGGGGCACCATGAAAGTCACAGACACGACACCAGTTGGCGCAGTTGATCGCATCGCGGGCGGCGAGGCGCCCGCTGCCGTCCAGCCGAAGGACAAGGTCGATGTTCGAGCCTCGCGCGACGCGCAGGCGTCTGTGGCCTCCGCCCGCTCGGCGGCCAGCAACAATCGCATTAGCCGGCTCAAAGAGATCGAGCAGCAGGTGCGTTCGGGTGGCTATCAGCCCAACCCGTCCCAGGTCGCCGACGAGATCCTGCAGGCGGCCGAGGTCGACGCAAAATTGCGGGAGATGATCGGTCACTAGGAAATGGATCAGCTCGAAGAGGCCCTCACCGTCGTTGACAGCATTCGCGAGGCACTGGAGGCCGAGGTCGAGCGGGCACGGCAAGAGCGCGCGCTGATCCGCACCATGAACGTCGATGGGCTGGTCGCGCGGGCCAACTTGCGCGCGTCTTTCAACGATCACGTTCGCGGCTTGCAGCAACATTTGGCGCGCGCGCTGGCCGCCGCCGGCGCCGCGCTGGGTTTGAACGAGGTCACCGTCGCGACCCTGGGCGCCGCGCTGCCTGGACCCGCCGCGCACCTCGATGAAGGGCTGGCGGCGATTCGCTCACTGGCCGCCGCGCTGGCCGAGCTGGACGATTTGAACCGCATCCTGGGCCAGCGCGCGCTGTCGTATGTGCGCGCGTACCTGGGCGTGCTGAACCCGACGCCGGCCGCGTACAACCGCCGCGGATCGTCGACGGGCATCTGGCACTCCCGCACCGTCAGCCGGGTGGCCTAGTCATGGGTTCCGATCTGATCAGCATTCTCACCCAGGCCGGCCAGAGCCTGGGCGCGCACCGGGGCGCCGCCGCCACCGCCAGCCAGAACATCGCCAACGTCAACACGCCCGGGTACAGCCGCCAGATCGCGAACCTGGCCGCGAACACGCCGACCGACTTCGTCGGCAACACCTTCATCGGCAGCGGCGTCCAGCTGCAGTCGGTCACGCAGGCGCGCGACGCGTTTCTCGAGCGCCAGATGCAGAGTGCGTTCTCGTCGTCGGGCTTCTCCTCGACGGAGAGCGCGGCCCTGACCTCCGTCTCTGCCCTCGATCCCGACGACGCCAACGGCCTGACCGCGGCGCTGGGCACGTTCTACACCTCGCTGCGCGGCGTGGCCCAGAACCCCAGCGACACGGGGCTTCGCCAGGCCGCGGTCAGCGCCGCGCAGTCGCTGGCCCAGACGTTCAACCGCACCTCCACCGCGCTGGAGCAGGCGCGCGACGGCGTGGACGCCAACATGGCCGGCATCGTCGCCGACGTGAACCAGTCGGCGTCGGCGATGGCCGCGCTGAACGTGCAGATCCAGCAATCGCGCGTCACCGGCGCCGAGCCGAACGATCTGCTGGATCAGCGCCAGCAACTGCAAGACAAGCTGGCGACGCTGACCGGCGCCACGCCGGTGCTGGACGCGCAGGGCGACGTCGCCATGGCCCTGCCGGGCGGCGCCGATCTCGTCGGAGCGCTGAGAGCCGGACAGCTGTCCCTGGCCCCCGATCCCAACAACGGTGGCCACCTGACGGTGAACCTCACGCGCGCCGACGGCACCGGACCCGTGCCGCTGACGTCGGCGCAGCTGGGCGGCAACCTGGGCGGTGCCTTGAGCGCGCGCGACGGCGGCTTGCTGACCGCGAAGAACGGGATCGACCAGATGGCGTTCGACTTCGCCAACACGATCAACGCCGTGCACAGCGCCGGCTTCGCCGCCGACGGCACCACCGGCCACCAGATGTTCACGGTCAGCGCCACCGCGTCCGGCGCCGCCTCCAGCCTGACCGTCGACAGCGCGCTGGTGGCGAACCCCGCCTTGCTGGCGGCGGCCAGCGCCGCGGGCGCCAGCGGCGACAACAAGAACATGCTGGCGCTGGTGAACACCGAGAGCACGGCCCTGTCGACCGGCGCCGACGTCAGCGGCACGTTTCAGGACCTCGTCACCTCCTTTGGCGCCAAGTCGGCGCTGTCGAAGGCCATCTCCGATCAGGACAGCGGGATGGTGGATCACCTGACGCAGCTGCGCGAATCGACGTCGGGCGTGAACCTGGACGAGGAGATGGTGAACCTGACCAAGGCGCAGCGGGCCTTCGAGGCGGTGAGCAAGGTGATCACCACCGCGGACAGCATGCTCGACACCCTGATCGGCCTGAAATCGTAAGCGAGGAGCCCATGCGCGTCAGCGACAAGATGTTTTACGACCTGGCGACGAAGAACGCGCTCGACGCGCGCGATCGGGTCCTGACCGCGTCGCAGGAAGCGGCCACCGGCAAGCGCGTCACCTCGCCCGGCGACGATCCCAGCGCCGCCGGCCTCATCGTCAGGGACCGCACGCAGCTCATCCGCCTGGACGCCATCAACCAGGGCGCGGGCCGCGCCAACGACGAGCTGTCCATGGCCGACAGCAACCTGCAGCAGCTGTCGAACGTGGTCACCCGCGCGCGCGAGCTGGCCGAGCAGCTGTCCAACGACAGCTACTCGGCCGCCGAGCGCGGCAACGCCGTCGCCGAGGTGAACACTCTCTTCAACCAGGCTCTGAGCTTGATGAACGTCGACTTCAACGGCCGCTACATCTTCGGCGGCACGAAGGACAACCAGCCCCCGTTCGACGCCTCCGGCAACTACCAGGGCGACACCAACGTCCGCCAGATAGAGGTGGCGCCCGGCGTGCTGGAGGATTCGTCCGTGCGCGCCGACGTGGCCGTCAAGGGAGTGGGCGGCGGCGCCGATCTCTTCGCCACCCTGAACTCGCTGTCGACCGCGCTCGGCGCCAACGACGGCTCCGGCATCCGGGCCGCCTTCGCCAGCCTGGACAGCGTCAACCAGCAGGTGGGCAACGCCCTGGCCAAGGTCGGAGCCTCGATGGACGCCTTCGACGCCGCCCAGTCGATCGCCGCCTCCACCAAGCTGACGACGACCAAGACCCTGTCAGGGGAGCAGGACGCGGACGTCTTCGAGGCCACCAGCAACCTGGCCCTCGCCAACCACGCCCTCGACGCCACGCTGACCGCGTCCGCAGCCAGCTTCCAGATGAGCCTGGTCGACAAGCTGTAGCGCGGGGCCGCACCGGGGGGGCCGTAGAGAAGACGGGGCGGCGGCGGGTGTGAGGGCGGGCCCCATTCGCTTCGTTGGGGCGGCGAGAGGGGTGGGTTCCCCTTGCGGGCTCAGACATCGGGTCCGGCGCGCGCGTCTTGAGGGGGGGCTTGGAGTGGCGGCAACCGGCGCGCCTTACGAACTCG
>DATKEU010000165.1:0-8168 GCA_035544495.1 Polyangia bacterium | reverse complement strand
CCTGCCGAAACGAAGCGTCCTTGCGAACCCCACCCGGCGAGACCCAGGCGATCTGAAACGTGCGCGTCGGGTTGGCGGCCATGCGCTGGCGCAACAGATCCCAGTGCGGGATGGCCTGGCCGTCCAGCTCCAGAATCTGGTCACCGCGGCGGATCCCGATCTGGTCGGCGGGGCTGCCGGGCTCGACCGAGAAGACGAACAGCTCGGCCGACAGGATGCCGGTCTCGTAGCGGCGGTGGCCGGCGCCGTCGAAGACCGCCACCGGGATCACCACCGCCGAGCTCGGCTGCTGGATCTCGATGTGCGCGAACGGGACCGCCGAGTAGCCGCCGCGCAGGTACGTGAGGCGCAGCGGCGAGGCGCCGGTGCGCTCGACGGCGTGCGTGAACTCGGCCCAGGTCGCCACCGGCGCGCCGTTGACCGACGTGACGAAGTCGAAGCTCTTGAGGCCCGCCTGCGCCGCCGGCGAGTTCGGATCCAGAACCCCGATCTCCGGCAGGTGAAAGCGCGGCGAGACCCCGATCCACCCGACCTTCTCCTTCATCCGCAGCGTGCCCGCGCGCTCGATCTCCACCGGCGTCACGTCGCGCTCCTCGGCGTCCGAGCCGCGCCGGATGCCAAAGCGCATCGTGCGCCCCGGCCCGTCGGCGATGGTGCGCTCCAGCTCTTCCCAGTAGCGGATCTTCTTGCCGTCGACCGACTCCACGCGATCGCCGGACAGAAGCCCGGCGCGCGCCGCCGGCAGATCGGGCAGCACCGTGCCGATGGTGGGCGGCAGCAACGTGTGCTGCCCGGCGTAGTGGATGAAGTAGATGAAGAGCGGCAGAAGCAGGTTGAACACCGGCCCCGCTATCACGATCGTGTAGCGCTGCCACAGCGGCTTGGCCGCCAGTGAACGGTTGCGGTCGATGGGCGGGATCGCCTCGGCGGGATCCTCGCCGAGGAGGCGCACGTAGCCGCCGAGCGGCACCAGCGAGAGGCGATACTCCGTCTCGCCCCAGGTCAGGCCCAGGAGGCGCGGCCCGAACCCCAGCGAGAAGCGCAGCACCTTGACGTCGAAGAGGCGCGCGAACACGAAGTGCCCCAGCTCGTGCACGAGGATCAGCACGCCCAGAAGCGCCATCACGGCCACCGCCCACCCGAGCAGGCTCATCGCGCCCTCACAGTTTGGTGCATCGTGATCCGCCCCGCCGTTTCATACCATTTTCGCCGCGAATTTTCGTCGCGCCGCGGCTTGCGGGTAGACTGACGAGACCGTGAAGAAGCCCGGCCAGACGCTGCCGCCCGACCACCCGGAGGTGGTGGCCGAGCGCCTGACGGAGATGGATCGGAAGGTGGAACGGCTGCGCTCGCTGTACGAGAGCTTCTTCGCCGGGACCGAACGCCGCCCGCCCAACACCCCGCGCCGCGAGCTGAACCGCCTGATGCTGGAGACGCAGCAGCTGTCGATCCGAAACGCCGGCCTGCGCTTCCGGTTCCAGACGCTGTCGCAGCGCTGGGTCCTGTACACGACCTACTGGAACCGCACGCTGCGCGAGATCGAGGCCGGCACGTACCGCAAGGATCTGGCCAAGACGCAGCGCCGCCTGGCCGAACGCGGGGAGCCGCTGACGGAGTCGGAAGCCGTCGCCATGGGCATCCCCCTCGCGCGGGCCAAGGCGTTCGTCGAGCGCCAGAACCGCATGATCGCCGTGCGCCAGGAGCGAGCCGGCGAGGCCACCGCCGCCGGCGCCGTCGCGACGACGACGACGACGACGACACCGCCCGCGCCCGAGCCGGCCAGCGCCGCCGCCGCGATACCGGGAATGAACGACGACGAGATCGCCGACCTGCAGCGCCGCTACAACGCCGCGCTGGCGGGCCTGGAAAACCCACGCCAGCCAGTCACCGTCGGCAAGCTGAAAGAGCTCCTGGCCGCGCGGGTGCCGGAGATCCTGCGCCAGCAGGCCGCCAGCGGCGTCCGCTTCGACGTCGCCACGCGCGACGGAAAGATCGTGCTGCGCGCAAAGCCGATCAAATAGCGCCAGCGCCTCTCTGCCGGCAGAAGGCCAACGACGGCGGGCCGCGCCGGGCGCCGGTATGATGTAATGTTTATTGGGATGCTGCGGAACTGTGGATTCCTGCTCGCCGCACTGTCGGCGGTCGGATGCGCCAGTCGGATGGCCGCGCTCGACGCATCCAATGGCAGCGGCAGCGGCAGCGCCAACGGCAGCAGCGGCGGCGGTGGTGGTTCGTCCGACGACGGCGCGCGCAACGTGCCCGGCCAGACACCCGGCTCGCCCGGTCTCGGCGCGCACGGCATGAGCTTTTATCACCTCGACTCGTCGACCGCATCGTCGATCCGGACCCCGGTGATGGCGACTCAGCCGTCAGGCAGCACCATCGTCGTTGGCATCGGCCGCGGATACAACGGGCTGACCGCCGCACCGACCGACAGCGCGGGCAACGCACCCTACCGTCCGCTCGACACCGTCACGCCCCACCCTTACACCAAGTGGCCGGACTCTGGCACCGCGCTCTACGCATTTCCGTCGGCGCGCGGCGGCGGCAATTTCACCGTCGCGGCCACGACCGGGATGAACAAGACGGGCCAGGGCGACGAGATCACCCTGGCGGCGATCGAGGTCATCAAGGGCACGCGGATCCAGGACAAGAAGTGGAACGAGGTGCTCGCGCCAAACAGGCTGACCAGCGCAAGCGTCACCACCGACGGCCCGGCCACGCTGATCGCGTTCTGGTTCGGTGACGGTTTTCCGAGGACGCCGCAAACCGCGACTCCCGACAGCGGTTTCGTCTTGATCGACAGCAACGCGCAGGAGCGCGATTCCTTCGTTCAGTGTGCCGTGGCGGTCAAGAACGTCTCCGCCGCCGGCACTTATTCCGTCACGTGGACCGCGACGCCGCAGCAGGGCGCCCAGATGTGGCTCGTCGCCGTGCAGTGACGCTTTTTCGCCGCTACGGTTGCGGCGGCGCCTTCTGGCGGGCCTTGGCGCGGGCGACATAGCTGATCGGCGCCTTGAAGTCGATGCGTTCGTAGGGCAGGCCGGACTTGGCGATTTGCGGCTCGACCTCGGCGCCGCGGCCGACGATGACGACCCACAGGTTGTCGGGGTTCAGCCAGTTGGCGGCCGCCTCGCGCGCCTCCGGCAGAGCGACCGCGGCCATGCGCACGGGGAACTGGCGCACGTACGGGATTCCCAGGCCGTGCAGCTCGGCGGCGACGATGTTGCTGGCGACGCCCTCCGCCGTCTGCAGGTGAAACGGATAGCTGCCGGCGTAGAAACCCTGCGCCTTGGCCAGCTCCCCCGCCGTCGGGCCGTCGGTCTTCATGCGGCGGACCTCCGCCACCGCCGCCGCCAGCGCGTCCCAGGCGGTGGCGTTCTTCGTCGACGCCGACACGCGGAAGGCACCCTCGTACAGGCTGGCGCCAAAGCTGGAGCTGATCCCGTACGTCAGCCCGCGCTTGGCCCGCACCTCCGTCATCAGGCGCGACGAGAAGTCCGACCCGCCGAGCACATAGTTCACCAGCGTCACCGCGAACCAGGCGGGATCGACGTGCTTGATGCCGCGGTGGCCGAACACCAGCGTCGACTGCGTCAGGTCGGGGCGATCGACCAGCAGGATGCGCGTGATCTTCAGGTCGGGCACCTTGAAGTACGGCCGCTCGGGGACGTCGGCGCGCTCCCAGGATCCGAAGGCGCGCGCCAGATCCGCGCGCAGCCGGATCGGATCGACGTCGCCCGCCACGGCCAGGACGGCGTTGTTCGGGCGATAGAACGTCTTCCAGAACGTCTGCATCTGCTCGCGGTCGATCTTGTTCACGTCGTCCGGGGTCAGCACCCATCCGTCGGGGTGCTTTTCGCCGAACAGGAGGTTGTCGAAGTGCGCGCTCGCCAGCTCGAACGGGTTGTCGTAGCGGCTGTTCAGCGCGGCCAGGATCTGATCCCGCACCTCGGGGATCTCGGCTTCCGGAAAGCTGGGGTGCATCAGCACGTCGGACAGCAGATCCAGGCACAGGGGCGCGTCGCGCGACAGCGCCGCGCAAATGGCGCTGGAGCTTTCGTCGCCCGCCTGCGTCTCCAGCGTCCCGCCCACGAAGTCGATGGCGCGCGAGATGGCGTCGGCGCTGCGCGTGCGCGTCCCCTTGCGCAGCATGGCGGCGGTGAACGACGACACGCCCAGCGTGCTGGCCTTGTCCTCGTCGTAGCCGCCCGCCTTCACCGTCATCGTGAAGGTGGCGACCGGCAGGTCGGTGCGCGGCACCACCACCACCTCGAGGCCGTTGCGCATCTTCCAGCGATCGATCGCCGGCAAGGCCAGCTCGGTCGCGCGCGGCGGGGGCGGCGCCTGGATCAGGTCCTTGCGGTTGCGCCAGAAGTCCGTCATCGCGGCGGGCGGGCCGCCGGGCTGTCCCGTCCCCGACTCGTACGAGACCTCGATCGAGGCCGGATTTCCCGCGCTCTTTTTCGCACGAGAACCGCCGCACGCGGCGGCCATCGCCGCCAGCGCCGCCAGCGCCAGCACCGACGCCCCGATACCGGCCCGCCGCCTCATGGCGCTGCCCCCGGCACCACCGGCGCGCTGAGCGAGCGCGGCTGCAGCGCCACGAAGGTCAGGTTGCTGTCGACAAGATACTTGGCCGCCACGCGCTGCACGTCCCTGGCCGTCACCGCCAGATAGCGGCTGGCCCCCTTCACGAACTCGCGCCAGTCGCCGTAAACGTACTGGAATTGCCCCAGCTGGGTGGCCACGCCGTCGATGGTCTGCAAGCCGAAGATGAACCCCGACGCCAGCTGGTTCTTGGCCTTGTCCAGCTCGGCGGCGCTGACCAGCTCCGTTCGCGTGCGCGCCACCTCGTCCAGCAGGGCGCGGCGCACCTTGGTCTGATCGCGATCGGGCAGGTGCGCGGCGTAGACGATGAACAGGCCCGGCGCCTCCATGGTCTCGGTGACGCCGCCGGCGGCGATGGCCAGGTGATCCTTGCGCACCAGGCGCTGGTGCAGGCGCGACGACTCGCCGTTCGACAGGATCGCCGCCAGCACCTCCAACGGAGCCTGATCCCGATCGGCGGCGCGCGGGATGTGATAGCCGCCGACGACCACCGGCACCTGCACCTCCAGCGACAGCGTCTCGTTGCGGACCGCCGTCTGGGGCGGCTCGCGGACGCTGGAGCGGGGCGGCTCCGGGCCGCGCGGCAGGCCGCCAAAGTGCGCCTCGGCCAGCTTGCGCACGTCGGCCTCCTGCACGTCACCCACGACGATCAACGTCGCGTTGTTGGGCTGATAGTACGTGTCGTAGAACTGCTGGCAGTCGGCGGGCGTGACCCGCTCCAGATCTTCGATGGTGCCGACCGCCGTCCACGCGTACGGGTGCTGGGTGTACGCCAGCGCGCGGAAGCGTTCGATGGCCTTGCCGATGGGGTTGTTGTCGACGCGCAGGCGCTTCTCCTCCTCGACCACGCGGCGTTCGGAGTCGACGGTGTAAGGGAACAGCTTCAGCGATCGCATACGCTCTGCTTCCAGGCGCATGGCGAAGCCCACGTACGACGGGGGCACGGTGTCGTGATAGGCGGTGATGTCCTCGGTGGTGAAGGCGTTGACCTGGCCGCCCACCTCCTTCAGCAGACGCGCGTGGTCCTCCGGCGGGACGTGCTCCGAACCCTTGAACATCATGTGCTCGAACATGTGGGCGACGCCGCGGATGCCGACGTGCTCGTCCTTGGAACCGACGTGATAGAAAACCTGGACGGTCGCGATCGGCGCCTCGTGGTTGGCGAGAAACAGCACCTTGAGGCCGTTCGCCAGCTCCCACGACTTGACGTCCAGCTGAGGCGTCGCCGTCTTGCGCCCACCGGCCGCGGGCGCCGCCGGCGCCCTGGCGCCGCCCAGCAACAAAGACAAAAGGCACGCGCCGGTCAGCGTCGGGCGGCACCACCAGCGTCGATCTCGCATCCCTGGACGCGACTATGCCATAACTCGCGACATGCACGGCCGCGTGGTGTACGAGATCATCGAGAGCGAAGCCCTGCGCGGCAACGCCCTTGGCGATCCCACCGCGCGCCGGACGGCCATCTGGTTGCCGCCGTCGTACGACCGCGAACCGGGGCGCCGCTATCCGGTCATCTTCTGGCTGGCCGGGTTCACCGGCACCGGCGAGATGCTGTTCCAGGGCAGCCCCTGGCAGCCCGGGCTGGGCGAGCGCCTGGATCGGCTGACGGCGTCGGGGGCGATGGGCGAGGTGATCGTGGTGGCGCCCGACTGCTTCACGCGTCTCGGCGGCAGCCAGTACCTGGATTCGCCGGCCACCGGCCGCTATGAAACCCACGTCGTCGACGAGGTCGTCCCGTACGTCGACCGGCGCTTTCGCACGCGCGGCGCGCGCGAGGGGCGCGGCATCGGCGGCAAATCGTCGGGGGGCTTCGGCGCGCTGGTGCTGGCCATGCGCCACCCGTCGCTGTTCGCGGCGCTGGCCTGCCATTCGGGCGACGCGTACTTCGAGCTGGCGGTCATCCCCGACATCGCCAAGACCGTGCGCACGCTGCGCAAGCGCGGCGGCGTCGCGGAGTTCCTGAGCTACTTCGCCGGCGCGGTCACCAAGAGCAACGACGACATCACCACGATCATGATGCTGGCCATGGGCGCCTGCTATTCGCCCGACGAGAAATGCCCGGCCGGCATCGCGTTGCCCTTCGATCTGGAAACCGGGGAGATCATCGAGGAGGTGTGGCGGCGCTGGAAGGCCTGGGACCCGACCGAGATGGTGAAGGTGACGACGCACGCCACGGCGCTGGCCCAGCTGAAGCTGCTGTTCATCGACGCCGGGACGCGCGACGAGTACGGGCTGGATCTGGGCGCGCGCGTGCTGGCGGCGCGGCTGCGCGCGCTGGGGATCGCCTTCGAGCACGAGGAGTTCGACGACGGCCACCGCGGCATCCCGTACCGGTATGACGTCTCGCTGCCCAAGCTGGCCGCCGCGCTGGGCGCGCAGCCGCCGCCGTGAGCGTCTCGCTTCGTTGCATCGGCGTCGACGACGAGGGCGCGGGGATCTGCACCGGCGCGGGTGAGAGCGCCGTGCACGTGCGCGGCGCGCTGCCGGGCGAGGTGGTGACGGCGGCGGTGGAGCACGTCTCGCCGCACCGGCCACACGCGTGGGGAGCGCTGGAGGCGATCGCGTGGCCTTCGCCGGAGCGGCGCGCGCCCGTGTGCCCGGCGTTCGGCCCGTGCGGCGGCTGCGTGCTGCAGCACTGGGACGTGGCCGCCCAGCGCGCGTGGAAGACGGAGCGCGTGCGCGCGGCGCTGGCGGCGCACCCGGCGCTGGCGGAGGTCGGCGTCGAGCCGTGCGTGGCGTCGCCGCTCGACCTCGGTTACCGCAACAACGCCAAGCTGGTCTGCGCGCGCGACGCGGGCGGCGCGCTGATCCTGGGGGCATACGCGCCGCGTTCGCACGACGTCGTGGAGCTGCGGGGCTGCCGCATCGTCGAGGCGCCGCTGGACGCGGCCACGGTGGCGCTGGCCGAGGCGCTGCGCGCGGCCGGCGTGGAGCCATACGACGAGCGGCGACTGACGGGCGTTCTGCGGTACGCGGTGCTGCGCGCGAACTTCCGCGGCCAGGTGCTGGCTACCCTGGTCACCGCCCGGCGCGCCTGGGCGGCCGGCGCTGCCGTCGCAGCCGACCTGGTCGCCCGCTGCCCGGCCGTCGCCGGCGTGGTCCAGAACGTCAACCCGACCCGCGGCAACGTCATCTTCGGCGAGGAGGAGATCGCGCTCGGCGGCGCGCCGGCGCTGCTGGAGGAGATCGGTCCCGCGCGCCTCCGGTTGTCGTCGCGCGCCTTCTTTCAAGCCAACCGCGGCGTGGCGGCCCTGGCCTACGCGCACATCGCGCGCGCGCTCGGCCCCGTCGAGCGCGCCGTCGACGCCTACTCGGGCGTGGGCGGCATCGCGCTGACGCTGGCGACGCAGGCGCGCGCGGTGGTCGGCATCGAATCGAACGCCGCCGCCATCGCCGACGCCAGCGCCGCCGCGGCGAATGCGGGCATCACCCACGTCCATTTCGTCGTCGCCGACGCCGCCGAGGGGCTGCGCGCGCTCGCGCCTGGCGCGCCGGGGACCGCCGACGCCGTCGTCCTCAACCCGCCTCGCAAAGGCTGCGCCCCCGCGGTGCTGCGCGAG
>DATKEU010000164.1:0-3895 GCA_035544495.1 Polyangia bacterium | reverse complement strand
CGGACGACGTGGTCATGAAGTCCCCTTGGGTGCTCTCGTTGCTGTGCGAAAAGACGCGCCGAAGGTACTGCCATCCGTCCGCGGATGCGAGGGGCTGCCGCGCGCGCGCGTCGCCGCTGCGATAAAATCCCCGCGTGCGCCTGGGCACCTGCGTCCTCATCGAGCTGGGCCTGGCGGGGGCGCTCCTCGCCGGGACGGGCGTGGTCGGCGTCCGCGGCGCGCGCCAGCTGCACCAGGCGATCATCGCCGCCCGACATCCGGCGATGCTGGCGTCCCGGACCGCCGCGCCGGCGCCGCTGGCCGCGCGGCGCGATCTGTCGGACGTGCCCGACCTGCGCGTGGCGCTGGAATCGTCGGGCACCTTCATGGGCATGTCCGACGACCTGCTGCTGGAACGCGTGCGCACGCAGCCGATCGTGCGCTTCAAGCTGAACCATGGCGGCTCGTCGCTGTCGTTCCGGGTCGACTTCGCCGACGGCTCGCGCGCCGCCTTCAAGCCGGCCCAGACCAACGAGCAGACCATCCCGCGCAAGGAGGTGGCTGCCTATCGCTTGAATCGCCTGCTGGGCCTCAACGCCGTGCCGCCGGCCGCTCCGCGCGCCGTCAGCCGCGACGAGCTCCTGGCCCACCTGCACCCTGACAGCGAGCCGGCCCTGCCGCGCATCCAGGCCCAGACCATCTTCGGCCCGACGGGAAAGACGCTGGGCGAGGCGTCCTACTGGATCCCGGTGATAAAGGACTCCGGCTTCGACACGCCGGCCGGACGGCAGCAGATGACGGCCTGGCTGAGCGCGGACGAACCGATCCCCGTCGAAGACCGAGCGATCGCGGCGCAGCTGTCCGACCTGGTGGTGTTCGATTTCCTGACCGCGAACCCCGACCGCTTCTCGGGCGGCAACATGAAGGCGTCGCCGGACGGCTCGCAGCTTTACTTCATGGACAACACCATGTCCTTCTTCATCGAGCCGGAGGGCAATGTGAAGACGCGGCTGGTCTTGGAGAAGACGCAGCGGTTCTCGCGGGCGCTGTACGAGGCGCTGGACCGCGTCACCGTCGCGACCCTGCATCGCATCTTGTCGGAAGAGAACGGCGCCCCTTACGAGATCCTGACCAGCGCCGAGATCAACTCCGTGGTCGCCCGCCGCGACGTCGTGCGGCGCCACATCGACGGTCTGATCGCCGAGCTGGGGCCGCGGACGGTGCTGGTGTTTCCGTAGCGGCGGGCGCGCGGGCGATCATCTGTTAAACTCCCGCGGCTTTCGTCACATGAACGTCCATTTTCTCTCGCTCGGCTGCCCGAAGAACCGCGTCGACACCGAGGTCATGCTCGGCCACGCGACGGGCGCGGGCCACACCATCGTCGCCGCCCCGGAAGAAGCCGACGTCATCGTCGTCAACACCTGCGGCTTCATCGGCGAGGCGAAGCAGGAGTCGATCGACGCCATTCTCGAGATGGCGCGCCACAAGGAGGCCGGCACCTGCCGGCGCCTGGTGGTGGCCGGCTGCCTGTCGCAGCGCTACCCGCGCGAGCTGGCCGACGAGATGCCCGAGGTGGATCACTTCATCGGCACCGACGAGGTGGGCCTGATAGCCGACGCCATCGCGGGCGCCACCCGCCGCGTGCAGGTGGCGGAGACGCCGCGCTTTCTGTACGACGACATCGCCCCGCGCCGGCCGTCGATGGCGGCGCACACCGCGTACGTCAAGATCGCCGAGGGCTGCGACCGCCCCTGCGCCTTCTGCATCATCCCCAAACTGCGCGGCCCGCAGCGCAGCCGCGACCCGGACTCGGTGGTGCGCGAGGCCGAGGCCCTGGCCGCCGCCGGCGCGAAGGAGATCTGCCTGGTGGCGCAGGACCTGACGACGTACGGGACCGATCTGGCATCGGACGGGAAAGCGCCGCCGACGCTCGAGGCGCTGCTCGCCCGTCTATCCCAGGTCGACGGGTTGCGCTGGATCCGCCTGCACTATGCCTATCCCAGCGCTTGCACCGACGGGCTTCTCGACGTGATGGCGCGCGAGCCGCGCGTCGCCAAGTATCTGGACGTCCCCATCCAGCACATCGACAGCGGCGTGCTGAAATCGATGCGCCGCGGGTATGGCGAGCGCGCCGTGCGCGCGCTGTGCGAGCGCGTGCGGGCCCGCGTCCCCGGCGCCACGCTGCGCACCACCTTCATCGTCGGCCACCCCGGCGAGACCGACGAAGCGTTCCAGCGCCTCTGCGACTTCGTCCGGGAGGCCGATCTGGACCGCGTCGGCGTCTTCAACTACTCGCGCGAAGAGGGCACGGTGGCGGCGCTCTTGCCCGGCCGTGTCCCGAAAAAAGAGATCGACGCCCGCCGCCGCGAGCTGCTGCGCATCCAGCGCGCCGTCTCGAAGAAGAAGCTGCGCGCCCTGCGCGGCCGCACCCTCGAGGTGCTGGTCGAGGGCCCCTCCGACGAGTCCGAGTACCTCATGATGGGCCGCCACGAAGGCCAGGCCCCCGAGATCGACGGCCAGGTCTATCTGTCGCTCCCCGAATCCGCCGGCGACACGCCGGCGCCGCTCGCCGGCGCGATCGTCCGCGCCACGGTCACTCACACGGCCGAATACGACCTGGCCGCCACGATCCTCTGACTTTCAACCACTACCGCCCGCGGGCGCGGCCAGCTCGATCATCCGCATCATCGCGCGCGCAGCCCCCGCGCGTACGTCCTCGGGCACCGTGATCCGCCGCTCCGCCGGCTCGTCGCGCAGGGTCTCGTACACGTTCTCCAGGTCCGTCGCCTTCATGAACTGGCAGAGGCGGCACGGCTTGTAGAACTGCTTTTCAGGGTGCTCGAGCTCCATGCGCACCACCAGCCCGCACTCGGTCAGGATCGCGAACCGCTGCTTGTCGGGGTGCGCGTCGACGTACTTCACCATCTGCGACGTCGACAGCACGGCGTCGGCGATCCGCTGCAGCTCGGGCTTGACCTCGCCGTGCACGATCACCACCGCCTCCGGATCCTGGCGCCGGATCGCCTCCACGTCGGCGACGGTCATCTGATGATGGACGTGGCAGGCGCCCTCCCAGGCGAACACGTTCCCGGCCAGCCCCTGTCGCTCGCCCTCGCGAATCAGCGGCTCCACCATCTCGGCGTACTCCTTGGGGTGAAACCGGTGCGGCTCGGGCGGCGGCAAGTACATGCGCCGGGTCTTGATCGCCACCTGATAGGCCAGGTTCTGGTCGGGCACGAAAAGGATGTCGGGCGCGCCCAGCCGCTCCGCGATGCGCGCGGCGTTGGAGCTCGTGCAGCAGGCGTCGGACAGCGCCTTCACGTCGGCGTAGGTGTTGACGTACGTCATGGTCGCGAACCGCCGCCCGGCAGCGCGCAGAAAATCCTGGCGCTCGGCGACGTCGTCGGCGTCGACCTCGGCCAGCGAGCAAAGCGCCTGCAAGTTGGGCAGATACACGGGCCTCTGGGGCGCCAGCGTGTAGCACCCCTCGGCCATGAACCGCACGCCGCAGAACACCACCAGCGCCGCGTCCAGGTCGCGCGCCCGCACCGCCAGCTCGAACGAATCGCCAACGGTATCGGCGATCGCCTGCACCTCGGGCACCTGATAGTTGTGCGCGGGAATGAACGCGCGCTTCTCGCGCTTCAAGCGGCGGATCTCGTCCCACAGGAACGCCACGCGCGCCGCCTGGTCCTCCGCCACGTGGCCGCCCGCCACCAGGCGATCGAGGGGAACGAACGCCGACATGACGTCGGTTTACCACACGCGTCGCCGATCAGTTGAGAGCGACCCGTTCAACCAGGAACGGGAGTGCGTTGGGCAAACTGACGATGACCTACAGGTGGAAGTCCTGGCCGACGAGAGCCGTAGCGGGCACGTCGGGACCGAGTCTTGCGGGCGTCGTGGCAACGCGGGG
>DATKEU010000163.1:0-13751 GCA_035544495.1 Polyangia bacterium | reverse complement strand
CGGCGGCTACGGGGCCATGCAGCAGTTCCTGGGCTTCGACGAGCGTCCCACCGCCGTCTTCGCCGTCAACAACATGACCGCCGTCGGCGCCATGCAGGCGGTCCGCGAGCGCGGGCTGGTCGTGCCGAAGGACATCGCGCTTGTCTGCTTCGATGACGTCGAGCACCTGGCGGTCCTGTCTCCCTTCCTCACCGTCATCAATCAGCCGACGGAGATGTTCGGCACGCTGGCCGCGGAGATCCTGATCCACCGCATCAACGGCGAGGGCGCCGGACCGCGCCGCCACGTCGTGCTGCAATCGGAGCTGATCGTCCGCGAATCCTGCGGCGCCAAGGCCCGCGCCCTGCCCTCTCTGGAAAAAACGTCGGACAAGACTGCGCATCGAACGCCGGTTCCACCCCACGACCCCACCACCAACAACAAGCCCAATCCGAAGGCCTCATGACAAAAGCATTCGCCACCGATCGCTACGAGAAGATGCAATACCGGCGCTGCGGACGCAGCGGACTCATGCTGCCCGCGGTGTCGCTGGGCGCCTGGGAGACCTACGGCGGCACGGAGGACGGCGACGTGGCGAAGGCCTGCATGTTCCGGGCGTTCGATCTCGGGATCACGCACTTCGATCTGGCCAACAACTACGGCACGCCGGCCGGCAACGCGGAGGTCGTCTGCGGCCGCATCATCAAGGACATGCCGCGCGACGAGCTGGTCATCAGCAGCAAGGCCGGATATCGCATGTGGCCGGGGCCCTACGGCGAGTGGGGATCGCGCAAGTACATCATCGCCAGCTGCGATCAGTCGCTGCGGCGCACGGGCATCGAATACTTCGACATCTTCTACTCGCACCGGCCGGACCCGAACACGCCCTTCGAGGAGACGCTGGGCGCCCTGGACACGCTGGTCAAGCAGGGCAAGGCGCTCTACGTCGGGCTGTCCAGCTACACGGGTGCCCAGGTCGAGGCGGCGCAGGAGATCGTCAAGCGCGAGGGCCTGGCGCCCATCACCATCCACCAGCCGTACTACAACATGCTGGGACGGGCCATCGAGAGCGACCTGCTGCCGCACACCGATCGCAACGGCATCGGCGTGATCGCGTTCTGCCCGCTGGCCTCGGGCCTGCTGTCGGGGACGAAGTATCAGGACGGCGTCGTGCCGGCAGACACGCGTCCGGCGCGTGAATGGGCGTCGAAGTGGGTGGCGTCGAAATCGAAGGAGGAGAAGAAGCGGATCCTGAACGGGCTGGCCGCGCTGGCGAAGGAGCGCGGGCAGACGCTGGCGCAGATGGCCGTGGCCTGGGTGCTGCGCCACAAGGGGATGGTGTCGGCGGTGATGGGCGCGTCGCGCCCGGAGCAGGTCGAGCAGAACGTGGCGGCGCTGGCCAAGCTGGACTTCACCCGTGACGAGCTTGGGCACATTGACGCGCTGACGACCTAGACCGGATGGGTCAAGACATTTTCCTTGCCGGCATTACTGAGGCGATGTTAACGGTATCATCGTCTCCCGCCGGCGCGCGCGATGCGAGAAAGGACAGCCCCATGAGAGCGACTCCCCGCACGAGTGCAGAGACCTTGGTTCGACGTTTGCCCATCTTCCGGATGGCTGTCTTCGTGGCGATGGCGATCGGCACGGCGGTGGCCGCGCTGGCCCCGGCGCCGGTGGCCGCCGCCTGCACGCCCGGCAAGACCGGGCGCATCGCCTTCATGCTCAAGCAGCAGACGGCCTTCCGTTACCTGCACGCCGACGTGCCGTTCTTCCAGAAGACGGTCGAGGCGGCCGGGTACAAGGTGATCTTCCAGTCCGCCGAGAACGATCCCAACACGCAGGTGTCGCAGGCCGAGAACGTCATCACCAAGGGCGTCGACGCCATCGTCATCCAGCCGGTCGACTTCAACGTCGCCGGCACCATCGCCAAGATGGCCGCCAAGGCGAATATCCCGGTGGCGTCGTACGACGACGTCATCCTGAACGCCAAGCACGCCGCCTTCATCGGCCGCGATCCGAAAGAAGGCGGGATCGCCGCCGCCAGAGCCGTCGTCGCTGCGGTGCCGAAGGGGAACTACGCGCTCATCGGCGGCGATCCGGGGCAAACCGGATCGACGAAGATGCAGGAGGGCTATCGCCAGGTGCTGGAGCCGCTGGTGAAGAAGGGCGACGTGAAGATCGTCCTCGATCAGTTCACGCCCAAGTGGAAGACCGAGCCGGCGCAGGCCCACGCCGAGAACGCGCTGACCAAGAACAGCAACAAGGTGAACGCCTTCCTGGTCTCGTACGACGGCATGTCCCTGGGCGTGCTGCAGGCGGTGCACGGCGCCGGTCTGAAACCGGGATCGATCCCCATCACCGGACAGGACATGGAGCTGTCGGCGGCCCAGGCCATCGTCGAGGGGAAGATGTTCGGCACGCTGTGGCCGGCGCCCGACGAGATGGCGATCCGCGCCGGCAAGGTGGCCGTCGCCCTGGCCAAGTGCGAGGAGCCGAAGACCGAAGACGTCGTCAACAACGGCGCCGGCAAGATCCCGTGGGCCAAGACGCCGATCTACCTCGTCACGGCCAAGGACATGCCGTTGTTCGTCTGCTCGCACCAGTTCTGGTTGAACCCGGACGAGGTGTACAAGAACGTCCCGGCGAAGAAACCGTCCTGCAAGTGACGCCCGCGCCCCTGCTCGCAGCCCGGGGAATCGTCAAGCGGTTCCCCGGCGTGGTCGCCGTCGACCACCTGGACCTCACCATCAATCAGGGCGAGGTGATGGCGCTTTTGGGGGCCAACGGCGCCGGCAAGTCGACGTTCATCCAGATCCTGGCCGGCGTTCACGCGCACGGCACGTACGAAGGGGAGATCCTGCTCGAGGGTCGGCCGTTCCGTCCGACCAGCGTGGCGCAGGCGCAGGCCCTGGGCGTGGCGCTGGTGGCGCAGGAGGTGAACGTCGTCCCCGAGCTCAGCGTCGCCGAGAACATGTTCCTGAACAGCGAGCCGACGCGGTTCGGTTTCATCGACGTGCCGGGCCGCCTGGCCGAGGCGCGCCGGATCCTGGCCGAGTTCGACGTGGGCGTCGACGCGGCGGCGCGCATGGGAACGCTGGATCTGGCCACGCAACAGCTGGTGTCGATCGCGCGGGCGCTGTCGAAGAAGGCGCGCCTGCTGATCCTGGACGAGCCAACGGCGGCGCTGACCGACAACGAGGTGCAGCGCCTGTTCGAGCGCATGCGCGCGCTGCGAGCGCGCGGGGTGACCTGCATCTTCGTCTCGCACCGCCTGGCCGAGGTGTTCACCATCGCCGATCGGATCGTCGTCATGCGCGACGGGCGCGCGGCCGGCGAGTACCCGGCGCGGGCCGACACGCGGGACGACGTCGTGCGCGCCATGCTGGGGACGACGATCGCCGCCGAACACCGCGGCGACGCCCCCGCCGCCCGCGGCGACGCCGCACTGGAGGTGCGCGACCTCTACGCGCGCGATCCCGACCAGCGCCGCCGCCCGCCGGTCAGCGGCGTCTCGCTGAGCGTGGGCAAGGGCGAGATCCTGGGCCTGTTCGGCCTGCTGGGCGCCGGGTGCAACGAGCTGGCGCAGGCGATCTTCGGCGCCTGGCCCGGCGCCGTCGAGGGGCGCGTGCTGGTCGACGGGTGCGAGGTGAAGATCGCCAGTCCGGCGGCGGCGATCGGCTATGGCATCGGCCTGGTCGCGCAGGACCGCCGCGAGAGCCTGGTCCATGAGCACACCATCGCCGAGAACATCGTCCTCGCGTGCCTGGCCACGGTGACGCGGCGGAAGTTTCTCGACGTGCCGAAGATGCGGCGGCTGGCGACGGATTTCATGCAGCGCCTGGCCATCCGTGCGCCCGGGATCGACACGCCGGTCGGCACGCTCTCCGGCGGCAACCAGCAGAAGGTCCAGGTGGCGCGCTGGCTGGCGACGGGTGCGCGGATCTTGTTGCTGGTGGATCCGACGCGCGGAATCGACGTCGGCGCCCGGCACGAGATCAACCAGCTGTGGAAGACGCTGTCGCAGGAAGGGTGCGCCCTGTTGCTGGTGTCATCGGAGGCGGAAGAGCTGGTCGACGTCTGCCACCGGGTGACCGTGCTGCGCAATGGTTCGGCGGTCGGGGATCTGACCGGCGCCGACATCACCGAAGAGCGGCTTCTGCGGCTGGCGGCGGGGGTGTGACGTGCTAGGCCTGGGCAAACTTCGTCTCTTCGGTCGCGACGCCTTCCGGGACTCGACGCTGCTGGTGGTGGTGGCGGCGATCTGGATCTTCTTTCAGTTCACCACTGACGGGACGTTCCTGACCCAGCGCAACCTGGTGCTGCTGGCGCTGCAGACGTCGATCGTCAGCCTGGCGGCGGTGAGCGCGGTGATGCTGATCGTCACGCGCAACTTCGACCTGTCGGTGGGATCGGCGGTGGCGCTGGTGGGCGTGGTCGTCGCGGTGCTGACCGTCAACCTCAACATGAACCCGGTCCTGGCGGTGGTGATCGCGCTCGGCGTCGGCGTGGTCATGGGGGCGTGGCAGGGGCTGTGGGTCACGCGCATGGGCGTCTCGTCGTTCATCGTCACGCTGGCCGGCATGCTGTACTTCCGAGGCGTATCGATGATCGCGACCAGCGGATCGACGATCGCGCCGCTGCCGGACGCGCTGGCCGACATGGCGACCGGCTTTCTCGATCCGGCGCCGTCGATCGCGCTGATCGTCGTCAGCATCGCAGCGCTGGCTGCATTTCAGTGGCTGGGCGCGCGGCGCGCGCAGCAACTGGGGCTGCTGGGCAACAACCTGGCTCCGCACCTGGCGCGCCGGATGGTCCCCTTCGTCGTGGGCGGCATCGCCTTCGGATGGCTGGCCTCGCGCCAGGGAATTCCGTATCTGGTCATCCTGGTGGCGGCGGCGGCCACGGCGGCGGAGATCGTCATGCGACGAACGCCCTTCGGCCTGCAGCTGTACGCCATCGGCGGCAACCCAGAGGCGGCGCGCCTGTCGGGCATCCGCGTGAACCGGGTGATCTTCATCGACTTCCTGATCGCCGGCCTCGCGTATGGCGTCACCGGTGTGGCGCTGACCGCGCGCGTGGGTGGCGCCGTCGCCGGCAGCGCCGGGCTGTTTCTGGAGCTGGACGCCATCTCGGCGGCGATCATCGGCGGCACGTCGCTGACCGGCGGCCGCGGGCGCGTCTTCGGCGCGCTGGTGGGCGCGTTGCTGATGGGCAGCCTCAACAACGGCATGAGCCTGATGAACGTCCCGACTTTCTATCAGGAGACCGCGCGCGGCGTGGTGCTGCTGTTCGCCGTCGCCGCCGACCAGTACCGCCGCACGCGCAAGCCGAGCGCGCGCAAATCCACCTGAACCGATCAAACGGAAGGTTGAACCCATGATCGCCTCACCAAAATCCCTCATTCAGGAACGGCGCCTCGGCGCCGGGCGCATCGTCTCGACGCTGGCCCTCACATCGACGCTGATCGCGGCGGCCTGTGGCAGCAGCGGCTCCGGCGGCGGCAGCGGCGGAGCCGCGGGCACCACCACTGGATCGGGCGGCTCCAGCGGCAGCGGCGGGATCCAGGCCGGCACCGGCGGTGCCACGGCCGGTTCCGGCGGCAACAGCGCAACCGGGGGCAGCGGCGGTCCGGGGACGGGCGGCGCCGATGCCGGCGTGATGGATGCGCCCGCTGAGGCGGCAGCAGTCGACGCCGCCCGCGACGTCGTCAGCGGCACGCCCGACGGGGGAGCGTACAGCCGCGTCGGGTGGACGGCGCTATCGATGCCACCGTTCCCGACGGGCGTGAAGGCGATGGGCCAGGATCTGAAGTACGCCAACGCCCTGGATGGCAATATCAATACCCGCTGGTCGATTGGCGACACCAACTCGCCGGCGCAGACCATCGGTGACCAGTTCATCCTCGACATGAAGGAGCTGCACGCCTTCACCAAGGTGCTGTTCTGGTCAGGCGGCCCGAATGGCATGGGCGGTCCCGATCCCCGCGACTATCCCGGCGCCCTGGATCTGTCGGTGTCCGACGACTGCGTCACCTTCGGGGCCACACTCGCCAGCGGCCAGGAGCCACAGCCCGGTTGCTCCGGCAACGCCGGAGCGCCATGCAATATGCCTTTCGTCATCACGCTGCCGCAGCCGGCGACTGGACGCTGCGTGCGCCTGACGCTAACTCAGCGTCTGAAGCTGGGCGGCGGGATCTGGTGGGCGATCGACGAAATCTACGTCTACCCGTGACCGCGTGCGACGACGATTAGCGGCACCTTCTCATCATTGACGACCCTGATCCTCGCCAATAGGGTTCTATCGGACTCAGCGTTCCCTCCAGGGTAGGGGCGCGAAGCGTTATCGGACGATTGCGGTTGAGGTGCTTCGTTTACTGCGAACATCGATGGAACAGGCGGTTCGACCGATTTCGATCGATTGGTTCATCGATTGACGACTCGCCGAACCACCTTTCGTCTTGGGCGTTTCCCTCAGGCGTCGCCGATGATGGCGGCGGCAACGTTCTTCTTGATTTTGCCGCGATGTTAGCGGTATCAATGCTTCGGTAGTCCCCTTTTCGGTGGAGGCACCTATGAGTCGTCCGTTCGTCACAGCGTCCGTCGCACTGATTGGTTTCGTCGCGTTCGGCGTTGGTTGCTCTGATTCCGGGCCGGTCTTTCATCCGGTGAGCGGTACCGGCGGCAGCAACGGCGGATCGGGTGGGCAAACGACGCAAGGGACCGGCGGGGCGAGCAACGGATCTGGGGGCGCGACCACCGGATCTGGGGGGACAACGATGCAAGACGGCGGCGGCAGCGACCTGCCGCCCGAAGGCAGCGGCGGAACGATGGGGACCGGCGGCGCTGCGCCCACGGCCCTCTGCACGCCACAGGGTGATTGCACGGCGGTTCTGAAAATGGACGGCGCGTACAACATCAACCCGCCCGCGAGCCGACAGGGATCGGATGGCATCGAAGGGCCGTCGGCTAAGGATGGCGTGCCGGGCGCAGTCTGCCTGCCGACGGACGACGCCAAGCTCGACACAAGCACTCCCTTCAAGGAATGGCACTGGCAGCTCATGGGCCCGGGCATCACGATGGGAACGAACTACAAGGTGACCATTCACATCACCGGCGTTCTCGAGTGCAAGACCTATCTGGGCGGTTGCACGAGGCCGGCCGACCAGGGGCGCAACGGCACCTACGACATGTGGTGCCCGGACGGCACCGACCCGCCGGATCACTGGAACACTGAACTGCTCTCGGTCACCGCGGATAAGAGCTCCACGGCGCCGGGGATCGGCAAACCAAATGGCCCGGCGCCGACCAAGGGCAGCTACTGGCAGCTCAACGAGTGCCCACAAGCCGCAATCGAAAGCCACCAGACCTGGAAAGTCGACTACGAAAAGACCATCACCGTCCCCGGCGGTTCTTGGATTAACTACCTCGAGTTCGACACCAACTGTCGCGAGATCGTCAACTGCGGTATTTCCGTGGACGCGGCCATGGTGTGCACGACGCAGTTCTCGATAACCCCGCCTGCCACATCCGTGCCCCCGCCGCCCACGTCGATCACGACGCAGCCGGCGGCGGCTGGCGGCGGCGCATACGGGCAGTGGATCTTTTTCGACGTCAAGAGCATCGCGCCCATGTGACCAGCGGGCGACCGCCGGATTCGCTGATTCTCACCCGAGACAGAGGAAGGTGATCCGTGAAACGACTGTCCCCGCGCCGCAGATCTGTCGCCATCTCCCTCGCAGGTGTCATCGCTTCGGTTTTCGTCCCCGGCGCCGCCTTCGCCGACGTCACATTGATGAAGTCGGACGGCGGCTGGGAGGTTTTCACCACCGGGCGGCTGAACGCGTTCTTGAGCTGGGCCAAGGGCGACAACATGCCGGTGGCGCCCATCGGGACCAACGGTCCGCTTTATCAGTTCAAGAGCGCTGGCGGCACCGGCGTTCCGGACACGCCCGGCATCTCCGATCCGATCTATGGCCCCGACAATATGACCGTCATCGGCCACACCCAGGGCACCGTCGACGCGATGCGGGTGCGCAGCGGGTTCGTCGGCAACGTGCTGGGCTTCGGACTGCGCCGCGATCTCAACGAGAACACCCGATTCGTCGGCCTGATCTCGACCTGGTCAATCGTCGAGAGCGTGGACCGGCGGAAGTACTTCCCCGATTACGGCGACGTGCGCGAGGGCTACCTCAAGCTCGAAGGGAAATGGGGCAGCCTCCTGGCCGGCAAGGCGCTGACGCTGTTCGATCGCGGCGCCACGGAGGCGGATTTCCTCTACATGCACGGGTACGGTCTTGGTTACCCTGGCAGCATCGGCGTCAACGGACCGGCGGCCGGCATGATCGGCTTCGGCGTCCTGGCCAGCACATTTTCCGGCGGGTTCGTCTACGCGACGCCATCGGTTTATGGGGTCCAGCTGTCAGTCGGTGCCTATGACCCGGCCTCGCTGGTCGGATCGCGCCTCGAGCGGACGGGGGCGGTCCGGCCCGAGTTCGAGCTGACTGTCG
This sequence comes from Polyangia bacterium, assembly GCA_035544495.1. Lineage (GTDB taxonomy): Bacteria > Myxococcota_A > Polyangia > Fen-1088 > Fen-1088 > DATKEU01. The sequence continues at coordinate 5,263 of DATKEU010000163.1, read as the reverse complement.
ACGAGCCGCTGGGCACGCTGGGGAAGCTGCACCTCTTTTTCAACGGCACCTGGCAGAAGCTCTACGCGCGGCAACAGCCGGACAGCTTTTCGGCGACGGCGGAGGGCATCGGATTTGGCGGGCGCCTCGAAATCGGGCCGGTGCACCTGGCCGCCGGCGGCCACGGTGGCAAGGGGCTGGGGCTGACCTTCGCGCTTGAGCCCTCCGAGTCGACTTACAGCGACAAGTCCGAGCTGCGCAGCTCGCGCGGCTTCTTCGCCATTGGCCAGTTCGTGCGATGGGGGTTCGATTTCAACGTCGGGTATGGACAGACCAAGGTCAATCCTCTGGCGGACGATCTGGTCGCGAACGCGATGACCGGCTATCCGACGTACAGCTTGATCTACACCCAGACCGGTTACTTCGGCGCGGTCGTCTACCACCTGGCCGACTGGCTTCACATCGCCGTCGACGTCATGCACGCAGACTTCAAATGGACCGCGGGCGATCGGCAGCAGATCAACTTCTACAACGCCGGCACGACCGTCACCTGGTAGGCCGCGGCGGCCGCGCTCTTCGATCGGAGCGCGGCCGCGACGACGCCCGCCTCAGCTGCGCGGCGGAACGTTCCGCAGTGGCTGCAACACACGGCCGCTGCCCTCTGACCGGCGCGCGGCCGGCTCGCCGGCGCGCTGCCCGTCGCCGCTCTCGGCGACGTCGGTCTTGCTCTCAGAGGCGACTTCCGGCTCGACGCTCTGGGTGAACTCGCGCTCGACCCGACGCAGGTGACGGTGCATCGCCTTGCGCGCCTCGGCGGGGGAGTGCTGGCTCAGCGCCTTCCATACTTCGCGGTGGTCGCCGAGGACGGCGTCGCGCAACGCCGGAGTCTGGAAATGGCGCTCGAGCTTTCGCCACATCGGGCCGCGCCGCATGTCCCAGTACATGCGCACGGTCTGCACCAGCGCGCCGTTGTGCGTCGCCTCGGCGATGCCGATATGGAATCGGCGATCGCTCTCCTCGTCCGCCTGCGAGCCCGGCTCGGCACGCTCCATGCTTTCCAGAATCTGTCCCAGCGCGGCCAGCATCGCGGGCTCGATCGACTCCGCCGCCTCCGCCGCCACCTCGCCCTCGACGATGCGGCGGGCGTTCAGGATCTCGAACGGCCCGGGGCCGGTGTCGCCCGCCTCGAACAGCGCCTGGCCAGCGGCCGGCACGCGCGAGACGTAAATGCCCGACCCGATCCGCACATCGACCAACCCCGCCAGCTCGAGCGCGATGATCGCTTCGCGCACCGACGTTCGCGACACCTTCAGCTGGGCCGCCATGTCGCGCTCCGGCGGCAGGCGCGAACCCAGCGGGTATTCCCCCGCCGCCAAGAGGTCGCGGATCTGCTCCGCGATTTGCCGGTACAGGCGCCTGGTTCCGAGCGGTTGAAAGTTGATCATCGCGAGCCCCTCGGTCGAGCCAATTTTGGTCGCATGCCTTCATTAGACGCGCAACTGATCCACGGCAGGCAGAAGAACGAGCCGTTTTTTGAGGGCGATCCAGCTGATCGCATGACCGCGATCGGCGCTTCGCACCAGGTCGCGGCGGGCGGCGCTTTTTGTCGCCGCGCCGAATCACGGCGCGCTGCCGGCCGGACGCCGGGTGTCGACGTCAAGCCGGCCGGCCTCAAGCTTTTTTGGCCGCGCCCGGCCCCAGCAGCTCGGCGGTGATCGAGGCCCGCAAGCGATCGACCCAGTGATTGTAGTGCTTGTGGACGCGCTGGCCGTCGAACTTGAACTCGGGCGAGCTCTCGCGGTGAATGATCGAATAGTCGGTGGCGGTGTACGGGATCTCGACGGTGACGAAGAGCGCCTCCCGGTGAATCGTCGCCACCACCATGCCGGGTACGTCCTGCGCGACCACCCAGCCGCGGCTGGCCACGGCGCGCACGATCGCGTCGTGCACGTACGCCGTCTGATCGACGCCGGCCGGCGTCCCGACGACCGGCGCGTGGTTGATGGTCAGAACCGGCGCGAGGTTCGCGCCACAACCCGCCGCCGAAAGCGCGGCGCCCAGAACCAGGAAACGAGTCGCCGAAACGCAAGAAACGATCTTCGCTGTTCGCATGGCGGGCCGAGGATACACGAAAACTCGCAGGGCGAATTCGTCAGCCAACCTTCTTCCGGAAGCGCGCCGAAGCGACCGCCACCAGCACGACGAAGATGACGGCGAGGGCGCCCGTCTCGCCCAGCAGATCGGGGAGACCCGCGCCCTTGAGGGCGATGCCGCGCACGATGCGCAGGAAGTGTGTCAGCGGCAGCGCCTGCGACAGCCACTGTGCCGGCCGCGGCATCCCCTCGAACGGAAACATGAAGCCCGAAAGCAGGATGTTCGGCAGCAGGAAGAAGAACGACATCTGCATCGCCTGTTGCTGCGTTCGCGCCAGTGTCGAGAAGAACAATCCCAGGGCCAGATTGGCCGCGATGAACAGCAACGACAGCAGGTACAGCAGGCCCACCGATCCGACGATCGGTGCTCCGAACGCCAGCCGCCCGATGACCAGGATCAACGTCATCTGCAGATACCCGATGCCGACGTACGGGACGATCTTCCCGATCATCAGCTCGACACGGCCGACGGGCGAGACCACAAGCTGCTCCAGAGTTCCGCGTTCGCGCTCGCGGGCGATGCCCATGGCGGTCAGCATGATCATGGTCATCGTCAGGATGACGCCGGTCAGCCCGGGCACGACGAAGATGGCGGTGCGCAGCTCGGGGTTGTACCAGGTGGTCGGCTGCAGCACGACGGCCGGCGCCACGGCCGGCTGGCCCGCGCGGGCCAGGCGTTCGACGCCCAGGCTGGCGGCGCGATCGGCGACCACGCCGGCCGCGGCGTCGATGGCGCTGGCCACCGTCTGCGGATCGGAGCCGTCGACGATCAGCTGGACGCGCGCTGATCGGCCGCGCCGCACGTCCGACGAGAACCGGGGCGGCACCACCAGCGCCACCCGCGCGCGGCCGCCGCGCAGCGCGCGTTCGATCTCGGCGTAGCTGCGGGCATCGCCCGCGCGATCGTAGGAGCGCGTGGCGAGCAGCGTGGCGACGAGATCGCGGCTGTCGGCGCTGGCGTCCTGGTCGAAGACCACCATCGGGATGTGGCGGACGTCGGTGTTGATGGCGTAGCCGAACAGAATTATCTGCATCACCGGCAGCGCCACGACCATGGCCAAGGTCAAGCGATCGCGGCGCAGCTGGATCAGCTCTTTCCAGGCGATCACCAGCGGGCGTCGCATCAGGCCGCCGCCTCGCCGCCGGATGCCCGCGCCCGTTCGTCCTCGCGCACCATCGACACGAACGCGTCCTCGACGGTGACGCGCGCCGGTCGCAGGTTCGCCACGGCGATGCCGCGGGCCGCGAGCAGGCGCGCGACGACCGGCGCCGGATCGACGCCGCTCCGGGAAGACACGCGCAGCACGGCGCCGAAGTGGGCCACCTCCTCCACCCCCGGCGCCTCGCCGGCGGCGATGGCGGCGCGGAGGAGATCCGCGGCCTCGATCGGCCGCGCCGCCTCCAACTCGACCGCGCGCAGGCCGCGGCGTCCGACGATCTCCGCGGGCGTGCCGGTGTCCAGCAGCGCGCCGGCGAAGACGAACGACAGGCGGTGGCAGCGTTCGGCCTCGTCCATGTAGTGCGTGGTCATGAGGACCGTCGTGCCTTCCGCCGCCAGCCGGTGAATGAGATCCCAAAAGTCGCGCCGGCTGACCGGATCAACGCCGGCCGTCGGCTCGTCGAGAAACAGCAGCGGCGGCCGGTGAATGGTGGCGCTGGCCAGCGCGACCCGCTGTTTCCATCCGCCCGACAGCGTGCCAGCGATCTGACGCCGCCGCGACGTCAGCCCGGCGCGCGCCAGCGATTCGTCGACGCGCGCCCGGGTCCCCTGCCCGCCCCCGCCCGCGCCGTAAAGGCCGGCGTAGAACTTCAGATTCTCCTCGACGGTCAGATCCTCGTACAGGCTGAATCGCTGGGTCATGTACCCGATGCGCCGCTTGATCTCCTCGGCCTGCGTGGCGATGTCGCACCCGACGACACGCCCGCCGCCGCCGGAGGGATCGAGGATTCCGCACAGCATGCGGATGGTGGTCGACTTGCCGGCGCCGTTCGGGCCCAGCAGCCCGAATATCTCGCCGCGGTGGACAGTCAGCGAGACGTCGCGCACCGCCACGATCGATCCGAAGTGCCGGGCCAGGTGGTGCGTCTCGATCACCGGCGGGCCGTCGCCGCGCTCGCCGCCGTCGCCGCCGTCGCTGCCAGCGCTCACGATCCACCTCCGTCGCCGGCGGTGGCGCCGGGGCGCACCGCCGCGCGGTCGATGCGGGCGAACAGCGGGACGCCAGCGTGCAGGTCGCGCCCGGGATCGTCGAAGCGAATCCGCACCCGGACCACCAGGTTCGCACGCTCGTCGGGGCTGAAGATGAAGCGCGGCGCGAACTCCGTGCGGCGCAGGACCCGCTCGACGCGTCCGATCACCTCGCGCGCCAGCGCGTCGACGCGCGCGCGGGCCGGCGCGCCCACGCGCACGCCGCCCAGCTGGCCCTGCGGCACGAACACGTCGGCGTAGGGGTGGCCGGTGTCAGCGACGGTCACCACCGGCTGGCCAGGAAGCGCGGTCTCCCCGGTGCGCAGGTGGATCTCCAGGACCTCGGCGGGGTCCAGGGCGCGCAGCTCGTAACGGGCGACGCGCTGGCGTTCGAGATCGCTGCTGGCCCCGGCGGCGGCGGCGCGATCGGCGGCGGCCGCCACCTCCTGGTGCCGGCTCCCCAGCAGGGCCGCCTGCAGCGTCTCCTCGGCGGCGCGCCGGTCGGCGGTGGCGCGCGCCAGCTCGGCCTCGGCCTGATCCAGCACCGAGCGCGCCGCCGCCTGGCCGGCCACCAGCCGGCGCGCGCGGCCGGCGCTGACCGACTGCAACGCCTCGTTGGCGCGCGCGGCGTCCAGGCGCGCCTGCAACGCGCGCACGTCCTGCGGCCGCGCGCCCGCGCGCAACAACGCCAGCTGCTGTTCGGCGGCCCGCTGCTCCGCCTCGCGCGCGGAGAGCGCGCTCTGCTCCAGCTCGGGATCGACGCGGGCGATCAGCGCGCCCGGCTGCAGCAGGTCGCCCTCGTGCACAGCCAGCTCGCGCACGCGCCCGCTGACCTCGAAGGCCAGGTCGCGCTCCTCGTACTCGACCACGCCTTGATAGGGAAAGGCGCCGTCGTCGCGCGCCGCGCAGGCCGCGCCGCCGGCGACGACGACAGCCACAATGG
>DATKEU010000162.1:0-6732 GCA_035544495.1 Polyangia bacterium | reverse complement strand
TCCACGACAGCACGCGCGCCGCCTGGTCGTTATGGACCAGGCCGGCAAAGGCCGGCGCCACGCACCAGCAGGCGGCGAACAGCGCAAAGGCCAGCAGCATCGACGCGGTGAAGGCGGTGTCGAAGTGCAGGTCGGTGACGTCCTTCTTCTGCACGAGGGCGTCGTGAAACAGCATGCTGACCAGAACATCCAGCAGCTCGACCAGGGCCAGCACGATCGAAAACAGACCGAAGTCGGCCGGCGACAGGAAGCGCGCGTAGATCACCAGGGAGCCGAACGACACCAGCGCCAGGCCGCCGTTCTCCACGGCGCTCCAGGCGGTCGATCTCGCGACCCGCGCGCGATCCACGGTCCTGTCGCCGTCAGCCGGCATCGACCTCGACGTCGCCATGAGCGCGCCCCATCCCGTCTTCCTGGTGTTGCTTGCGTCGCAGCCGCCCGAGCAGCCGGCGCCCAGCCCCCTTGACGGCGGCCCGGTTGTACCTGAGCCACAGCATGCGGGCAGCGATCGGCCGCGGAGCCAGCCCCAGCGCGAAGAACCAGGCAAGGTGCGCCAGCTTGAGCTTGGCGTCCAGACTCTCGCCCAGGATCGCGCGGCCCGCGCTTGCCATCAGGCCCCGGGCAGAGTCCGCGCTCTTTCCTTCATAGTCCATGCCCAGCTTCAAGGCGCCGAGGCGGTAGTTCAGGAACGGCAGCTCGTGATCGAGGACGTCGCCCGCGGGCAATGTCACACCCTTGCGTGCGGCGTGCTGTCGCAGCGTCGCGATCTCGCCGCGCCGGTGACGGATCCGTGCGGGCATGCGTGCCGTGTCGCCGCCGCGGCTGGCCCACATGTTGTTGCCGTGCAGTCGGTAGGCGCCCAGCGGGCGCGGGATGGTGACGACGTCGCCGTACAGCGGGGCCACCGTGTTCAGTGTTCCGTCGGCGCCGTGCTCGATGGCCAGCGGAAAGAACGGGGCGGCGAACCAGCGCGCATAGGCGTTGCCCGCCGTCACCGGCCACCGGTACGTTCCCGTGCGCTGGAAGGCGGCCCGCACGGCCGCGGCGTCATAGCCGGTCTGGAACGAGCAGAAACGCCGGCCCAGATCCCGCCCATCGCCGTCGATGATCGAAAGGTCGAATTGCACCTTGGCACAACCCGGGTAGAAGGCCCGCACCACCTCGGCGGCCGCCTGGGGCGCGATCAGATCGTCGGCGTCCAGGAATATCACGATGTCGCCGGTGCTCTCGGCGAAGCCGCGGTTGAGCGCGCTGACGGAGCCGCCGTTCGGTTGATTGATGATGCGCATCCGATCGCCGTGTCTGACACCGTACCGAGCGATCACCTGCGCCGAATCGTCGGTGGAGCCGTCGTTGACGACGACGATCTCCGTGCGCGGGTAGGTCTGGGCCAGGGCGCTCTCGATCGCCGAGGCGACGAACTGCGCGTAGTTGAAGCAAGTGATCACGATGCTGATCAACGGAGGAGGGGCGCCCGACGCGCCCGGGGCCTGCGCGCGGTTCATGACAGCACCGGCGGCAAAAGGCCGAGCAGACCCAGCGTCATGAAGTTCTGTTCGGGCGACAGCAGGTGGCCGCCCATGATCAGCCAGCCGGCGAACAGCATGGCTTGCACACGCAGGGGCGCCGACCGTCCACCCAGCGACGCCAGAAAGAGCGCGAGGAAGGCGACCAAGCCGACCACGCCATATTCGAAGATCAACTTCGCCCAGGTCGGATCATGAAACTCGTAACCGACGTCCTGCCGGAAGATCGTGCCGGGGCCGTGCCCCAGCCACAACGTCCACGGCGCGCTGGCGGCGGTATCGGCGATGAGACGCCCCGGCGCAACGTAGCGGATATAGCCGCTGCTGGTCTGCGAGCCGAATTCGTTCAGGCGCGCCGTCGTGAACGACAGGTTCAGCGGCTCTTCCAACAGGAAGAACAGCGCGGCGGCGACCGCCGCCACCAGCAGAACGCGCAAGAAGTTGCGGCCATTCATGGGGACACAAAGGCCAACGACCAGCGCCAGAAGACCGGTGCCCGAATAGGTCAGAAGCAGCGCCAGGCCCAGAAACGCCACCCGGAGCCAGCGCCGGTGCGACAGGCACTCCATCATCAAGCCGAGGGCCATGACGAACGAGAAGCCCGACGGCTCGCGGAAGAAGAAGCCGTTGGACTTGAGCGAGCCCCCCGCCCGGATGACGGTGTTGTAACCGGACGGCCCGCGCAGGAAGGCCGGGACGTACGGCGTGAAGTCGAACAGCCAATCGGCGTGAAAGACGAACTGCGCGTAGAACTGCGCGACGCCCGCCACCGCGCACAGCGCCGCCACGTCGAGGAACAGCTGGTGCGCCCGGGTTGGCGAAAGGCCCGCCGCCGGCGTCAGCACGAAGATGAAAGGCAAGTACATCGCCATCAGCAGCGCCAGCGACGTCACCGACGAGGTCGACTCGTTGACCAGCGCGCTCGTCAAGGCGACGCCGATGCAGATCCCGTACAGAACCAGCCGCCGGGGCGAGACCGCCAGGACCCCGGTCAGGCCGGCCACCACCAGCAGCCCGAACATCGCCAGCAACGCCGCGTTCAAAGAATAGTCGCCGAAGTTCAGACCGAACCGCTGCAGCACCGTGACCGCCAGGATCAGCGCGACGAACGCCCACTCGACCGCCGGCCGCCCGCGGGCGGGAATCGCCCGGTCCCCGACGAAAGACGTTTCGGAGCCCGTCATCACGGTGTCCATGATGGCCAGGTCCATGGCTAGCGCTGCCACACCCGGATGTACGCGATGTGGAGGCGCGCCGGAAAAATGGTGTCGTCCTGGGGCGGCCCCGGCCATTTCCCGCCCACCGCCAGGTTCACCAGCACGTGAGCGGGTCCCCCGTCGCTGCCGTCCTTGTGCTGCCAGCGAAAGGGGCGATCGGCGACCAGGCTGCCGTCGACGAAGTGGCGCACGCGGTCCCTGGTCCATTCGACGGCGAAGACGTGGAAGGCGTCAGCGTAATCGCCACCCGGCGTGAAGGCGTGGCGCGCATCCAGCTTTGTCGGTCCCGTCCCGCCGTCGGGGTGCAGGAAATGGAAGCTCTGCCGGCTGGTGTCGCGGCCGTTGTTCACGATCTCGACGACGTCGATCTCGGGCGGCCAGCCTCCGTCCTCCGGGTTCAGCCAGAACGCCGGCCACAGCCCGCGTCCGGCCGGAACCTTCATGCGGATCTCGAACACGCCGTATTCGCCGTTCCAGCGCGACCGCAGCATGCCGCTCTCGACGGCGCCCGGTGCCGCCGCCGATCCGGAGGGGAGGCGCGCCACCAGGGCCAGGCCATCGGACGTGAAGACGTGGTTGTCGCGATCCCGGTAGCGGCTCCACTCGTCGTTGAGGTGGTCCAGCGAGCCATCGGCATAGACATAGCGGGTGAAAAACTCGCGGCGCAGCGCCTGCTCGTCGCGGATCGCCGAGGCGAAATCCCAGTCCTTGACGACACGGTAGCCGCAGCCGGGCGCGAAGCCGACGGGGGCGCCGGCGGGCGCGGGTCCAGTGACCGCCCCGCTCGCCAGCGCTGCCACAGCCAGCGCCGCGGCGATCACGCCGCCACCTGTTCGTACAGGGTGCGGGTGGCGCGGCCGATGTCCAGCCAGGCCAAGCTGGGGGACGTGGCCTTGGCCGTCGGTTGCTCGTCGATGGCCCGCGCCAGCTCCGCGGCCAGCGCGGCCGCGTCGTCTGCTGGCACCAGCGCCCCCTGCACGCCGTCCTGCACGTCCTCGGCGAAGATGCCCACGCGGCTGGCGATGATCCACTTGCCCAGGGCCTTGGTCAGAAAATACACGCCGCTGGCGTCGACCTGCCGGTAGGGAAAGACGAAGCAGTCGGCCTGCTGGAACAGCGCGGCCATCTCCGCCTCGCTGAGGCGCCGCGCGCGGACCTCGATCGACTCCTGCAGCCCCAGCGCGGCGATGCGTGCCAGCAGCGGCGCCATCTCCATGCGGGGGCGGCCCGCGATGACGACGCGCGCGCGCCTGCGCAGCGAAGCCGGAAGCCGGCCAAAGGCGTCGATCAGCAGGTCCGGTCCCTTGTAAGGTTTTATCTCGCCGAACATCACGAAGGTCGTGCGCGCGTCGGCCGGGCGGGCGGGCGCGCTCTCCGGGGCGGCGTGGAGCTGCAGCGGCCCGTGCGGGATCACCGCGACCTTGGCGTCGGGAATTCCGCGCTGGACCAGTCGTTCGCGGCCCGCGCGCGTGTGAACGATCAGGCGGTGGCTCAGGTGCAGCGGCAGATCGAAGGCCAGGTTCTGCAGCAGCGACAGCCGCTCGCCGTTAAACGGCACCGTGTCGTGAACCGTCAGCACCACCGGGCACCGCAGGGCGATGAGCCGGATGGCCAGGGCGTCCAGCGGTGGCACCACCAGCCACTGAAAATGCACGACGTCCGGCGCCCGCACCGCCACGCGCGCCACCAGGCGCGCCAGACCCAGGGCGTGCGCCACACCTTTGGCGATGGTGCGCAGCCGCTGTGGCAAGAACGTCATCCGCTCCGTTCGCCGATAGAAGAAGTCGTCCACGAACTGCGTCGGGATCTCTTGCCGGTCGCCGTTGCGCGTGGGCCGCACCACCCAGGTCGGCACCACACCGTTGGCGATCAGCCCGTCGGTGAGGGCGGCGTCGTATGGGCCCGTGAAGAGCGACGGATCGACCAGCAGGACCCGCATCGGTCTCGGTGCGGTCATGATCCCACCTCCGCGGCGCCGGTCCCGAGCGGCGTCACCATCGTTGGCCGCCAGCGCCGCTCGCGACGGGTGATGAGCCCCAGAAGAAACCCGCAGGCCCACGACGTGTGCATGATGGCGGCGGCGGGCCCGGCCAGAAGTCCGCAGGCCGATCGATGCCGGACGGCCAGCAGAGCCGACATCCCCAGCAGCGTGAGGAGGTAGAACGCCGGCCAGGCCAGCGACCACGCCCACCAGGGACTGACCAGCAGCGCCAGCGCCGAAAGGACCAGGTGCGACGGCACGGCGAGCTGCCGCAACCGCAGCGACCCCGGATACCGGCGCACCGTCCGCGAACGCCCGCCGCCGTACGCAAAGTACTGGCGCCAGAGTCCGCGCGCCGACCCGCGCGGGCGGTACTGAACGCGGATGGAGGCGTCGAGGTAGATCCTGGCGCCGAGGGCGCGCTGCCGGCAATCGAACTCGGCGTCCTCGTTGTGGGTGAAGGTCTCGTCGTAGCCGCCGCTGGCGCGGAAGCGATCCATTCGAAAGGCCGCGTGGTGCCCGTGATCGACGAAGCCGCTGCGCCGGCCGGCCCGGTGCGCCGCGCCTCCCGTCCCCAGGGGCGAGTTCGACACCCAGGCCACCGCCCGTTGAAAGCAGGTCTTCCCGGCCGAGTCCATGGGGACGACCACCGCGTCGGCCATCGCTCCTCCCAGGGCGGCGGTCCGGTCCAGGCTTTCGACCAGCCGCCGGCAATAGTTGGCCGGGTAGGCGGCGTGGGCGTCGCAGCGGATCAGCACGTCGGCACCTTGCCCGTAGCGCCGCGCCGCCAGGTTGATGGCGGCGCTCTGGATGCGGGCCGGGTTGTGCAACAGCGCGATCTGCGGGTGTCGCTGGGCCACCTGGTTCACGATGGCGATGGTGCCGTCCGTGCTGCCGCCGTCGGCCACCACGATGCGCATCGAAGAAAAGGACGGCGCCTCTTTGACCAGCCCCCCCAGCACCGCTTGAATGTGCGTCGCCTCGTTGAGAGTGGGGATCACCACCAGCACGCCGCTAACATCAGTATGCATTCTTGTTGACGAATCCCTTCCACACCGTGAGAAACAAGATCTTGATGTCGAACAGATACGACCAGTGTCGGATGTAATAAAGGTCGCAAAGAATTCGCTGGTCCAAAGACGTGTTCCCGCGCCAGCCGTTGACTTGCGCCCACCCCGTGACGCCCGCCTTGACCCGATGGCGCAACATATAGTGCGAGATCTGGTGGCGAAACTGGTTGACGAAGACCGGCCGCTCCGGCCTGGGACCGACCAGGGACATGTGGCCGACAAAGACATTCCAGAACTGGGGGATCTCGTCCAGGCTGGTGGCGCGAAGGAAGGCGCCGATGGGCGTGCGCCGATCGTCGCCCTGCCTGGCCCACACCGCTCCGGTGCTCGACTCGGCGTCGACGCGCATCGACCGGAACTTGTACATCTTGAACGTTCGCCCATCGAGGCCCATGCGTTCCTGCCGGTAGAACACCGGGCCGCGCGACGTCGCCTTGACCGCCACCGCCAGCAGCAGAAATAAAGGCGCGCCGGCGATCAGCGCCACGGAGGACAGCACGACGTCGGTGATCCGCTTGAAGGCCGCCCGCCAGCCCAGCAGGGGCGATTCGTTGAGGCTGACGATGGGCAGGCCGGCGAAGTCCTCGACCGCGCACCCTATGGTCGCGTAGTCGAGCAGGTCCGGAACGATCTGGATGTCGATTGTCTCGTCCTTTATTTGATCCAGGATCCGGTCCAGCTCGGTCCATTGCGGCCGCGGCAACGCAATCAGAACCTTGTGCGCCGCCGTCTCTCCCGCCTTTTTTGCGACCTCGCCAAAATGTCCCAGGACGCGTTGTCCGTGTACCACGCTGCGGTTCGAGTGTTCCGGCAACAGGACGCCGACGACGTCGAGTCCAAGTTCCGGGTTCTCGGCGATGCGATCGATCAATAGCTCCAGGGAGGCGCCATCCCCCACCAGCAGGACGTTGCTGCCTTGAAAACCGTAGCGCCGCAAG
>DATKEU010000161.1:0-16598 GCA_035544495.1 Polyangia bacterium | reverse complement strand
ACCGTCATCGGGGCGCTCCTCGCTCGTCGAGCAGCTTCTGCGCCTCGCGCCGCGACGGCCGATCATCCTTGGGCGGAACCACGGCGATGTACTCGACCAGCGCGGTGGTGGCGCCGGCCCCTTGCAGGCCGCCGATGGCGCGCACCACGTCGACGCGCATCTTGTCGGCGACGTCCTCGCGCTTGATGTACTCGCCCAGCGCCGTCGCCAGCACGCTGTCGTCGATCGCCCCCTGCAGCTCGGCGATCTTCGGGATCAGATCGTGCGGGGCCAGCACGCCCAGCGGTCCGGCGGCGCCGGCGTCGTTGCGCTTGAGCAGCAAGAGCAGGCGCGGCACCGCCTGCTTCTCCTTGCGCGCGGCCAGCGCCTCGGCGGCGGCGGCCCGCACCGTCACGGTCGGATCGCCCAGCCGTTCCAGCAGGGCGGCCGTGGCGCGCCGATCACCGAACGCCCCTAGCGCCTTGACCGCCCGCGCGCGCAGCTCGTTGTTGCGGTTGCCGGCGTAGAGCAGCAGCACGTCCAGGCTCTTGGGCGTTCCCCAGGGGCCAAGCGCGTTCAGCGCCGCCTGAGCCCGCGCCGGCGTCGTCCCGGCCGCCAGCAGCGCGGTCAGCGACTCGAGCGCCGCGAGGGCGCCCGACTCGCCGAGCTGCTTGGCCGCCGCCGCGGCCGCATCGTCGCTGTCGCCGCGCAGATCGGCGCGCAGCTTGTCCAGCGCGCCGGGGGGCAGCGCTTTCCCGCGCGGCGCCGCCATCGCGGGCGGCGCCAGCGCGAACACCGTCAGCAGGACCAGACCGGGGGATCTCACCAGACGTTCGTAGATAACGCCTCCCACTCGCCCCGTCAAACGGCGGTGGGTGTTTACTTCGGCGACAGGGCCACGCCCCGGAACACGTTGTTCGCCCCGGCGGTCGCGATCACCGTGCCACCGACGGAGCCGCCGGCGTCGATGAAGGAGACCAGCTTGTTTCCTGCGCTGTCGGCGGTGCTGGCGATCAGCGTGACCGTATCACCGGCCACGCTGGCGGCCAGGCCCCGGAATCCGATCGTCGTGCCGGCCAGGCCGAAAGTCGCCGACTGCGTCCAGGAACTGCCGCTCAGCTTCCACTTCTGCACGCCGCCACCCTTGTCGACCGCGCGATCGTCGGCCACGTAGACGGTGTTGCCGCCGACCAGCGCGAACCCGAACGGACTGGCGTTGTTGCTGTTCGGGATGAGATTGGTCGGCGCCGGCACGGGGATGATCGGCAGCCCGGCGCCGATGCTGAACACGGCGCTGAAGTTGGTCTGGTTCGACGTGCCGTAAAGCTGCCCGCCCGAGACCTGTATCCAGCGGACGTTGTTCAGCAGCGACCCCAGAAGCTGTGTCGCGCCGGTGGTGCCGATCTTCGCGAGCCAGACGCCGCCCCCCGCGTTGCCGCCCGCGCCCGACACCCAGACGGTGTCACCATTGGCGGCGGCCGCCCCCCGCACGTTGTTGCCGCTGAACGCTGCCGTTCCCAGCAGCGTCGAAGTGTCGACGTTGCCGGCGGCATCGATGCGCGCCACCAACCGCATGATCGCCGAGGCGTTGGCCCCTGCCACGCCGGTCGTGCCCGGAGTGGCCGCGTAGCCGGCCGTCACCAGGTAGTGTCCGTCCCCTGACAACGACAGCCCGCCTTCCGACGACGCCGTGCCGGAGCTTGCGAACGGCTGGTTGGTGCGACCCGTCTGCATACTCACGCTGGCCGAGATCGGCAGCGAGACGGTGCCGACCAGCGAACCGTCCATGCGCCTCTGCTCGATGGAGACGGAGGTGGCGGCGCTGGTGAGAGCGGTCGTCGACATGGCGTCGCCGACACGCACCACGGAGAAGGTGGGTGCGACGCAGGCGCCGGCCCCATCGCACGTGGCGCCCCCGTTCTGCGTGCAGGCCGTCCCGGCGGCCAGGGGCGTATGAACCGGCACGCCGGCGGCGCAGGCGTCGGCCGTGCACTGGTTGTTGTCGGACGGCGCGTCCGTGTCATCGCTGACCGTCGTGACCTGTCCGTTGCCGTCGCAGACGACGCGCAGGCAGTCGCCCAGCGTCTGCGCCATCGTCGGCGTTCCGAGCGGCGCGTTCATGACCGCGCAGACGCCGCTCAGGCAGGCGTGCTGCCCGCACTCCGTGCTGTCCCCGCAGTCGGCCGCCGTCACGCAGCCAATGCAGACGCCGACGCCGTCGCACACGCCAAAGCCGCACGACGTGCCGGCCGGCGCCGCGATCTCCGAGGGTGTCCCGCCCTGGCAGACGTCGACGGTGCACGCGTTCATGTCGTTGGGAATGTCAGTGGAATCGGTGACGGTCAGGACGCCGCCCGCGCCGTCACACTGATTGACCTGGCAGTCGCCGCTGACCTGCTGGGTGATGGGCGTGCCGGCCGCGACGAACACGACGCCGCAGGCTCCCGCCACGCAGGTGAACTGCGCGCAATCCGTGTTGACGCCGCAGTCGGCGGCGGTGAGGCAGGAGACGCACGCGCCGTTGCCGTCGCACTGCGAGCCGCCGCCCTGGTTGCACGCGGTGCGGGCCGCCACCGGCGGGTTCGCCGGGACGCCGTTCTGGCAGACATCGGCCGTGCAGGCGTTGCCGTCGACCGGAAGGTCGCTGGAATCGGCGGCGCTGACGACGTTGCCGAGCCCGTCGCACTGGTTGCTGCGGCAATCGCCGGCGATCTGCGCGCCCACCAGCTTGCCCGCCGCCTCGAACGGCGCGCTGCAGGCGCCGCTGCCGGGGTTGCACATGCCGTCGCGGTGGCAGGCGTCGGTGGCGGGGCAAGCCACCGGCGGCGTGCCGTCGCACTGGTTGTTGAACGACGCCTGCTCCGCCACCAGGCTGGGCAAGGCCCGCGCATCGATGGCGAACACGAACAGCTTGCTGTCCTGGCCAGCGACGAAGTCGTTGTCGCTGGTCACCACCAGCGTGTGCCGCCCGTCGGGGAGATCGGGCCCGAACGCCATTCCTTCGATCTTCTCCGGGAACGACGCCCCGGCGAGACCGAACGCCGGATCCAGCAAGTCGAGGAACAGCTTCTTGCTGACCGCGACCACGCTGGCCGGGATGCCTGTCGACGGCAGCGCGGGGACGAGGCTGATGTCGGTGGCGGCGGCGATGTCGATCAGGAACAGCTTCTTGAACGCGGCGTCGGTGCCGCCGTTGCTGTCGCGCTCGTCGACCAGGAACTGGTGGTCGCTGATGGCCAGGATCTCGTTCGTGCCCAAGCTGGCGTCCTCGAGTGGGTAGAGGAATTCGCGCGTCTGGCCGGTGTGTGTGTCGATCTCCAGGAGGCGGATGTTGGTGCCGATGCGCTTGTTCTTCGCCGAAAGCGCGCCGTCCTGGATCAGCGGGCTTTGCATCAGGCCGTACAGCTTGCCGCCGTCGGGGCTGATGGCCAGGCCCTCCATGCCACGGTTCGACTGCCGGCCCTTGGTGTTGGTCGGCGGCAGCTCGTTGTCTTCCACGCCCGGGTGATCGATCAGGAACTTCGACGGAACCGCCAGCGCGCGCAGCCGGTGTCCGTCGGCGCCGAACTCGTAGACGAACGGGCCGTATTCGTCGGAGGTGAAGAAGCTCCCGGTGGGGCCGACGCGCAGGCCCTCGACGTCCAGGCGGCGGCTGGCGGGCGAGTTGGTGGCGTCGAAGTCGATGTTGCGACCGGTGAAGGTCGGCTGGCCGACGCCCTGATCCAGCACCGCGCCCGCCTTGATCCGCGGCGTCACCTGCCCGTCACCGAGCCCCAGATCGAGCACGTAATACCGTTCGGTGTAGCTGTCGTCTCCCGCGTTGGGCCCGCGATCGGGCGCCATCAGGAATTCGTTGCCGGTGCCCGTGTACGCGATGGCCGACCCGATGCCGCCCACGGCGTTGTTCGAGGCGCCGTCCTCCAGCACCAGGGGGCTCACCGCCAGGCCGTCGGTCAGCGACGACGGAACCGTTCCCACTCCGTACAGATGACAGGCCACCTGGCTGGTGCAGGCGCCGGTGGCGGCGTCGCAGACGCCCGGGTGGCAGCCGTCCGCCGACGGACAGACGACGGGCTGGCCGGCGGTGCACGCACCCTGCATGCAACTATCGGCCTGCGTGCAGGCATTCCCGTCATTGCACGCGGTCCCGTCCGCGACCGCCGGGTTGCTGCACGCCCCGGAGGCCGGATCGCAGCTCCCCGCCGCGTGACACTGATCGGCGGCGGCGCACGTCACCGGGCTGCCGCCCGTGCAGGCGCCGGCCACGCAGCGATCGGCCTGCGTGCAGGCGTTGCCGTCGTTGCAACCCGTGCCGTCCGCGACCGCCGGGTTGCTGCACGCACCCGTCGTCGGATCGCAGATCCCGGCCGCGTGACACTGATCGGCCGCGGCGCACGTCACCGGGCTGCCACCCGAGCAGGCGCCGGCCACGCAGCGATCGGCCTGCGTGCAGGCGTTGCCGTCGTCGCAAGCCGTCCCGTCCGCGACCGCCGGGTTGCTGCACGCCCCGGTCGCCGGATTGCAAACCCCCGCCACGTGACACTGATCGGTGGACACGCAGGTCACCGCGGTGCCGCTCGCGCAGGCGCCGGCCAGGCAGCGATCGGATTGCGTGCAGGCGTTGCCGTCGTCGCAAGCCGTCCCGTCCGCGACCGCCGGGTTGCTGCATGCTCCGGTCGCCGGATCGCAGAGCCCGACCGCGTGACACTGATCGGCGGCGGCGCACGTCACCGGACTGCCGCCCGTGCAGGCGCCGGCCATGCAACGATCGACCTGCGTGCAGGCGTTGCCGTCGTTGCAGGCGATGCCGTCCGCGACCGGCGTGTGCTGGCAGACGCCGCCCGCGCCGCAGGAGTCCGCGGTGCAGGGATTGCTGTCGTCACACGAGACGCCGCAGGCGCCGCAGCTCACCGGCGTGTCGAGGCGCTGCTCGCAGCCGTTGGCCGCGGAGAGATCGCAGTCGCCGAAGCCGGCGGCGCAGCCGGTGGTGATCACCAGTCGCGGCGGCGTGCTGCTCTCACGGGCGCCCACGATCAGGATTCCGCCGTCGAGATCGTCCGACTTGATGATCCAGCCGTTGTTCGCCACTGTGCCGGCGGCGAACGCCCGCGCGCTGGCGGTGACGTCGAAGCTGAGCGCGCCCCCCTGCCCGGCCTTGAGTTGCGCCGTCGCCACCGGCGTCGGATCCCACGGGTTCGTCAGGTTTCCGTTGGGCAGCGGACCCACGTACCACTGATCGGACGCCGCGCAGTCAGTGGTCAGGTTGTACGCCTGCCGATCAGCGGCGCAGTCGAACGTCGCCTGCGCCTCGGACCAGGCGTGCGTCATCCGAAACAGCTGGATGGTGCGCGCGCGTCCCGACGTTATCGGGTTGGCGACGATCGTCAGCTCCAGGCGCGCGCTGCCGATCGCCGCGCCCGGCGCGACGGTCAGCGACAACGCGCGCTGATCGACCCCAACCAGGGCGCGCTCGACCAGCAAGAACGGAAGGCCGCCAAGGTTGACGTTCTGGATCGGTCCGCCGAGCAGCGTGGTGTCGCGCGCGAGCGGGAGCGCGTTGTTGCCCACGAACGCCTCGGGCACCACCGCGTAGCCGGAGGAAGCGTCCGTCGGCGTGGCGCCACCGCAACCGATGCCGGTCAACGCCGTCAGCGTCCCTACCGTTGCGAGCAGACGTATTCCAAAGAAGCCGCGAGATCCGATCATAGGCGACACCTCGGTTGGAGTTGCGGGTCAGGCGCGAAGCCCGCGCAACATGCCACCCATGGAACGTAATCGTCAATTCATTTCTGGAGGGTATTGTAACGCGTCAACTAGGCCCAACCACCGGCGAACATGCGGATTTTGGTTTTTTCGGTGTTGCCCTCACGAAAACTCTTGGCGGCGATGTCGCGCCTCAGGAAACGTTTCGCTCCTCACAGCTTGTGAGTGGGCAGAGATCCGGCTCACTCGCCGCCGCGAAAAATCCGGCGAAAGAGACCCTTCTTCTTCGGCTTCTCGGAGGGCGGAGACACGTCCGCCGGCGGCGGCCACGCCGGCCGGTAGGTGGGTTCGGCCTCGGCGGCCGCGGGTGGCGGCGGCGGCGCTTGGATGACCGGCGCGATCGGCGCGGCCTCGCCGGGTGAGCGGCCGGGCGCGCGAGCGGGAGCGGCGGGCTCCGCGATCGGCCAGGCGGGAGCAGCGGCACTTCGGCGCTTGTCGCGTCTCGGCTTCTCTTTCTTCGCGGCCTGCGGCGCCTCCGCGTCCCGCGCCGGAGCGGGCGCCGGCTCCGCGCGCGCCGGGGCCGGAGCGGGGGCAGGCGCCGCGACTGGCGCCGCGATTGTTGGTGGCGCGCCGGAGAATCGCGGTTCCGCCGCCGGTGGTGGCGAGCGCCGGCGCGCCGCGAGCAGCATGCCGCCGCCGATCAACGCGGCCGCGACGGCGGCGGCGGCGAGAAACCGGCGGCTCTTTCGTGGTGCGGGGGCTGATCTCTCGGGCGCCGCCGCCTCGCCGGCCACCGCCGAGAACGTGGTCGCCTGCAGCGCCATCGCCACGGCCTCGCGCCGCTCGGGGTCCGGCGCGGGCGGAGGCGCGGGCGCTGCCAGCGCGGGAGCGGCCGCCGCCGGCACCGTCACGGGCCGGCCCGCCGCGGCGCCCTCGAACGCGCGCGCGAAAGCGGTCATCGAAGGAAAGCGATCGTCCATGCGCTTGGCCAGCGCGCTGGCCAGCACCGCCTCCACCGCGGGCGTCACCTCGGGCGCGTTCGCCGCCAGCGGCGACGGCGCCTGATGCACGACCTGATACAGCAGCGAGGCCACGTTCTCGCCGACGAACGGCGGGCGCCCGGCCAGCAACTCGTACGCGATGCAGCCCAGCGCCCACTGATCGGTGCGGTGATCGATCTCGTCGACCCGGCCCGTCGCCTGCTCGGGCGCCATGTAGTTGGGCGTCCCCATCACCACCGCCGCCGCCGTCAGCTTCGTCGTGGCGGTTCGCACCTTGCTGATTCCAAAGTCGACCACCTTGACGAAGTCGGCGTCGTCGACCGTGACGAGGAAGATGTTCGCCGGCTTGAGATCGCGATGCACGATCCCCTTGCCGTGCGTCGCCGCCAGCGCCGAGGCGACCTGCTTGATGATGGCGGCCGCGGCCGGCAGCGTGAATCGCCCGACCCGCCGCAGCCGCTGGTCGAGATCCTCGCCCTCGAGATACTCCATCACCAGATACGGCGCGCCCGACGGCGCCACGCCGAAGTCGAACACCTGCACGATGTGCGGATGTCCGAGCTGCGACGTCACCTCCGCCTCGCGGCGGAAACGAGCCATCGCCTCGCCGTGCGCCGCCAGCTCGGGCGCCAGCAGCTTGACGGCGACGCGCTTGGAGAGGCGCAAGTGCAGGCCCTCGTACACCGCGCCCATTCCGCCGCGCCCGATCAGGCGCGTCAGGCGATAGGCCTCGCCCAGCACCGTCCCGATCAGCCCAGCGTCCTCGGCGTCGGGAGTCGCCATCAGTCCAGCCAGTCGGCCTTGATGTTGGTCCCCAGCTCGCCGGCGATCTCCATGCGGAAGCGCTTCTTCAGGCGATCGGCGATCTGGCCCATGCGCTGCTTGGAGACGCCATAGCGTGCGCCCAGCTCGCCCAGCGGCACCGGATCCTCGGCGGCCAGGTGCTCGCTCCAGACAGCGCGCTCGCGCTCGTCGTGCAGCTCGCCCTTGAACTGATCGACGAACTTCTTCACCGCGTCCGACAGCTCGGCGTGCGCCGCCTCCTCCTCGGGGTTGCCGCCCTCGCCCGCCAGCCGCTCCTCCAGCGAGTACGTCCCCTCGCCGTCGCCACTCGGGCGCGGCCCCAGCGGCACCTCGCGCGACTCCAGGTGCTGGCGCACCTCGTCCAGCTCCTTCTCGTCGACCTCCAGCTTGGCGGCCAGCAGCTTCGGCGTGGGCTCGATGCCGGCCGCCGCCAGCTTCTGGCGCTCTCGCTCCAGCCGGAAGAACAGCTTGCGCCCCGCGCGCGTGTTTCCCACGTGGATGAGGCGCGAGTTGGTGAGCAGGAAGCGGAGCACGTAGGCCCGGATCCAGTACGCGGCGTACGAGCCGAAGCGCGGGCCCAGCGTCGGCTCCCAGCGCTTGACTGCCTCCATCAGGCCGACGCTGCCCTCCTGGAACAGGTCGAGGATGTTCATCCAGGCGCGCCGGTACTGGTAGGCGATGGCGACCACCAGCCGCAGGTTGTGCATCACCAGCTTGCGGGCGGCGTCCATGTCGCCGCGCGTGCGCACGGCGGTTCCCAGCGCGCGCTCCTCCTCCTCGGACAGGCGCGGGTAGCGGCGCGCCTCGGCCAGGAACATCTGCACCGGATCGCGGCGTCGGGCCAGGCCGCGCGGCGACTCGTCGTCGCCGGCCAGCGCGCCGCGGGCCGGCTCCGGCGCCGCGATCTCGTCGGGCTCCAGCGCGGCGGCGCCGTCGGGCGCGGCGGCATCGGCCTCGGCGTCGCCGGGGGCGTCGTCGGCGCGACCGCGGGTGGCTGGGGTGGATTTCCTAGCGCGTGCCATGAAGCCGCCGAATCCTAACGCGCAACCGGCCGGCGCGCCGCGCGTCGTGCCGGCATCCGCCCGCGCAGCAAGATACCGCCCACCACCGACGCCAGACAGAGAAGACCGAAGAGATCGCCCACGTACCGGTAGATGCCGCCGCCGTCCAGCATGGCCACCTCCGCCAGCAGCGTCGCCGGTTCAGGCGCGGGCGGCTCCGCCGGATCCACCGACGGCGTCTGGGCCAGCACGCGGCCGGCGGCGTCGACGTGCGCCGACACGCCGGTGTTCACGGCGCGCAGCATGTCCAGGCGATGCTCGACGGAGCGGAAGACCGCCAGCGCCAGGTGCTGGTGCGGCTCCGCCGTGCGCCCGAACCAGGCGTCGTTGGTGATGTTGACCAGAAGGTTCGGATCCAGGCTGGCCACCCGGCGCGTGAACCCGGGGATGATGTCCTCGTAGCAGATCAGCGGCCCCAGGCGGAACGTTCGATCGCCGACGGTCAGCGGGAACGACGCCGGCTGCGATCCGCGGCTGAAGTTCGACGCCTCCGGGAAGAGCTTCGTGAACCAGGGGATCTGGTCATAAAACGGGATGTACTCGCCGAAGACCATCAGATAGACCTTGTCGAAGGTGGCGGTCACCTCCCCGCCCCTCGCCATCATCAGCGCCGTGTTGTACGGGAAGCGATCGGGGCCGGTCAGGCGCTGCGATCGATCGGCCACGGTGAGCGAACCGAACAGCAGGGGCGCGTCGAACCCGCGGCGCACGCGCCGGGGATCGCCCTCGGGGAAATCACGCGGGAACGGCCGCGGCAGCGCGTACGGGTACGACGACTCGGGCCAGACGATCAGGTCGGCGCCGCGGGCGACGAGATCGGCGGACAGGCGCTGGTGCGTGTCGAGCAGGCGGGCGAACTCGCGCGGGTCCCACTTCTCGATGATGCCGACGTTGGCCTGCACCAGGCCGGCCTTGATCTTGGGCGCGGCGGCGCGGCGGGCGTCGATCTGGTGGATGCGCAGGCGGCCATAGCCGACGGTGACGACGATCAGCGCCGCGACCACCATCAGCGGCCGGCGCGCCGCCACGCGGTCGCCCGCCCGCCAGCGGACGATGGCGTCGTGGATTCCGCCGTTGCACGCCAGGAGAACGAAGGTCACGCCCAGCGGCCCGGTGATGTCGGCGATCTGAATCACCGTCGGCACCCAGGCCTGCGAGATGGCCAGGTAGTAGGGGAAGATCTGCGGCGTGCACAGCTCGATCACAACCATCACCAGCGGCGCCACCGCCACCGCTGGCCAGCCGGTGCGCGCGCGAAGACGAAACACGCCCCACGAGAACACCCCGAACGACAGCCCCTGGTACGTGGTCAGCAGCAGCATGATCGGCACCGCTTCGAAGAGCGGCATGTGCCCGAAGCGTTCCAGAAAACCGCCCATCCACCAGAAGGCCGCCGTGTTGGCCAGCGCGCCGGTGAGCCACCCGTGGCGAAACGCGTGCCTGGCCGTATCGGCCGTCAGCGCCACGTGGATCTGCGGCACCAGCGCCACCCACCCCAGCCACCAGACGTTCGCCGTCGGCACCGACAGAAACAAGAGCAGCGCCGCCAGCCCCGACAGGCCGAACCGAAGAGCGACCGCACGCATGACCGCGTGACTATAGCCGAGGGGTGGAGGCATCCCAGCGCAGCAACCGCACCTCGAGCGGGCCGTTGAAGAGGCGATGACTGATGCGCGGCTTGCGGCCCATCTCGTGCGCGAGCAGCGGATTTCCCGAGAGAACGACGACGTCCCAGCCGGGGAGCCGCGCGAAGGCGACCGCCATCCGGCGATAAAGCGCGACGAGATCACGCGTGGACGGAGCTCGGGCTTCGCCCGAGCGGAGTCCGTCGCGGGAGGGCCCGGGAACCCTCCCAGGGTTCCCATCTGACGGCGTGGACCGAGCTCGGGCGTCGCCCGGGCGGAGTCCGTCGCGGGACGGCGCGGGAACCCTCCCGGGGTTCCCGTCTGGTGGGCCGGCGAGGCGCTCGCCGTAGGGAGGGTTGGTGCAGATGGTGCCGGGCGGGCCGGCGGGCGGCGCCAGCGCGCCGACGTCGGCGACCTGGAAGGTGATGGCCCCGGCGACGCCGGCGGCGGCGGCGTTGCGGCGCGCGGCCTCGACGGCGGCGCGATCGGCGTCGGCGGCGACGATCGGCGGCAGCTCCGGCGGGGGCGCGGCGGCGTGCGCGGCCGCCTCGGCGTGCAGGCGTTCCCACGTGGTCCGCAGCTCGCCGGCGTAGCCTGGCCAGCGCTGAAACCCGAAGCGCCGCCGCAACCCGGGCGCGATCTCGCGCGCCGCCAGCGCGTGCTCGATCGCCAGCGTACCAGAGCCGGACATCGGATCGACGAACGGGCGATCAGGCGCGACGCCCCCCAGCGACAGCACGGCGGCCGCCAGCGTCTCCTTGAGCGGCGCATCTGTCATGGCCACGCGATAGCCGCGCCGGTGCAGCGCCTCGCCGGCGAGATCGAGAAACAGGCCCGCCTGCGCGCCCGCGACGTGGAGGACGATCGACAGATCGGGATCCTTGGGCGCCACGTCGGGGCGCGCGCCCAGCTTGTCGCGGAGCGCGTCGACGACGGCGTCCTTCACCTTCAGCGCGGCGAACCCCGAATGCGTCAGGGCGGCGTTGTCGCGCACGCTGGCGTGCACGGCCAGCGTCGTCGACGTCGTCAGCCAGTCTTGCCACGAGATCGCCCGCGCCCCGCGGTACAGGCTGTCGGCGTCGCCGGCCTCGAACGCCGCCAGCTGCAGCAGCACGCGCACGGCGACGCGCGCGTGCAGACAGACGCCCATCGCCATGCTGAGCGGGCCCTCGAACCAGACGCCACCGCTGTCGCCCTTCGGCGAGCCGATGCGCAGCGCGACCAGCTCGCGCCGCAGGGCCCCCTCCGTGCCGCGCGCGCAGGTGACGAAGAAGCGAAAGCGATCCGACGGCGCCGGCAACGAATGTCAGTGCGCCGACACGCGCGCGGCGGCGTCGACGCGCGCGGCGGCCCACTGCCGGCGCTGCAACAGGGCCTGGTACTCGCCGTCCAGCTCGCGCTTCCACTGCGCCAGCTCGTGGTCGGCCTGGGCGAGATCTTTCTCCGCCGCCGCCCGATCGACCTGACCGGCGGCCTGCGCCTGCTCGACCAGCACCAGCACCCGGTCGGTCGCCAGCGGCTGGTCTGCGCCCGGCGCCACCTGCAAGAATCCCGGGCCGACGGCCAGCGTGCCGGTCTCGGACTTGGTCTTGTAAACCAGCACGCCCGGCTTCAGCGCCGACATCAGCGGCACGTGGCCGGGCAGGACGCCGAACTCGCCCAGCGCGCCCGGCGCCGTGACCTCCTCGACGTCGGCCTCGACCAGGGCCCCGCGCGGTGTGGTGACCGACAACCGCACGGCCTAGGAATTTTCCTTCTGCATCTTGGCGTGACGGGCGCGCACCTCGTCGATGCCGCCGGCCATGTAGAACGCCTGCTCCGGGATGTCATCGCACTTGCCCTCGATGATCTCCTTGAAGCCCTGCACGGTGTCCTTGACCTCGACGTACTTGCCGGGCGACCCGGTGAACGTCTCGGCGACGAAGAACGGCTGCGACAGGAACTTCTGGATCTTGCGCGCCCGCGAGACCGTGATCTTGTCGTCCTCGGACAGCTCGTCCATGCCCAGGATGGCGATGATGTCGACCAGCTCCTTGTACTTCTGCAGCACCTTCTGCACGGCGCGCGCGACCCGGTAGTGCTCCTCGCCCACCACGGCCGGCGTCAGGATCGTCGACGTCGAGTCGAGCGGGTCGACCGCCGGGTAGATCCCCAGCTCGGCGATCCCGCGCGACAGCACGGTGGTGGCGTCCAGGTGCGCGAAGGCCGTCGCCGGCGCCGGATCGGTCAGGTCGTCGGCGGGCACGTAGATCGCCTGCACCGAGGTGATCGACCCCTTGTTGGTCGACGTGATGCGCTCCTGCAGCTCGCCCATGTCCGTGGCCAGCGTCGGCTGATAACCGACGGCCGACGGGATGCGGCCGAGCAGCGCCGACACCTCCGACCCCGCCTGCGTGAAGCGAAAGATGTTGTCGATGAAGAGCAGCACGTCCTGCCCTTCCTCGTCGCGAAAGTACTCCGCCACCGTCAGCGCCGACAGCGCCACGCGCGCCCGCGCGCCCGGCGGCTCGTTCATCTGGCCGTAGACCAGCGCCGTCTTCGACAGCACGGAGTTGCCGTCGGAGAGCTTGGACTCCGACATCTCGTTGTAGAGATCGCGCCCCTCGCGCGTGCGCTCGCCGACGCCGCCGAAGACCGAAAAGCCGCCGTGCTTCTTGGCGACGTTGTTGATGAGCTCCAGCATGGTGACGGTCTTGCCGACGCCTGCCCCGCCGAACAGGCCGATCTTTCCGCCGCGCCGGTACGGCGCCAGCAGATCGACGACCTTGATACCGGTCTCGAACATCTCGACCTTCACCGACTGGTCGACGAACTTCGGGGCCGGCCGGTGGATCGGCATCGTCTTCGTCGCCGGCACCGGCCCGCGCTCGTCGACGGGCTCGCCGACCACGTTCAAGATCCGTCCCAGCACCTCGCGCCCGACCGGCATCTTGATGGGCGCGCCCGTGTTCGTGACCGGCATGCCGCGCACCAGGCCGTCGGTGGTGTCCATGGAGATGCAGCGGACGCTCCGTTCGCCGAGGTGCTGCGCGACCTCGACCACCAGGTTGCCGGCCTTGTCGCTGATGCTGGGGTTCGAGATGCGCAGCGCCGTGTTGATCTCGGGCAGCGTGCTGCCCGAGAACTCCACGTCGACGACCGGGCCGATGACCTGGACGATCCGGCCCTGGCTGGTGGCGGTGGTGGTGGTGCCGTGCGGGGACTCTGCTGCGCTCATGTGATTTCCTTTTACCCTTTGCCCTTGCCCTTTACCGTTTAGCCCTTCAAAGCCTCGGCGCCGCCGACGATCTCCATCAGCTCCTTGGTGATGGCGGCCTGGCGGGCGCGGTTGTACTGCAGCGTGTAGCGCGCGATCGCGTCCTTGGCGTTGTTGGTGGCGCTCTCCATGGCGGTCATGCGAGCGCCGAACTCGGAGGCGATCGATTCCAGCAGCGCGCGGTAAAGCTGGGACTGGACGTAGAGGGGCAGCAGCGCATCGAGGAGCTGCTGCTTGTCGGGCTCGTACAGAAAGTCGATGCGCCCGCCGGCCGCGTCCACCTTGGCGGCCACGCCGGGCTCCGGCACCACGGGCAAGAGCTGCTCGACCTGCACCCGCTGCTGGATGGCCGACTTGAACTCGTTGTAGACGAGATAGACCGCGTCGACCTGGCCGTCGCGGAACGACTGCACGGCGGTCAGCGCCAGCTCGTGCGCGCGCGCCTCGGCCGTGTCGCCGCTGACGCCCGGGAACTCGTGGCGGACCTTCAGCGCCCGCCGGCGGAAATAGTCGCGCCCCTTCTTGCCCACCACTTCCAGCGACAGCTCGCGGAGGGGACCGCCCGCCCTGGTCTTCTCGTCGGCGAAACGCTGGACGGCGCGGAAAATGTTGGCGTTGAACCCGCCCGCCAGCCCGCGATCCGAGGTGATGGCGATGAGCGCCACCCGCTCGGGCGGCCGCGGATCCAGGAGCGGATGCGACTCCGGCCCGGCGCGCACCGCCACCTCGATGATCGCCTCCCAGAGCGCGTCGGCGTAGGGCCGGGCGCCGACGATGGCGTCCTGCGCGCGCCGCAGCCGCGCCGCCGCCACCAGCTTCATGGCGCGCGTGATCTTCTGCGTCGACTTCACCGACGCGATCCGGTTGCGGATGGCCTTGAGAGACGGCATGGGCGCGAGCCTAGGCGGCCTTGACCTCCGGCGCGAACTCCTTGCCGAAGGCTCCGAGCGCCGTCTTCATCTGCGCCACCAGGCCGTCCCAGGCCTTGCTGTTGTTGCCGTCCTTCTGCAGCGCCGCCCACAGCTCCGGGTGGCGAGCGTCGACGAACGCGAACAGCTCCTGCTCGTAACGCCCCAGCGACTCGATCGGCAGCGCGTCGACGAAGCCGTTGGTGACGCTGAACAGGATCAGCACCTGCTTTTCGACCCCCAGCGGCTGGTACTGCCCCTGCTTCAGCAGCTCCGTCATGCGCGCGCCGCGCGCCAGCTGCTGCTGTGTCGCCTTGTCCAGATCGGATCCGAACTGGGCGAACGCCGCCAGCTCGCGATACTGGGCCAGCTCCAGGCGCAGCTTGCCGGCCACCTTCTTCATGGCCGCGATCTGCGCCGCGCCGCCCACGCGGCTGACCGAGATGCCGGCGTTCACCGCCGGCCGCTGGCCCGAGTAGAAGAGATCGCTCTCGAGGAAGATCTGCCCGTCGGTGATGGAGATGACGTTGGTCGGGATGTACGCCGACACGTCGCCCGCCTGCGTCTCGATGATGGGCAGCGCCGTCAGCGATCCCGCCCCTTCCTTGTCGGACAGCTTCGCCGCCCGCTCGAGCAGGCGCGAGTGCAGGTAGAAGACGTCGCCCGGATACGCCTCGCGCCCGGGCGGGCGGCGCAGCAGCAGCGACAGCTGCCGGTAGGCCACCGCCTGCTTCGACAGATCGTCGTAGATGATCAGCGCGTGGCGGCCGCTGTCGCGGTAGTACTCCGCCATCGTCACGCCGGCGTACGGCGCCAGGAACTGCAGCGGCGCCGGCTCGGAGGCCGTCGCGGCGATGATCGTCGTGTACTCCATGGCGCCGCTCTCGCGCAGCTTCTCGACCACCGCGGCCACCGTCGACTGCTTCTGCCCGATGGCGACGTAGAAGCACTTCATGTTCTGGCCGCGCTGGTTGATGATGGCGTCGACGGCCACGGCGGTCTTCCCGGTCTGGCGATCCCCGATGATGAGCTCCCGCTGCCCGCGACCGATCGGGATCATCGAGTCGATGGCCTTGAGCCCGGTCTGCATCGGCTCGTGCACCGACTTGCGGGCGACTATGCCGGGCGCCTTGATCTCGATCTTGCGCGACTCCTTGCTGGCGACCGGCCCCTTGCCGTCGATGGGGATTCCCAGCGCGTTGACCACGCGGCCGATCAGCGCGTCGCCCACGCCGACCTGGGCGATCCTCCCCGTGCGCTTGACCGTGTCGCCCTCGCGCACCTCTTCGAAGTTGCCGAGCAGCGCGACGCCGACGTTGTCCTCTTCCAGGTTCAGCACCAGGCCGACGACGTTGTGGCCAAAGTCCAGCAGCTCGCCGGCCATCGCCGCCTCGAGGCCGTACACGCGCGCGATGCCGTCGCCGGCCTCGAGCACGGTGCCGGTCTCCATGACGGCCACCTTCTGATCGAACCCTTCGATCTCCTTGCGGATGATCTGGCTGATTTCCTCGGCGCGGATTTGCATGTCGTTTGACGTCCTTGCTCTTGGCTATCTCGGATGGGTGTCGGCCGTTGTCATCAGTTGAGAAGCTTGTCCCGCAGCGTGTTCAACTGGGTGCGCACGCTGCCGTCGAGAACCAGATCGCCGACCCGCGCGACCACCCCGCCGATCAGCGCGGGGTCGACCGCCGCATCGACCAGAACCTTCTTGCCGGTGCGTCTCTCCAGCGAGCGGCGCACGCGCTCCAGATCCGGCGGCGACAGCGCCTGGGCCGACGTCACTTGCGCCCGCACGCGGCCGGTGTGCTGATCGGCGAGCTCCTGATACGCGCGGGCGATGGCCGGCAGCGCCGTGATGCGGCCGCGTTCCAGCAGCAGCAGCACGAACCGTTGCACCTCCAGCGTGGGCGTCACGCGCGGCAGGATCTTTTCCAGGATGGCGCGCTTGTCGGCGGGGCGAAAGACCGGGTTCTCCAGCGTCTGGCGCAGCTCGCTCGACGATCGGTAGACGGCGGCCAGCTCGACCAACTCGTCGCCGAGACGCTCGAACGTGCCGCGGTCGACGCCGATCTGGAACAGCGCCCGGGCGTAACGGCGGCTGACCGACCCCTGCAGCGGCATCAGGTCACCGTCCTTTGCGCCGCCGGCGCCTCGACGCTGGCCACGTCGTCGATGAAGCCGTCCAGCATGCGCTGCTGGTCACGCGCGTCCATCGACCGGCGCAGGATCTCCTCCGCGATCCGCAGCGCGCCCTGCGAGGC
>DATKEU010000160.1:0-10373 GCA_035544495.1 Polyangia bacterium | reverse complement strand
CATCAACTGCGCCGCCATCCCGCGCGAGCTGGTCGAGAGCGAGCTGTTCGGTTACGACAAGGGCGCCCACTCGACGGCGCAGACCCGCAAGGTGGGATTCATCGAATCGGCGCAGGGCGGGACGCTGTTCCTCGACGAGCTGGGCGAGATGCCGCCGGAGCTGCAGCCGAAGCTGCTGCGCTTTCTGCAGGACCGCAAGTTCAGCCCGCTGGGATCCACCCGCGTCGTCGAAGCCGACGTGCGCATCATCGCCGCCAGCAGCCGCGCCGCCATGGCCAAGGCGGGCAACGTTCAGGACGCGCTGGTGGGCCGTCTGGGCGCGCAGCCGGTGCAGCTGCCCGCGCTGCGCGAGCGCCTGGAGGACGTCGGCCGGCTGGTGGAGTTTTTTCTGCGCGACGTGCGCGCGGCCGAGACGGCGACGCCCCGCACGTTCGAGACCGAGGCGTTCCACGCCCTTTTCCTGTACAACTGGCCGCTCAATGTCCGCGAGCTGCAAAAGACAATCAGCGAGGCCGAGGTGCTGAGCCGCGGACAGCCGATCATCGGTTTTTCGCACCTGCCCGACGTGCTGGCGGCGCTGCTGGAGCCGGGCGCCGATACCCCGCAGTCATCGCAGGTCAGCTCGACCCGCGATCTGCCGAGGCGCAGCGACGGCGTCAGCGATCCGGACGGCAACCCCGGCATCCCGGAGGCCAGCGACGAGGCGACCACCGCGCGCACGCGCCGGCCGGCGCCCACGCCGCAAGAGCTGACCACGCTCCTGCGCCAGTACCGCGGCAGCGTGGCGCACGTGGCGCGCCACCTGGATCGGCAGTACGCCGTCGTCTGGCGCTGCCTGCAACGTTATGGCATCAACGCCGACGACTACCGATCTCCGCAAGGCGAAACCTAGGATGCCGGCCCCGCGCGGCCGCCGGCCGCCCGAACGCCAGGGCGGGTCACCGCCGCCGCCGCCGCCGAGCGCGCGCCAGCTGCCATCGACGGGCAGCGGCGGTCAGGACTCCGCGGCTCGGGTCTTCCTGCGTTCCGGGCGGGCGCGGCCGCTCTGGTTCGGTCACCCCTGGGTCTACGGCAACGCCGTCGATCGCGTCGAGGGCGAATGCGGCCCGGGCGACGTGGTGTCGCTGTGCGATCACGACGGGCGCCTCATCGGCCGCGGCTTTTACAACCCGCGCTCGCAGATCCCCGTGCGGCTCTGCACGCGCGCCGACGAGCCGGTGAACGCCGCCTTCCTGCGCGGCCGAGTCGAGCGCGCCCGCGCCCTGCGCGCGCGCCTGGGCCTGCCCTCCGCGGCGACGGACATCTATCGCCTGGTGAACAGCGAAGGGGACGATCTGCCCGGACTGGTGGTCGACGTCTTCGCCGACGCCGCCGTCGTTCAGCTGACGACGCTGGGCCTGGCGCAGCGCCGGGCCGAGATCTTCGACGCTGTCGAGGAGATCCTCGCGCCGAAGACGATCTACGAGGCCTCGCCCGCCGGTTACGCCGAGCTGGAGGGCTTCGAGGCGGCGGCCCGCGTGGCGCGCGGCGCCTCGCGGGCGACGGTGGCCGGCGTCGAGGACGGCATCCACCTGGAGGTGGAGCCGCTCTCTGGCCAGAAGACCGGGATGTTCATCGACCAGCGCGAGACCCGCATCCGCGTCGGCCAGCTCGGGCGCGGGGCGCGCGTGCTGGATTGCTACGCCTACGCGGGCGGCTTCGGCCTGCAGGCGGCGCGCGGCGGAGCGGCCGCGGTCACCGCCGTCGACAGCTCGGCGCGCGCCATCGCCCGCATCGAGGCCCACGCGCAGAGGAACGGCGCCACCATCGACGCCGTCGAGGCCGACGCCTTTCGCTTTCTCGAGACCGCCACGCCGCGCTCGTTCGATCTCATCGTCCTGGATCCGCCCAAGTTCGCCCGCGCCCGCAAGGATCTGGAAGCCGCGCGCAAGGGTTACGAGCGGCTGAACGCGCTGGCGCTGTCGGCGGCGGCGCCCGGCGCCGTCCTGGTCACCTGCTCGTGCTCGCAGAACGTCGACGCCGACACCTTCGAACGCATCGTCGCCGCCGGCGCCAAGCAGGCCGGCCGCCCGCTGCAGATCATCGAGCGCCGCGGGCCCGCGCCCGATCACCCGATGCCGCCCGCCTTCACCGAGGGGCAATACCTCAAGGTCCTGGTCGCGTACGTCTACTGAATCAATTCCCGGGCCGCACGCCGCTGGGCGCGCCGTGCAGCAGCGCAATGTAATAGATCAGCATGGCGATGATCATCGCCAGCGACACCCACTCGAAGGGGATGCGGCCGAACAGCTTCCAGCGCTTGCCGAAGAAGCGCCCGCGCGAGCGTTCGTAGATCTGCTTTTGAATGCTGGGGAGAAAACCCGCCGGCGCCGGTTTCTTGAGGCGGCTCAACGAACCCACGGCCTGCCGGAACGCGTGCAGCTCGGTCCGGCACTGGATGCAGGCGGAGAGGTGCTGCTCCAGCTCCGCCTTCAGCGCGGGAGGCAAGCTCCCGTCGGCGTAGTCGGAGAACAGTTCGGCAGCGCGGGCGTGATCCATGGGTCGGCTGTTCAGCGCGTGTGCTTGTCCAGGTGTTCTTTGATGGCCATGCGCGCCCGGTGCAAGCGCGACTTGACGGTCCCCTCGGCCAGGCCCGTGATATCGCCGATCTCCTGATACGAAAGCTCCTCGACGTCGCGCAGGACGATGAGCAGCCGGTGCTCGTCGTCCAGGGCGGCGATGGCGGCCTGGGTCAGCGATTCCAGCTCCGCCGCCTCCATCAGCACGTCGGGCGCGTCGATGTGCCCCTGCGCCGGCGGCGGCAGCGACGACGCCGACGAGCCGGCGGTCTCCGCCACGTCCTCGTACGCCGACGCGGCGGCCGGCCGGCGCGCCAGGTACTTGATCCGGTTCTTGCACTGGTTGGCGGCGATGCGCAGCAGCCAGGTCGAGAACTTGGATTCGCCGCGAAAGCCGTCGATGGTCTTGAACACGGTGACGAACACTTCCTGCGCGATGTCCTCCGCCTCGGGCCGGCTGCCGATCATGCGATAGACCAGGCTGAACACCTGGTCGCCGTGGCGCCGGACGATCTCGTTGAACGCCTGCTCGTCGCGCGCCTTGAGACGGTTGATGAGCAGGCGGTCGGCCAGGCTCATCGTGTAGGGGACCCGGCCTCGGCGAGCGCGAGCGCGAGCGCGGGACAGCCGGAGCGTCGCCTCCACAGCTGATCGGACAGCGGGCGAGCCCGCAGGTTCCCCAACATCGGCAGGCGAGAGTCTAGCGTCCCCGGCCTTGCTATGGCTGGGGAACGAACAGGCGGAAGCCGGCGGTGACCACCGTGATGGCTTTTCCTGTCACTCCGAACAGATCGCGGCGCCCGGCGATGTCCAGCGCCCCGATCTCCGACACGAGAGAGAACCCGCCCGACAGGTAGCCGTTGGTGTCGAGGGCGTCATAACCGCCGCCCAGGCGGAAGGCATAGCGCCGCGCCAGGAAGAACTCGCCGCCGCCCATCACGCTGGTCCCCTTGGTCCCCGTGCGCAGCGACGCATCCAGCATCGTGCGGCCGTCGACGGCCAGCATCAGCTCCGGCACCGGCGAGTACCCGACGCCGAAACCGATGGTGCGCGGGACCTCGTCGTTCTTCAGGTTATAGAGGTTGGTTCCGACGGCCCCCAGCGAGAGGCCCATCAGGGGCCGCACGGTGACACCGACGTCGAACGTGGTGCCGCCGCTGTGGCCTTCGAACGCCTGATCGCCAGACAGGCGCAGGTACTTGGCCGTGCCGCCGAGAGACACGTAATCGCCGAGCGGCAGCGCCATCGCCAGCCCGACCTCGTGACCGCGGCCGGTGGGAGCGTCGCTGGGCGCGTTCGACTGGAAGGTGTAGTAGAGGCCGCCCGCCAGGTTCAGCCCGGACGTCGAATCGACCACCGACCCGTGAAAGAAGTTGCTGTCGCGCCGGTTCGAGCGCGCATACGCCGCCTCGATGGTGTAGGACCGAGCCAGCGTCATGCCCGACGGGTTCAGGAGAGGACCGCTGTCGCCCGCCGCGGCCCCGCGCAACGCGCCGCCGAGCGCCAGCGAGCGTGTCCCGACGTAATCCTCGAAGGCGCGCGCCGGCGCGTCGAAGGCGAGCAGCATCGCGCCCGAGACCAGCAGGACCAGCCCGGGGCGAGCGCGACGTTTGGCCATTCGCATCGCCCGATTCTTAGCGACGAGCCGCGCACCGTCCAGAAACGTTCAGCGCCACCCGCGTTCGGCCAGGCTGGTGAAGCCCTCCCAGCCGACGATCACGTGATCGAGGACGCCGATGCCGCACAGCTCGCCGACGTCGCGCAGGCGCTGGGTCAGCTCGATGTCCTGGCGCGATGGCGTCGGATCACCGGACGGATGGTTGTGACAGAAGATCACCGCCGCCGCCGACGTGCGGATGAGCGGACAGAAGACGTCGCGCGGATGAACCTCGACGCCGGTCAGCGAGCCGCGCGCCAGACAGGTCTCGTTCTGCACGCGGTGGCGCACGTCGAGAGACAGCGCCCAGAATTCCTCGACGGTCGCCAGCGCCAGGCGGGCACGAAAATAGGCCCACACCTCGGCCGCGGCGGACAGGCGCCGGCCGCGTCTCGGACGCTGCCCGACCGAGCGGCGGCCGAGCTCCAGCGCCGCCTGGACCATGCTGGCGCGCGCCGGGCCGACGCCGGGGTGCGCCCGCAGCTCGCGCGCGCTCGCCTGCGCCAGACCCGCCAGGCCCCCCGATCGCGCCAGTATGCCGCTGGCCAGCTCCAGGGCGCTGCACCCCGGTCGCCCGGCGCCGAGGACGATGGCCAGGAGCTCGTCATCCGAGAGCTGGTGCGCGCCGCACGCTGCCAACCGCTCGCGCGGCCGACTGTCCGGATTCAAGGCTGCGAGAGCGACCATGTAAGGGCACAGGGCAACCGACATGCCACCGTGTCAAAGCTGCGGCGGTGCTGGAAAAAACGTTGCGCAATAAAGAGTGGCGGCGCTGGAGAAGGCGTGCTAGCGTGTCGATAACGCTCGTGCTTGGCGGATAAAATCCGCACCGGCGCCGGATGGTCGATGTTTCCCACGACCTCCGAAAAACAGTGTGTGTGACAGGGTGCAGTAGGGTGGTCGGGTTGGAGTGCACGGCGTTTGCGCCCGTTTTTCACAGGAGTTCAGCCTGAGTTCCGATGACGATTCCGGAGCCGCCCTGAGGTTATCGCCGGCGGCCCCATCTTTTGCAAATACAACAGGATCTTCGGAAGTTGCCACCGCGGACGCGCCGCCTTCCCCCCCGAGCGGCGAGACCGCTTCCGGCGCGGATGACAGCGTTCCCACCATCGTCATCAGACGCGCCGACGGCGCGGACGACAGTGGCGGCGGTACGGCGCCACCCGAAGGTCCTTCGCACGCGGCGAGCGTGTCGGTGATCAACACCGCCGAGCCCGTGCCCGCGGCACCGCCGTCCGAGGCGTTGCAGCGGGCGCTGGTAAAGCTGCGCGACGTCTTCAAGTTGCGCAGCCTCCGGGCCGGCCAGGCGGAGATCATGGAATCGGTCCTCGCGGGCCGGGACACGCTGGCAATCATGCCGACGGGCAGCGGAAAGTCGCTGACCTATCAGCTGCCGGCGCTGGTGATGGACGGGCCGACGCTGGTGGTGTCGCCGCTGCTGGCGTTGATCGAGGACCAGGTCGGCAAGATGAAGGCCGCCGGCATCGCCGTGGCCCGCATCGATTCCACGCGCACGGCGAAAGAGCGCGCCGCCGATCTGCAGGCCGTGCGCGACGGCACCATCAAGCTGGTCTTGATCACGCCCGAGTCGGTGAACTCGCCGGCCGTGCAGGACGCGCTGGCGGGCGTGAAGTTCTCTCTCTTTTGCGTGGACGAGGCGCACTGTGTGTCACAGTGGGGCCACGACTTTCGCCCCTCTTATCTCGGGTTGCGGCGGGCCGCGCAGGTGCTGGGGCGGCCCCCCATTCTGGGGCTGACGGCGACGGCGACGCCGGCCATCGCCGACGACGTGCTGGTGCAGCTGGGGATGCGCGACGCGAAGGTGTGCCGCGTCTCGTTTCACCGGCCGAACCTGGCCTTCGACGTTCGCAAGGTCGCCGGCGAGGCCGACAAGCTGCGCCAACTGGGCAAGCTGATCCAGCGCCTGCGCCGGCCGGGGATCGTCTATTGCGCCACCGTGCGCGCCGTCGACGATCTGTACGTGGCGTTGCGCCACGGCAAGATTCCGGTCGAGCGTTACAACGGCAAGATGACGACCGAGGAGCGCGAGAAGGCCCAGGCGTCGTTCATGCAGCCGGGACGCAAGGTGGTGATGCTGGCGACCAACGCGTTCGGCCTGGGCGTCGACAAGCCTGACATCCGGTACATCATCCACTACCAGATGCCCGGCTCGCCCGAGGCATACGTGCAGGAGGCGGGGCGGGCGGGACGCGACGGCAAGCCGGCGCGCTGCGTGCTGCTGTTCCAGCCCGACGACATCGCCATCCAGGAGCACTTTCTGAAAGAGGCGCACCCGACCAAGGCGCAGGCGCGCATGGTGGCGGAGGGTCTTTACGCCTGGAGCGACGAGGGCAAGGAAGTGTCGGTGCGCGACCTGGCGCTGTCGATGGCGCTGCCCGAGAGGCGGGTGCGCGTGATCCTGTCGGTGCTGGAGGCGATGGGCGTCGCCCAGGAAGTCAAGGCGGCGCGCTGGGAGGGCGTGGAGCCCAAGCCGACGCGCGAGCAGATCGACAAGGCAGCTTCGGTGTTCGAGGCCCGCCGCATCTCCGATCGGCGGCGGCTGGCGGCGTTGCTGGCGTACATGAACACGCAGCGCTGCCGCGTACAGATGCTGCGCGCCTACTTTGGCGAGCCGGAGGGCGAGAAGTGCGGTCTGTGCGATTCGGACGCGGGCCTCGACAGCGAGGTCTTCGATCCCGGGTCGGCCGACGAGCGGCACGGCCTGCACGCGGCCACCGACTTTCACGCGCGGCCGCGGCGGCGTCGTCGACGTGCCGGGGGCGGCGAGGTTCGCGTCGCCGTGCCCGCCGGGCGCGCAATCGCACCGGTGGTCTTCGACACGCCGATCCCGTCGGATGTTCTTCCGCCGTTGCCGCCCTACGTGGCGCCGGCCAGCGGCGATGGGGGCGAGGGCACGTTCGACGACAGCGTCTGGGGCGACGCGCCCGGCGCGGGCAGCGACATGCCGGGTGACGTGGTGATCGAGGATCGCGCCGCCTGGCTGGCCGAGCTGGCGGCGGCCGAAGCGACGGCGGATGCTGGCGAGGATGGCAGCGTCGTGGCGATGCCGCCGGGCGAAGGGACGGGCGATTTCGACGGCGGCTGGTCGGCCGTGCGCGACGCCAACATCCGCCCCTATGTCGACTGGCGGACGTCGCAGGTCGTGCCCCTGCCCACGATGAACGCGCCGCGACCGCCCCAGCAAGCGGGGCCCGGCCAGCCAAACGGCAACGGCAAGAACCAGCACGGCAATGGCAACGGCCACAACGGCGGCGCCCCGGGCGGAGGCGCCGGTCGCAATCGCCGCCGGCGCCGCGGGCGCGACCGCAACAACAACAGCAACAACCGCCACGGCAACGACCGCAACCGCGATCGCGGCCCGCGCCTCCCCGGGTTCTACAACCCCGGCGGCGACTAGCCAGCGCCGCCCACGGATTGCAAATTTCTTCGCCCGGGGCGCGTTGACTCCTGGGTGGGTCGCGGGCGACTTTCGTCGCCACAGATGGCACGGCATCACCTTGGCCTGATCATCGGCGTCCTGGTGCTGGGCGGGTCAGCTGCGCTGGGAGGCGGCGCGATCGCGCAAACGCCGGTACCGACGCCGCCGCCCGACTGCGTGCCGCCCTGCCCGTACGGCTATTCGTGTGCTTGGGACGGCCGCTGTTACGTCTCGAATCCTCCGGCGGCGGGTCCATGGCCGGAGTCGTATTTCCCGCCGCCGCCGATGTACTTCGTTCCGCCGCCACCCGCGGCGCCACCAGAGCCGCCACCCGCGCCGGTTTCCGCCTCGCAGGAAACCAAACGTCATGTCGCGGTGGGCGCGCTCGTCGGCGCGTACTCGGATCGCGGCGAGGCCGCGTCAGACTATGGCCCCGGGGTGCGCGCGGGGGGCGTCGTCATCATCCCCATCACCGACAACTTTTCCGTTGCCGCCGTGCTGACCACGGACTTTGCGAACCCGCGCGACCTGCAGTCGACGCAGACCCTGACGCGCGTGACGGTGCTGACCGCCGCGGCGGCGATGTTCCGCGTGCCTTTCGCCGCCGGCGAGCTGGTCGCCGGCCCGAAGGCAGGCATCGGCGTCGATTGGGTCAGGTACCAGGACACGGCGGTCCCGGGCTGGGTGAATTACTCGGCGCAAGCATGGACGGTGGGCGCCACCGGCGGCGTCCTCTTCCGCGTCGGCGCCCGGTATCTGGCTGGTGCGCTGGTCAGCTTCGACTACTGGAAGAACAGCGGCTATCTCGTTTGCGAGACGTTGAACGGCGACTGCCAACACTTCGCCCCCGCCAGCAAGCCCGTGTCGCTGGTCGCCACCTTCCTGTTCTAAAAACCCTCCCGCCTCGCGCCTTCGGCGCGACTAGCGCCCGCTGCAGCGCTCGGGCGGGCAGGCGGGCTGGCCGCTGAACGGAACGGTGCCGGCGCAGGAGCATTCGACGTCATCGCTGCGTTGAAGCGTCACGTAGGCGCGGGCGGCGTTGCCGGCGCTGCCAGAAAAGACCGGAACTGCCTGACCCTCGAAGCCCGACTTCTCGAAGCGCACCTCGGGCGGCAGGGCGGACAGCCCGTCGATCAGAAACACGCCCCGCTGATCGGATCTCGTCTCGCGCAGATCGCCGTCGGCGTTGCGCACGAAGCACCTCACCTCCGGAACAGGCAGCGCGAACTGGTCGTCGATCTGGCCGGTGACGCAGAAGGGCCCGGCCGGACAGGACTGGGCCAGCGTGACGGGCGTGATGGACGGCCCGCTCGACGCCG
Source organism: Polyangia bacterium (assembly GCA_035544495.1). Classification (GTDB taxonomy): domain Bacteria; phylum Myxococcota_A; class Polyangia; order Fen-1088; family Fen-1088; genus DATKEU01. Next base: position 1,400 of record DATKEU010000160.1, on the reverse strand, counting down.
TGGCGCAGGCGAGCAGCAACGGGGTCAGCGCGAGCGCTCTCAACGCAGCCTTTTCCAGGTCGGGCGGGCGCCCGCGACGTTCAGCGTTGGCTCGCCGTCGGAGAGAAAATAGTCGACGCGACGGTTCTGCCGCTCGGCGACCTGATCGCCGGTCCCAACCTGAACCGATGCCTTGCCGAGCCCGTCGTAGGCGATCGGCAGCGGGACGCCCTTGACGCGGAACCATTGCGCGATGGAGCGCGCCCGGTCCTGCGACAGCTTCAGATTATGCACGGCGCCTCCCACGGTGTCGGTGCGCCCGACGATGTAAAGCGCGAGGTTGCCGTGCGGGATGCCCTTCCCGCGCACGGAGGCCAGGCGCCGGGACAGCGTCTCGAACGCGGCCTCGAGCTTGGGGACCTCGGACGCGTCGATCTCCGCCGAGTCGGTCCGGAACGTCACCTCGTCATGCGGGATCGACACCGAATACGGCGTCAGCGTGATGTCGAAGGCGAAGCCGCGCGCGTCGGCGGCGTGGATGTCGATCTGCTCCACGGGCTCGTCGCTGGAAGGATGCCAGGAAATCATCGTGGGCGCCCCGGGCGGACGTCCAGAGAGATCCTGCTCCTCGTCCGCCAGGACGGCGCCCGATTCACCGGTCACCTTGATGGAGACCTTCGGCACCGGATGCGAGACCACCACCTCCAGCCGGTGCTGCTGCAGATCGACCTTCGCGCGATCGACCATCATCCGCAGCGGCGGGCCGCCGCCGGACTTCTCGGCGGCCGCCGACCGGACCCCCGCCAAGCAAACAGCGAGAGGCACAATGAGCACGGTCGGGACGCGGGGCGGCGTTGGCGTTCTCATGGGGAGATTCCGAATCGGCCGGCTTCACCAGCATACCTCGCCCGGGTGGAACACGCGCGGCGCCCGCGCGATCCAGCATGCTAAGTTGCGCACGGTGCCAACGGTTCGACGGGCGGATCGCCCATTTTCGTTGTCCCGACTGCGCTGCACCTGGGCGCCGCTGATGCTGGCGACGGCGGCGGCCGCCGGGTGCGCCACCGCGCCCCAGCCGATGATCGAGCCGGCCTTCGCCGCCCGCGCGTACACGCCGTCCCGCATCGCGCTCATGCCTCCCGACGTCTTCCTGGTCCTCGACCAGGTCGGCGACAACGATCCCGCCGCGTCGGCCGCGCTGTCGCAGGCGTTCACCAGCGAGACCGCCGCCGCGATCGGCAAAGAGCTGCGGGCCCGCGGGTACGACATCGATCTCAGCGCGCGCTGGGACGGCATCGTGGGCGCCGACGGCAACGTGCTGATCGGCCGCGACGAGCTCGGCTGGCTGGCGAACGGCATCGTCGAGTTCGAGAACAGCCCCGACGGTGGCGGTCAGGGGCCGATGGCGCCGGCGCGCTTCG
>DATKEU010000159.1:0-12972 GCA_035544495.1 Polyangia bacterium | reverse complement strand
GCGCTCACGGTCCCGGCGCTGGACGTGACCAGCGACGATTCCGTCGCGCGCGCGATCGACGACGCGCTGGCCGAGACGGGCGGGCGGCTCGACGTCCTCATCAACAACGCCGGCTACTTCGCCTTCGGCTCGATGGAGGAGACCACCCCCGACGAGCTGCGCGCCCAGATGGAGACCAACGTCATCGGCGTGCACCGCGTGACGCGCGCCGTGCTTCCGGCGATGCGGGCGCGCCGGTCGGGGTCGATCGTCACCATCGGGTCCATCTCGGGCCGGGTGGTGACGCCGATGGTGGGCCCTTACCACGCCTCGAAGTGGGCGGTGGAGGCGATGGTCGAGGCGCTGCGCTACGAGATGATCCCCTTCGGCGTCCGGGTCACGCTGGTCGAGCCCGGCCCCTACAAGACGGCGCTGCACAGCAAGGAGGTGCTGGCCGCCGGATCGCAGCGCCCCGACAGCCCGTACGCGTTCTTGCTGGGCGCGTACCGGCGCCAGTTCGGCAAGATGCGCCGGGCGGAGCTCGGCCCTCTGGTCGAGGCGATCTACCGCGCGGCGACCCACTCGTCGCCGCGGCTGCGCTGGCCGATGGGGCCAACGTCGTTCGTGGCCGGCCCGCTGCGCGCCCTGGTCCCGGATCGCCTGTACGAATGGCTGCTGCGCATCGGCTTCCCGCTGCGCGGCGGTCAAGGGCACGGCGGCGATTAGCGGGCGCGCGCGCTATACTCAAAAGGCAGTGTCCGCCGACAAGCTCTCTCGCCAGCAGGTCGATTTCGTCCTGCGCCGCGCCGCCGAGATAGACAGCGGTGACGGCGCCGTCGCCGAGGACCCGGAGCCCGAGGACGCGCTGAGCGTGGGCGAGGTGATGCGCCTCGGCGAGGAGGCCGGGCTGGGGCCAGAGGCGATCGCGCAGGCGCTGACGGAGATGAAGCGGGGCGCGATCGCCCAGGCGGAGCCGACCGACGCCATCTCGCGCACGCTGGGGCCGAGCCACATCCTGGTTTCCCGCGTGGTGCCGGGGCCAGCGGCGGGCGTGCGGCGCGCGGTCGAGCGCTTCCTGCGCGAGCAGTTGATGACGGTGCGGCGCCACCACGGCGATCGCATCGAGTGGGAGCGCGCGGGCGGCATCTGGCCTGGTCTCGTCCGCTCGCTGGATTTTTCCAAGCGGTACGCGTTCGGGCTGGCCGGGCGCGTGGAGACGGTGGTCAGCGAGGCGTCGGCGCACGCCACGTCGGTCACGTTCCAGATCGATCTGTCCGAGATGCGGCGCGAGCGCCTCACGCACATGGGCGTGCGGTCGGCGCTGGCGTTTGTCGTCCTGGGCCTGGGTGGGGCGGCGGTGATGCCGGGCTTCGGCCTCTACGACATCGTCGCGCTGGCGTCGGGCGGCGTCGCCGCGGGCAGCATCTTCGCGCTCGAGCGCCGGCGCTATCTCGAGAGCCGCAACCGAGCGGCGCTGGCGCCGGAGCGGTTTCTCGATCTGCTGGTGCAGCGCTACCTGCGTGACCAGCCGGGTGGCGCCGGCGCGCCACGCCTCGCCGACGACGAATCGTTCTGAGGGACGGCGGCGTCGGCGGATGGGGCGGTGTCTGATCGTCGGCGTCCTCAACGTGACGCCTGATTCGTTCTCCGACGGGGGGCGGTTCGCCAGCGCCGGCGACGCGATCGACGCCGGCGTGCGCCTGGCGGAGGAGGGCGCGCACTGGATCGACGTCGGCGGCGAGTCGACCCGCCCCGGCAGCCGCCCGGTGCCCGAGCCAGAAGAGCGGGCGCGCGTCGTGCCGGTGGTCGAGGGCCTGCGCCGGCGGCTGGGCGATGGGGCGCGCGTGTCGATCGACACCTACAAATCCGGGACGGCGCGCGCGGCCCTGGCCGCCGGCGCCAGCGTGGTCAACGACGTCTCGGGCGGCATGCTGGATCCGGCGATCCTGGCCGTCGCGGCCGAGGCCGCCGCAACGATTGTTCTTGGCCATCTGCGCGGCGCCCCCGCGACGATGATGGACGGGATCGCGTTCACCGACGTCGTCGCCGAGGTGCGCGCCGAGCTGGGGGCGCGCGTCGACGCCGCCCGCGCCGCCGGATGCCGCGACATCTGGGTCGATCCAGGAATTGGATTCGGCAAGCGGCTGCCTCACAACCTGGCGCTGCTGCGCGACCTGCCGGCGCTGGTGCGGGGGTTGGGCGTGCCGCTGATGGTGGGCGTGTCGCGCAAGGCGTTCATCGGCGAGCTGACCGGCAAGGGCAAGGAGGCGCGCCTGTTCGGAACGGCGGCGGCGGTGACGGCGGCGGTCCTGGCGGGCGCGGCGGCGGTCAGGGTTCACGATGTGGGTGCCATGCGCGACGTGGTCGCAGTCGCCGAAGCGCTGATTCGTGTTTAAACTGCTTCAATGTCGGACAAGTCATCGGTGAGGAAGCTGTTCGGGACAGACGGTATTCGGGGCGTCGCCAACAAGGATCCGATGACCGCCGAGGTGGCGCTGCGCCTGGGGCAGGCGGTGGCGCAGCATTTTCGCCACCCCGATCGCCCGGCCCGCATCGTGATCGGCAAGGACACGCGCCTGTCCGGGTACATGCTCGAGAGCGCGCTGCAGGCCGGGATCGTCTCCGCGGGCGCCGACGTCATGCTGGTGGGGCCGCTGCCGACGCCGGGGATCGCCTTCATCACCTGGTCGATGCGCGCCGACGCCGGCGTGGTGATCAGCGCCTCGCACAACCCGTTCCAGGACAACGGCATCAAGATCTTCGCCGCGGACGGCTTCAAGCTGCCCGACGAGGTCGAGGTCGAGCTGGAAGGGCGCATGGAGAAGATCGTGGCCGGCGGCGACGACCGCCCGCGCACGCCGTCCGAGTCGATCGGCAAGGCGCGCAAGATCGAGGACGCGCGCGGCCGCTACGTGCAGTTCCTGAAGGACACCTTCCCGAAGGAGCGCACGCTGGACGGCATCAAGGTCGTGGTCGACTGCGCCAACGGCGCCGCCTATCACGTGGCGCCGCAGGTGTTCGAGGAGCTGGGCGCGGAGGTGATTGCGCTGGGCGTCGAGCCGAACGGGCGCAACATCAACGACCAGTGCGGGGCGCTGCACCCCGAGGGGATGGTGGCGGAGGTGCGGCGCACGGGCGCTCAGCTGGGGGTGGCGCTGGACGGCGACGCCGACCGCGTGATGCTGGCCGACGAGAAGGGCAACGTGCTGGACGGCGACCAGGTGATGGCGATCCTGGGGACGCGCATGCTGGAGAGGAGCACGCTGCCCGAGAGGACCGTGGTGGCGACGATCATGTCGAACCTGGGGCTCGAGCGCGCGCTGGCGGCCAAGGGCGGCAAGCTCTTGCGCACGGCGGTCGGCGACCGTTACGTCGTCGAGGAGATGCGGGCCAAGGGGCTCCTGCTCGGGGGCGAGCAGTCGGGACACATCATCTTCCTCGACCACGCCACGACGGGCGACGGCGTCGTGGCGGGCCTGCGCGTGCTGGCGGTGATGGTGCAGGAGGGGCGCTCGCTGTCGGAGCTGGGGCACGCCATGACCCGTTACCCGCAGGTGCTGCTGAACTTTCCGGTGGCGCGCAAGCGGCCGCTGGACGAGATGCCGGCCGTCACCAAGGTCATCGCGCGCGTCGAGAAGGATCTGGGCGCCGACGGGCGCGTGGTGGTGCGCTACTCCGGGACCGAATCGAAGGCGCGCATCATGATCGAGGGGACCGACGAGGTGCGCATCCGCGCGCACGCCGAGGACATCGCCGTCGTGCTCAAGCGCGAGCTGGCCGACGCGTGATGGTCCGGCTCTATGTGAACGTCGATCACGTCGCCACGCTCCGCCAGCAGCGCGACGCCGCCTATCCCGATCCGGTCGTGGCGGCGGCGCTGTGCGAGCTGGCCGGCGCCGACGGCATCACCGTCCACCTGCGCGAGGATCGCCGCCACATCCAGGAGCGCGACGTGCGCATCCTGCGGCAGACCGTGCGCGGCACCTTCAACCTCGAGATGGCGGCGACGGAGGAGATGCTGGCGCTGGCGCTGCAGATCAAGCCCGATTTCTGCACGCTGGTGCCGGAGAAGCGCCAGGAGCGGACGACGGAGGGCGGCCTGGACGTGCGCTCGGGCGGCCACGTGGAGACCGTCGTCACCAAGCTGAACGAGGCCGGAATCGGGGTGAGCCTGTTCATCGATCCAGAGGCGCGCGTCATCGAGGCCAGCCGGCGGCTCAAGGCGGGGACGGTCGAGCTGCACACCGGCTATTACTGCCAGGCGGCGCCGCGCAGCGCGGCCGCGCGCCAGCAGCTGCACCGGCTGGAGCTGGCGGCGCGCGCGGCCGGCGACGCGGGGCTGCGCCTGGGCGCGGGACACGGCCTCGACTACGCCAACGTGGGACCGGTGGCGGCGTTGCCGAACCTCGAGGAGCTCAACATCGGCCACGGTCTGGTCGCGCGGGCGGTGATGCTGGGGATGGCCGCGGCGGTCACCGAGCTGCGCACGGCGATCGCCGCCGGCGTGGCGGGCGCGGCGGGATGAACGCGCCGGCGCCGGATCGCGGCCACGCGCCGGTTCTGAGCGCCGCCCAGATGCGCGCCGTTGATCAAGCGGCGACAGAGCGTTTCGGGATCCCGAGCCTGCTTCTGATGGAAAACGCCGGGCGTGGCCTGTGCGAGCTGGCGCTGCGCGCGGCGCCGGGTGCGTCGCTGCGCGTGGCCGTCGTGTGCGGCGCCGGCGCCAATGGCGGCGACGGTCTCGTGGCCGCGCGCCATCTGATGCTGGCGGGCGCCAACGTGCGCGTCTTTCTGATCGCGCCGCGCGCGAAGATCACCGGCGACGCGGGCGTCAACCTGGGCGCGCTGGCGGCGCTGCCCGGGGTCGAGCTGGTGGACGCGTCGGCGTGGAGCGATCCGGACGGCCCATGGCAGCCGGCGCTGGCCGCCGCCGGCGTGATCGTCGACGCGGTCTTCGGCATCGGTCTGCGCGCCGACGTCACCGGCGTGCCGGCGGCGGCCATCGCGGCGATGAACGCGGCACCGGGGACGCGGATCGCCGCCGACGTCCCGTCGGGGCTGGACGCTGACAGCGGGCGGGCGCGCGGCATCGCCGTGCGCGCCGACGTCACCGGCACGATGGGCGCGCGCAAGCTGGGCCTGGCGCTCGACGCCGATGCGCCCTGCGGCCGGGTCGAGGTGATCGGCCTCGGCGTGCCCATGCCGGCGCCGCCCGACCATCTCGGCCCGCTGGCGTTCTGGCTGGAGGCGGCGGCCATCGCCGACGTGCTGCCGCGACGGACAGCGAGCGGCCACAAGGGGACGGCCGGTCACGCCTTGATCATCGCCGGCTCCGCGGGAAAGACCGGCGCCGCCGTGCTGGCGGGGCGAGCGGCGCTGCGCGCGGGCGCCGGGCTGGTCACGCTGGCGTCGACGGCGGCGGGGCAGGCGGCGCTGGACGCCAAGATCGTCGAGCTGATGTCGGCATCGTACGCCGCCGGCGACGACGCCGACGCCGGCAGCGCGGCGGCCATCGGCGCGCTGGCCGCGCGCATGAAGGCGATCGCCATCGGCCCCGGGATCCCCACCGGCCCCGGCATGGCGGCGCTGGTGCGCGGAATCAGCGCTACGCTGGGCCTGCCGCTGGTGGTGGACGCCGACGCGCTGAACCTGCTCGGCGCCGCGCACAAGGGCGCGCTGGCCTCCGCGCCGGCGCCACGCGTGCTCACGCCTCATCCCGGCGAGGCGGCGCGTCTCCTCGCCACGTCGACGGAGGCCGTGCAAGCCGATCGCCTGGCCGCCGCCCGGACCCTGGCGCGCGACACGCGCGCGACGGTCGTGCTCAAGGGCGCGCGCACGGTGATCGCCGAGCCCGACGGTACGGCGTTCATCAACCCCACCGCGAACGCGGCCCTCGGCACCGCCGGCAGCGGCGACGTCCTCACCGGCGTCATCGTCGCCCTGCTGGCCCAGGGCCTGTCTCCGATCGCCGCCGCCACCGCGGGCGTCTTCGTGCACGGCGCCGGCGGCGAGGCAGCGGCCCGCCGTCTCGGCGGCATCATCGCCGGCGATCTGCCCGAGGCGATCGCCGCCGCCATCGCCGACCTGCGCTCCGGCGCCTCCCACGCAAGGCCGGAAGAGGGCCGGGCAGGGGCCTAACGCCCGATCGCCAGTTCGCCTTCGGCCGCGCTGACGGCCACCGCGCCTCCGCCCACGCCGAACGCGCGCACGTCGCCGCCGAGGCCGGTCATGGCCCAGACCGGCTCGCGCCCGTCGCCGCGCAAGATGATCCAGCGCCCCGGGAGCGGCCCGAACCCGCCCGGCATCGTCACGCGCACCGCGGTCCAGCGCGACCAGCGCTCGCCGTCGTTCGGCGAGGCGAGGGCCGCGCGCGCGTTGGCCCTCAGCGCGCGGGGACCCTCCGCGGCGCCGCGCGCGAGCGCGGCGCGCACGCCGCCGTCGCGCACCCCGGTCGCCGCCCAGGCCGCCGCCGCGCGCACGGCCTCCGCCTCGCTCTCGTCGTCGATCGCCGCGCGCAGCCGGGCCAGCGTGGCCGCCGTCGCCGCGCGGGCCAGCCCGACCGCCAGACGCGCCCGCACCGCCGCTTCCGCCTGATCGAACGCCGCGATCAGCTCGGCCTCGTCGGATGAGCCGACCCCGCCGGCCACCAGCGCGTCCGCGGCCGCTTCGCCGAGCGCCCCTCCCGCGGCCACCGCCGCCATGAGCGAGCCGCGCGGAACGGCGCCGAGTTTGGGAGCTCGCCCGCGCGCCAGGGCCGCGCACAGGCCGCGCAGGATCGGCAGGCGCGCCGCCCCGCGCGCCGCCACGAACGCCTGGGACAGCGCTCGCCGATCGGCTTCCAGCGAGGCGCCGTCGTTCCGGTCGCCGACATCCGCGCCGGCCACCACCGCCTCCAGAGCGTCGCCCAGCGCCAGCGCCTCCGGATCGGTCTCGGCGGTCCCGGCCGCGCGATCCAGGCGCTGGGCCGCGCCCAGGATCGCCGCCAGCGCGGCGGGCGGCGCCGCCGGCCACGCCGCCAGCGCGACCAGCGCCCCTCGCCGCAGCTCTGTCTCCTCGCGGCCCAGGTTGTCGAGAACGCCCGTGAGAACCGCGGCGAGAACGCCGGCGCCGCCGCTGCCCGTCGCTGGCTCGACGGCGCGTGCGTCCAGTCGCGCCGCCAGCCGCAGCGCCGCGCGCCGGACGTCACGATCGGCGTCGGTCAGGCCCGCGGGGAGCGCCGCCGCGCTGCCCGGAGCGCCGACGGCCAGCATGGCCTCGAAGGCCAGCCGTCGCACGTCGGCGTCCCGATCGCCGGCGGCGCGCACCAGCGCCACGATGGCGGCCGGATCCTTCAGCGCCGCCAAGGCGCGCAGGGCCTCCACCGTGCCTGGCAGCCCGCGGTCGACGATCGTCGCCAGCGGCGCCGTCGCCCGTCGATCGCCGAGCGCGCCCACGATCGCCGCCGCCGCCGCCACCGCGCCCGCCGGCGCGTCCCGCCCCGCGCCTTCGAGCACGGCGCACAGCGACGCCACCGCCCGGCCGCCCGCGCGGCGCAGCCCCTCGCGCACCTCGTCCGGGACCGGCGGCGCGCGCAGGCGATCGATCAGCACCGCCACCGCCGCGGGGCTTCCGACCTGACCGAGCGCCAGCAGCGCCCGCCGCCCCGCCTCGTCGCTGGGCCGGTGGCGCGCGATGGGCGCCAGCACCGGCACCGCCCCCGCCCAGCCCAGCTGCCCCAGCGCATCGATGGCCGCCAGGCGCGTGTCCTCCGCGCCGCTCTCCACCGCGCGCACCAGGGCCGGCGCCGCGCCCGGATCGCCCAGCGTGCCCAGCGCCGCGACCGCCTCCAGGCTGACCTGACGGTCGCTGTCGCCCAGGCGCCCGAGGAGCAGCGTCACCGCGCGCCGGTCGCGGGTGTCCTCCAGCAGGCGAACCGCCCGCACCCGGACCTCGCGCTGCTCGTCGTCCAGCGCCGCGGCCAGCGCCGCGAACGACGGCGCCGGGCCGTGGCGCGCCAGCACCTCCAGCGCCAGCAGGCGCAGCGCCAGGTCGGTGTCGCGCAGGCAGTGCTCGACGCCGGCGCGCGCCGCCGGCGGCAGCTCCGCGGCGTCGCGAAACACCTGCAGTCCCAGCGGGCGGTCGGCGGGCGAACGCGAGGTCAGCCAGCGCAGCGCGGTCTCGGCCGCCTCGGGCGCCCGCTCGCGCAGGAGGACGCGCGCCGCGCCCGCGCGCACCCCCGCGTCCGCGTCGTCCAGCAGCGGCGCCAGAAGGCGGCGTACCTCGTCCCCGCCCAGCTCGGCGGCGCGCCCGCCCACCCGTTCGACGGCGCGCAGCCGCTCGCCGCGGTCCAGCGACTCCAGATCGCCCGCGTCCACGGCGGCGGCGCCCGGCCAGGAAAATGCCCCCGCCACCAAGACCATCAGCCCCATCGCCGCCCCGGCCATCGCCGTCGTCACGCGAGGAGTATAGCGGTCGCAAATGGATTACACTTTGCCGCCATGACCCGCGAGATCATCGTCCAGGTTCTGGAGAGCGAAGGCATGAAGTCCACTAGCGGCAGCTTCGTCGTGCGCGAGGATCGCGACGCCACCTGTTTCGTGTCGACCCCTGGCGATGTCCTGCCCGTCATGCGGATCGTGAAGATCGAGCTCCGGGACAAATCGCTGGCGCTGGAGACCGCGAAGGACGAGCGTTTTCACTTCGCCTACGACGTCGTCCTGGGTTTCCGCTTCGTCGCGACGTCCACGCCGAAGGATCGCCACGCCGGCTTCGGGCGCTGATCCGGTCCGTCTCGGGGCTCTAGCGAAGCGACATCGACCAGCTGGCGATGGTCTTCGTTCCGTTGAACTTCGGGAATCCGAAGCCCTGCATGCGCCCGAGCACGCAGCCGGGGAACCCGCCCGCGGTCTGCCCGTTGACCTTGACCGCCGACACCTTGCCGGTGCCGCGCACGACGAAGTCGATGTTGACGTCCGCCAGCCCCGGCGAGTGCCGCCGCTCCTGGACGATGCAGGGGACCAGGCTGCGGTAGTTCCCCATCATCACCTTCTGGATCACGCCGTCGTCCAGCGTGTCGTCGCCGCCGCCCGCCTTGGTGACGTCGCCGATGTTCATGTCGTTGTTGAACTCGTCGCCGCCGCCCGCGCCGCGGTGGCCGCCCCCTCCCGCCGTTCGCTTGGCGACGTGCGCGGAGGCGAAGTTCAGCTTCACGCCCTTGAGGAAGGCGTCGACCTCCTCCTCCTCCTGCCGGGACGCCAGCTGCCCGCCGTCGGACGCTTTGCGCGACAGCACGTAGAGTCCCACGCTGCTCAGCACGACCAGGACCGCCGCGCCGACGATCAGGAACATCGCCATCGATTTCTTCTTCTCGACGTGCTCGTGCGCCTTCTCGGCGCGCGCGCGGCGCTGCTGCTCCAGGCGCCGCTCGGCGTGCTTGGTGAACTCCTGCAGGCCGGGGAAGTCCTTGACCTTCTTGCGCGCGCCCGAGTCGCTGTCGACGATCATGTGCTCGCCGCGGATCTCGCCGCTCTCGATCTGCGTCTTGATCTGCGCCAGCGAGAACGGCCCGAAGTCCAGCTTGTCCTTCTGGATCAGCCAGCGCTCTTGATTGTCGTCGGCGCTTCCCGCCGCCTCGGCCACGTTGAACGACTTGCCCAGCGTCAGCCGCGCGGGCTCGCCCGCGGGCGAGAGCACGCTCGAAAGGCCGCTCTGCGCGCCGGAAGCCGCCGCCGCCGGCCAGCTCGAGCCCGAAGGCGGGCGCGCGGGCGATGCCGCCGCGGCGCCGCTGTCTGCCTGCAGCGCCAGCGACGCGGAGAGGGCGTTGCGGAAGTCGGCCGCCGTCGGAAATCGGGCCGCCGCCGACCGGTTCAGCGCCCGGGCGATCACGCGGTCGACCTCGGGCGGCACCTCCGGGTTCAGCTGGCTGGGCGACACGCCCGCCGACGGGGGCCGGCCCGTCAGCACCTCGAACAGGATCCCCCCCAGCGAGTAGACGTCCGCCGTCAGCGTCGGGGCGCCGCCGGCTGCCACCTCGGGCGCGACGTAGATCTGATCGACGCCGCCGCGCGCGCCTGCGCCCGTCTGCCGCGCCAGCTCCGGCAGCGTCCGCCCCAGGCCCAGGTTGGCCACCTTCACGCGCCCGGATTTGCCGACCCAGATGTTGCCGGGGTTCAGCGCGCCGTGCGGCATCACGGCCTGCGCGCGCTCCAGCGCATTGGCGACATGGGTGATCAAATTGAAGGCGCCCTTCAGCGACACGCCCGCGCCCTCTCCCAGCTTGCCATCCAGAAACTCGCGCAAGGTTTGTCCGTCCTGGAGCTCGGTGGCGATGAAGTAATAGTCGGCCTCGCGGCCCACCATCAAGACGTCGACCAGGTTCTTGTGGACGATGGCGCTCGCCTTCTCGACGTCCGCCTCCAGCGAGGAGCCAGCCGCGCCCAGTACGCGCGCCGAGATGATCCGCACCGCCGCCGGGTTTCCCTGGCCCGTGTCCACCGCGCGATAGGTCTCGCTGACGGCGTCACGGGTCAGCAGGCTCTCGATTCGAAAGCGGCCGCCAACGGTCGATCCGGGCGTGACGCGCGTGCTGAAAGATGGCGCCAGGGGATCGGGTGCGGGAACCATTTACCGACGAGGACTCTATCAAAAAACCGACGCGAACCGAAAATCATGACCCCGAGGCCGGGGCCACGGCCCGCTGATCTCCGCTATTTCGCGTCCAGCACCAGCGGCAGCTTCTTGGCTTGCTCGATCCAGTCCGCTATCTGGGGCTCGGTGGGCAGCTTCTCCGAGATCTTCTTTCCCTTGTTGGCCGACTCGGTCGCGGCGGTCAGCCCGGCGGCGTCGCGCTTGGCCAGGTCGGCGATCGACCTCACGCCCGCCGCCTCCAAGAGGAGCACCATCTCGGGCCCGACGCCCTTGATGCGCAGGAGGTCGCAGTGCCGGGCCAGCGCGGTGACCGCCGGAACGCCCAGCCCCGACGCCTTGGCCAGCGCCTTGCGATCCTTCGCGGTGGCCGACTTCTGCAGCAGCTGCTCGGTGGTCTCGACGCCGGCTTTCTTCAGCTTTTCGGCATCCGACGGCGGCACCAGGCGGCCGACCTCGGTCAGCGCATAGTGGCTGGCCTCGGCCGAGCCCGCCGCCAGGACAGCGAGCCCGAAGGCGACGGCGAGGGTGGCGGTCCGGATCGCGCTCATGCGGGCTCTCCTCCTACAGGACCGGGCGGGTTAAAGGGTCTTGAACCGGCGCACCAGCTCGCGCAACCGCCGCGAGCCGCCCCCCTCCCGGTAAAGGAAGCGGACGCCAGTCTGATTGACGCCCGCATGATAAACCACGCGGCCCGATAGATCGAACGAGGCCTCGCTGCCCGGCGGCGCGATCTCCAGGACCACGTCGGTCCCGATGGGCGGCTGCAGCGGCCCGTGGATCAGGCCCCCGCTGACGCTGATCTCGCGCAACTCGGCGTCGGTGGCTTCCAGCTCGCTGGCGATGCGCACGCGGGCCGGGATGCCGATGGGGATGCGCGTGTGCTTGCGCTTGCGCGTGGGCGGGCGGTTGCCCCGCAGCGTCTGCAGGATGAAGTCGCGCTTGGTCAGCTCATCCTCGTCGAAGGCGACGGTGGCGCCGGCGCGCACCCGCATCCGCGGCAGGGCGGGACGCCAGGCGGTGACGGTGCCCTTGATCAGCACCTTGTTGGGCAGCCCATCGCAGGCCATCTCGACGACCACGGGCGCTCCGACGGGCAGCTCGGTAGTGGTGGGGGCGAAGACCCCTCCGTGCGGGAGATCGGAGAGGTAGTGCTCCTCGAACTCCTCGATGTTCCGGCAGCGGACGCGGAGAATGTTCACGGTCACTCCAGGCGGGTTATCGGCTTTGGTGGGATTGGGCGGCAGAATAGCCGAGGCGCCTCGGATGTACTAGGTTCCACACGCGAATGTCCATCCGTGTTTTCATCCACGGCCGCGTTTGCCCGCCGGAGGAGGCGACGATCTCCGTCTTCGATCGCGGCTTCCTCTACGGCGACAGCGTCTACGAGACCATCGGCACGGCTCACGGCCGCCTGTTCGCCACCCGCGATCACCTGGTCCGGCTTGAAAGATCGGCCGCGCGGATCGGCCTGCGCCCGCCCCCGCGGGAGGCCATCGAGGCGGCCATCCGCGACACGGTGGCGGCCGCCGGCAACGCCGAATCGCGGGTCCGGGTCATCCTCACCCGCGGGGCCGGGAAGCTGGACCTCGATCCGGCGGCGGCCGACGACACGCAGCTGGTGGTGATCGTCTTTCCGCTGGGCGCGCCGACGCCCGAGATGTACGCGGCCGGCGTGGCCGTCGGGATCGTCTCCATCGAGCGCAACAGCCCGCTCGCCATCGACCCGGCGGTGAAGTCAGGCAACTACCTCAACAACGTGCTGGCGCTGGGCGAGGCGCGGCGTCGCTTCGGGGCGTACGAGGCGATCCTGTGCGCGGCGGATGGATCGATCGCCGAGGGGGCCAGCAGCAACGTGTTCCGGGTGGCGGGCGGCCGCGTGACGACGCCGCCCCCGGAGGTCGGCATCCTGGACGGCATCACGCGCGCCAAGGTCATCGACTTGTGCGCGGAGGCGGGCATCCCCCTCGATCAGCGGCGCGTGACGCCGGCGGAGCTGCGGGCGGCCGACGAGGTCTTCATCACCAGCGCGACGCGCGCGGTGCTGCCGGTGACCCGCATCGACGACCGGCCGGTGGGCGCTGGAACGCCGGGCCCGATCACGCGCCGGCTGATCGCGCTTTACGGCGAGCTGGCCCGCCGGGGTGTCCCATGACCCCCGCCGCCGCCTTCCTCCCCAAGTTCTTCGTCATCTGCAGCGTCATCCTGATCGTCTCGGGTCTGGCTCAGGTCTTGGTGCGCCCGCGCCGCGAGGGCGAGAAGATGGCCGAGCGCTTGATCAACCGCTCGACCATCACCGCCGTGGTGACAGTTGGCTTTGGCATCATCGGCTTGCTGGTCGGGCTGGGCGTCCTTCCCATGGCTCACATT
>DATKEU010000158.1:0-14873 GCA_035544495.1 Polyangia bacterium | reverse complement strand
GCCTGCCCACCAGCTGGGCGGTCGACGTCGCCGCCGCGCCCGACGGCGGCGCGTTCGTGGCGACCCTGCGGCACGGCCTGTTGCGGCTGGACGCCGACGGGAACGCGCGCTCGGTGCCGGGCCTGCCCGATCGCTGGCTGCTGCACCTCGGGCGGACCGGCGGCGCGTGGTGGGTGGGGACGCAGGGTGGGGCGGCTCGCGTCGACGGTGCCGGCGTCGCCACGGTCGTCGCCGCCGGCCTGCCCCACCCGTGCGTGCACGCCATCGCCGACTTCGACGGCGCGCTGTGGATCGGCACCGAATCCGGCACCGCCGTCACCGATCTGCGCCTGGCAATCAGTGAGGCAGCGACGCGATCCAGTTCTCGATGACGTTGATATCGGACTCGACCAGGGGCGGGAGACCGCGCGGCATCCTCATGCCGCAGATCCCGGGCAGGCCGCGCAGCTTGGCGATGATGTAGCTTCCCGCGGGGTCGCCCGGGACCACGCGCACCTGACTCATGCAGCCGGCGCCCGCCGCGTGCTGGCCCACGAGGTTGGCGTAGGAGGCGGTGGCGGGATCCAGGTGCAGGCCGCCGCTGGTGCCAGGCAGGTGACAAGGGCTGCAGCGCGCGGCGAAGAGACCTTGTACCGCGTCCGGCACCGCGCACGTCGCCGCCGAGACGTGCACCGGGAACGTCAGTGACGTGCTGGCGCCGTGAACGTCGGTGACGGTCACGCTGAGGACGTAGTCGCCCGCCCCGCCCGGCGAGGCGAAGGTCGCCGACGGCCCGGTGCCCGACAGCGAGCCGCCCGTCGCGGGCGACACCACCGCCCAAGCGTAAGACAGGGCATCGCCGTCCGGATCGCTCGCCGTGACGGTGATGGCGGCAGACTGGCAGACGGTGATGAACTTCGACGGCGAAATGGCGAGCGCGGTGATGCGCGGCGGATCGTTGAAGGTGACGACGCCGTCGAGGCCGCCGCTCGAGGCGCCGGTGCACTGCGAGACCATCATGACCTCGTTGGTCTGCGACGCCACCACCGTGGCCAGCACGCTGGCCGGCGCGCACTGCTGCGACGACGACTCGCCGGCCAGCGGTGTCGCGCACAGGCGATAGTCGCCGGGCGGCAGCACGAACAGCCCGTCCGCGAACGAGTGCATGCCCGAGCCGGACGTCGACACCGACGACGGCTCCGGTTCGGCCTCGACGGAGACGGTCTGCGACGCGACGGGCGTCGCCGTGCAGTCGCCGGTCGCCGCGACGACGTCGAAGCGCACCGCGGTCACGTCGTGGGGCGTGGAAAAATCCAGCGCCGCGGAGACAGAGCCCACGGGATCGGTCTTGGGCGCGCCGTCGCAGCCGAGGCCTGCCAGCAAGCCCACCGCCAGAAGAGATCGACGAAGAAAGGTAGAAACCAAGAAATCGGACATGGACCACCTCCAATGCGGCGCAGCGTAACACCGGCGACGCCGAAGGGAAGGGCGCAGCCCAGATGGTCGCGATCGTGCCGGTGGGCGAGCGCTGGTGGTCCCGGCAAGCGCCGCCGCCACCAGGGCGGCGCGGCGACCCGCGTTGTGTAAGTGACGGCGAGGTCATTTGGCGATTGTTCGACAGTCGTCGTAAATGACAGTCGCCGCACACCGACGACCGTCGTAATCGATCAGCGCCGTCGTTATGAGTCGTACTCGGCTGTTGACACGCGCCATGGGACCGCAAGAATGTCTCGCACGTGCAGGTCTCGAGGTCGTTGTCTTGTATCCTGCTCGTCAGTCTTTGCACCGCTCGGTCGGCGCGCGCGCTCGATCAAGCGCCGGCCCCGCCGGCGAACCCCGCGCCGCCGCCGGCCTCCGCACCCGCCGCCAGCGGGCCCGCGGCGCCGGAGCCGGTTTACGAGAGTGTCGTCACGGCGACGACGCCGCTTCACGGGTCCGGCCTGAACAAGGAGCAGGTTCCGGCGAATGTCCAGGTCATCAGGGCCGGCGACGTCGCCGAGCTTCGCAGCGTCGATCTATCGTCGTACCTGGGCGAGGCGGGGCTCAGCGTTCACATCAATGACGTCCAGAACAACCCCCTGCAGCCCGACCTGCAGTATCGCGGCTTCCTGGCGTCGCCCCTCCTGGGCGCGTCGCAGGGGCTGTCGATGTACTTCGACGGCGTTCGCTTGAACGAGCCTTTCGGCGACACCATCAACTGGGACCTCTTGCCGATCAACGCCATCCGATCCGTCGACGTCATCCCGGGCTCGAATCCGGCCTTCGGGCTCAACACGCTGGGCGGCGCCCTTTCAATGGAGACCAAGACCGGGTTTTCCGATCCGGGCGCGGACGCCACGCTGCTTTACGGCTCGTGGCAACGGCAGCTGGCGCGCGCGAGCGGCGGCGCGCACGGCGACCACTTCGCCGTCTTCGCCGCCGCGCAGATGTTCAATGAGGATGGGTGGCGCGCCCAGTCGCCCTCGCGCGCGGATCAACTCTTTCTGTCGGGGGCTTACCGCAACCGGACGACGAACGCCGAGCTCATCCTGGTGGGGGCCAGCAGCAAGCTCATTGGCAACGGCCCTGCGCCAGTGCAGCTGGTGAGCGCGGATCGCAGCGCCCTCTTCACCACGCCAGACATCACGGAAAACCAGCTCTTCATGGCCCTCCTGCGCGCCGATCGCTCGCTGGCGAAGCACGTCTTCCTGTCGGGGCACGCCTACGTTCGCACCAACCGGACGAAGTCCCTCAACGGCGATCAACGCGACTGGGCGGAGTGCACGGCGATGCCGGGCGTGCTCTGCGCCGCGGATCAGGCGAGCGGCAAGCAGACGCCGATCGTCGACGGCGATGGAAACCCGGTGCCGTTCAACGACAGCTACAACGCCGCCGCCAACCGGACTGACACGCGGCAGACCAGCTATGGGATAGCCGCCCAGCTGGCCGTCGACGCGCCCATCGCCTGGCTGGAGAATCATCTCTTCCTCGGCTTCGACGGCGGCCAGAGCCGGGTGCGCTTTCGTTCGCGGACGACAGTCGGCACGTTCAACGCCGATCGGTCGACGCAGGACAACGGCTTTCTCGATCCAACGTCGCCCATCGCGGTGAACACCGTGACCAACGATCTCGGTGTCTATGCCAGCGACAACTTCAACCTTTTCGCGCCGCACCTGTTTCTTTCCGCCTCCGTCCGGCTGAACCTGACGTCGCTGTCGCTCGCGGACCAGCTCGGCGATGAGCTCACCGGCGATCACAGCTTCCACCATATCAACCCGGCGGCGGGGCTCAGCTATCAGCCCCTCCCTTGGCTGGGCGCCTATTTTGGCTTCTCTGAATCGAACCGGGCCCCGACAGCGATCGAGCTGACGTGCGCCAGCCCCGACGACCCCTGCCGCTTGCCGAATGCGTTCCTGGCCGATCCCGAGCTCAGCCAGGTCGTCTCCCATACATTCGAGACCGGCGTGCGCGGCGGCTACCATCGGCAGCGGCTGAAGCTCGACTACGCCGTCGCGGCGTTCCAGACCACGAACGCGAACGACATCATCTTCATCAGCTCGGGGACGGTCGCGAGTCAGGGTTACTTCAAGAACGTCGGGGACACGCGCCGCCAGGGGCTCGAGGCGCAGCTCTCGGGACGGCACAGCTTCGACGCGCGGGGGCGCCTCGATTGGACCCTGGCCTATACATTCACGGACGCCACGTTCCAGTCGCCGTTCACGGCCTTGTCGGCGGCCCATCCCGACGCCATCAACGGCAGCATCCCCGTTCCGGCCGGAGCGCAGATCCCGTCCATCCCCAAGCACGTCGGGAAGGCGGGCGTGACGTTCATGGCGCCGTTCGGGCTTTCGGGGGGCGTGAACGTGGTCGCGCAAAGCGGCCAGTACTACCGCGGCGACGAGGCGAACCGACTTCCCCAGATCGCGGGCTACGTGGTGGTCAACGCGCGGCTGGCTTACCAGCTCGCCCAACCGGTCTCGGTCTTCGTCTTGGTGGACAACATCTTCAATCAGAGGTACTCGACCTTCGGCGTGCTCGGCGACGCTACCGAGGTCCTGGGGCCGAAGTTCAACGATCCGCGCTTCGTCGGTGTGGGCGCGCCGCGCGCCGCCTGGGGCGGCGTGGACGTGCACTATTGATCAATCAATCAATCAATTAAATATTTGACAGTCAATTGACGGTCGATACGACGACTGTCGTCGACGCGCCGAATGTACCGAATGCGCCGTTCGCGTCGCTGTTCGAACGTTCAACGACTGTCGGTCGGCGGCAACTCGATGAGCGGAATGTCCTCGCGCCGCCGCGGGCCGAGCCGCATGCCCACGGGGGCGCCCAGCAGCGGGCGCTCGATCGGTGACGCCTGCGGGCGCGTCCAGTCGGTGAGCGGCACGTACCCCAGCTTCCGCGGCTCGCTGCCCGCCTCGCTGATCTCGCGGCCGCGCGTGCGCGGCATCTCGACGTGCGCCGCGCGCGCCGCCAGCTCCAGCAGGAACGTCAGCGCGTTGTACGAGTAGATCGTCTGGTTCGCGGGCAGGCCCGTGGCGCGCGCCAGCTCGTCGGTCCAGAAGATGTACGGCGCGATGGCGACGTCGTACAGCTGCTGGCGCTGCGCCTCCGGGATGCCGGCCAGCTCGCGCAGCGACGACCACTCGCTGCTGGTGGTGCGGTCGCCCCACTCGTGACGGTGGCGGACGGCCAGGCGGCGCAGGGCCTGCCGCCGATCGAGATCGCCGCTGCGGAAGAAGCGCCGCAGCTCATCGCCGTCCAGCTGCTGGTCGCCGTTGCCGTCGATGTCCGCCACGATGTCGCTCCGCCGCACCAGCGGCCCGTCGCCGGCGGCGTTGACGGTGCGAAACGTCCGCCCGAATTCGCCGCCCAGCCTGTCGACGGTGAAGATCTCGAAGTGGATCTCCGGCCCCTGCTCGGGGCCGCGGCTGACGGTGCCGACGCTGCCCACCGGATCGCCCGCCTCCACGCGCTGGTCCAGCACCACCACCTGGCCGGCCTCCAGCGCCGCCCGTGTCTCGCGTGGGCCGCGCGCCACCGCCTGCAGCCACGGGATGGCCTCCGCGCCCGGCGAGCCGAGCGGCGGCAGATCCAGGTGCGCGATCAGCGAGTAGAACGTCAGCGGCTCGCCGTCGACGTCGATGTCGTGCCGGGTGAGCACCAGCGAGCGCGACGACGCCCCGACCTGCGCCTGCCGGGCGGCGATGATGCGCCCGCGCGTGGGCGCGCGCACCGGGCTGCCGGGGGCCGCGCGCAGGTGCACCCCCGAATGCCACAGCCGCCCCGGCGCCACCGGAAATTGCCCGCTGGCGCGCTCCTCCGCGTTGAAGAACGCCGCCCGCCGCGCCGAGATCAGCTCCGCCTGCTCGCGCGGCAGCTCGGTGAACGATCGGATCTGCACCGGCAGCTCGAACCCGTTCAGCGCGCGCAGGATGCGCCGCCAGTCCAGCGCCCCCGGATCCCACTTCTGCTTCTGGAGATCGACGTGCAGGTGCCCCAGGATCCCGGCGAAGGCCAGCGGATCGGCCAGCGTGTCCATGATCGGCTGGCCGTCGCGCTCCGGGATCACCGGCTTGATGCGCGGGAACACGCGCAGGAGCGTGCGGGCCAGCGCGACGATCGAATCGTACTGCTCGGAGCGGAACTCGTACGCTTCGTGGTGCTCGCCGTTGACCACCACGTCGCGGGTCGGGCGCGTGCGGTAGTCGGGCGGCAGCTTGGGCCACTCGCTGCGGTCCACCTTGCCGCGGTTGCAGATCTCGGCGCCGACGGAGACCGTGTTGGCCTCCTCGGCGTGGAAGGCGCGTTCGACCAGATCCAGCGTCTGGTAGATCGTGCCGTCGGCGTCGATCATGAAGTGCGCCGACAGCCCGCACCCCTCGCCGCTGGGCCGCGGCCGGTTGTGCATGGACTTGAAGCACGAGCGCGAGTTCACGCACCCGTCGAAGTGCAGCACCAGCTGCGACACCATCCCCCGCAGCTCGTCCAGCGTGCGCCGCTCGATCCCCTTGCGGGCGCCGTAGCGCTTCGAATCCTTCGCGCAGCAGCCGCCCGTCTGATCGATGCAGCGGACCTGATAGGCGTCGAAACCCTGCGGGTCGCTCCACAGCACCACCGGGCGGCCGACCTCGAAGGGCTGGCCGGCCACGATGATCGAGCTGCCCGGCGACGCGTTCGCCTCGCCCGCCGCCGCTCCCCGCTCGGCCGCCAGCAAAAAGAGGACAGCGATCGGCAGCGCGCGGGTCATGAGGCGCCCGGATGTTAGCCCGCGGTTTGACCCCTCGCGATGCCGAACCTATGATGAAACGCGCTAAGTGTTCGATAAATTCAGAAAGAAATCTGGCGGCGACGACACGGGCGATGGCGACCCGCCGACGGCGGCCGGCAGCCGCGCGCGGCCTGCCTCGACCGTGCGGCGCCCGGCGCGCCCGCGCACGGGCGCGCTGAAAGGCGGCTCCGCCGTCCCCACCGGAAGCCCCGACGGGCAGACGCGCCGGCGCCCCGCGCCGAGCGGCGTTGCCGCCGACGCGCGCCCCGATGGTCCGCCCCCGAAAGAGATCGCCTGCCCCAACTGCGGCGAGCCGATGCTGGCCGGCTGGGGGACGACCTGCGGGAAATGCCGCCCGCACTTCGTCGCGGCCAAGACCATGTTCCTGGCGGCCGGCCAGGTGGCGCTGCCCGCCGCCGCGCCCGGCGGGATGTCGCTGGGCTGGCTGGTGGTGGTCCGCTCCGTCGACGAAAAACAGCGCGGGTCGCTGATCGAGCTCGACAGCGAGCGCGTGGTCCTCTCGCGCGCGGGCGCCGGGGCAGGCGGCGTCGGCAAGGTGATCGAGTTCGACGACACCTTCATGTCCAGCGGCCACGCCATCCTCTCCCGCCCGCCGAGCGGCGACCGCAACGACGCCTTCACCATCCGCGACCGCGACAACCCCTCGCCGTCGGTGAACGGCACGTTCGTCAACTCGCACAAGCTGGCGCCCGGCGAGGTGGTTCGCCTGGCCGACGGGGACGTGGTCAAGCTGGGCGCGACCGAGATGCTGTTCAAGTCGCTGTGGCTGCCCCCGGTCGGCGCGCGCGCATGACACCGCCGCCGCCCCGCCGTCGCCGGGCCGCCCGGTTGGTTCGGCTGTCCGCCGCCGCCCTCGCGGCGACGTCCGTGCTGGCCATGGCGGGCGCCGCCGCCGCGGCGCCGACGGTCATCGCGACGCGCCCGGTGCCCGACCCCGCCGAGCCGGCCGACCTGACCTTCTTCGTGGGCGCCATCAGCGAGAGCGGCCGATCGCTCAAGTCCACCAGCCTCGACCTGGTCATCGACGGCAGCCCCGCCGGCGCGCCCGCCGTCACGCAGTCGCTGTCCGAATGGGCCACCGCCTCCGCCGAGGCCAGCGCCACCTGGCGCCCGCCCGTCAGCGTCGGCCTGGTCTATCTGTGGGTCACCGGCGTGCCGGCCGGCGTGCTGGACGGCGTGCAGGCTTTCTTTCAGCGCGTCCCCTCGCGCACGACGGTCTACCCGACGATCTACGGGCGCATGCGCCAGGGTCGCGCGCGCCTGACCGCCGCCGACGTCAGCCGCCTGGGCGACGTCGCCTACCTCGAGAGCGATCGCCCCAACCTGATCGACGCCGTCCGGCTGGAGCTGCCGGATCTGGCGGCCGACCCGGCGGCGCTGAAGCTCCTGCTGCTGGTCACCGACGGGCGCGACTTCGCCGACCCGAAGGGCGAAGGCCCGGGTGACTTCCTCGCCCTCGGGCGCGACCTGCGCAAGGCCGGCGTCACGCCGCTGGTCGTCGCGATTCCCGCGCCCGACGCCGACGCGGCCCAGGCGGCCGCCAACCTGCGCGACCTGCACGACGCGGCCGGTGGTTTTCTGCGCGTGCTGGAACAGACCAGCGACATCGAGAACACGCTGGAGTCGCTGGGCCAGGGCGTGGCCGACCTGCAGCGCGTCCGCTTCACCACGCCGACGTCGTGGCGGCTGTTCGGCGGCTCGCACCGGATGCTCGTGCGCCAGACCAGCGCCAGCGGCCAGAAGCTGAACGCGGAGATCGGCGCCGTCTCCGCCGCGCCCAGCGCCCTGCGCTGGGTGCTGGTGGCGCTGGTCCTGGGCGCCGCCGCTGCCATCGGCGGCGCGCTGTTCTTCTTCAAGGGCCGGCGCGCCGAGGCGGGCGACGGGCGCGGCCAGGGTCAGGGGCGCGTCCGTGACGACGACGACGAGGCCAGCGACGACGACGACGGCGGTGGCGGCGGCGATGAGGGCGGCGACCAGGGCGACGAGGCGCTGGAGGAAGTGCTGCGCGCCGCCCACGATCTGATCCGGCGCGGCGCTTCGCCCCGGCGCGCCGTCGAGGAGCTGTCGCGCGGCTTCCCCGAGTCGGTGGACGCGCTGGTGCAGGTCGACGCGGAGACCCTGCAGGACCCGCGCTTCCCCTATTTTCGGACCCGCCCCGGGCGCATGCGCCTGCAGGAGATCCGGGACATCCTGGCCAAGAAGTCATCCGCGCTGCCGTCGCTGAGCCCGGGCCTGGCCGCTGTGCTGGCCGAGGCGGTCGAGGGGCAGATGCCGGCCGAGCAGGCCGCCGAGATGCTGACCGCGCGCGTGGGCGCCGAGGAGTGGACGGCCTTCGCCGGCCTGGATCTCGATCGCCTGGCCGAGGCGCTGCGCCTGGCGTCGCGCGCGCACCCGCTGCTGGGCCGGCCGCGCGCGCGCGGCGTGGCGGTGTCGATCCAGGACGCCCTGCGCTCGGGCAGCGGCACGCACGGTGTGCTGGTCGGCTGGCTGGTGCGCACAGGCGGGCCCGGCCGCCGCGGCGAGACCTTGCGCATCGGCGGCGATGGGCGCTGCGTGATGGGCGCGTCGCCCGGCGCCGGCATCCGCGTCAGCGGCGACGGTACCGTCGCGCCCGAGCACGCGGTCTTCACCGTCGAGGGCGACGGATTCGGCGTGGCGCCACTCGGCGGATCGATCTCGGTCGAGGGGGCGGAGGTGCGCGGCCGCCACCCGCTGGCCGACGGCGAGACCATCGGCGTCGGCGCGGGACTGTACATTTTCAAGTCGGCCAGCGCCGGCGTTGCCGCCGCCGGGGGCGGTCCGCGCGGCGCCGCCGCCTCCTCGGTCCCGCCCCGCTCGGTCAGTCAGCGCGGCTGATTCGCGTAAACGAAGCTCGGGCTTCGCCGAGCGAGCCCGTCGGCGGAAGGGCCCGGGACCCTATCAGGGCTCTCGTTTGATGCCACCCTGCTGCGCCAGCCAGCGATCCAGCAGCGAGGGCCCGGTCGCCACCAGCGCGCCGCCCCGCACAGTCAGCGTGCGCTCGGCCTGCACGCGGGTGACGAAGGCGCTGCCCACGCTCGCGTTCTGCTGCTCGCCGGCGCCGTGACCGCCCGACACCGCCAGCTGCTCGCGGATGGTGATGGCGTCGGGCCCGAAGACCAGCGCCGCCTCCAGCTCGTAGTTCGTGCTGGTGCGCCGCCCGAGCCCGCCCTTCGTGCGCACCAGGATGAGAGCGCTGCCGAGGCAGGTGTTGCGATCGTCGACGAGCGGCTTGCTGACGAAGCGATCACCGAACAGCGGCAGCAGGCGCACCGCGCGCTCGCAGTCGGCGCCGGCGCCGGCGCACTTCTCGCCCTCCGCCACGAGCACCGTCGTCGTCCCCACGCGCTCGAAGCGCAGGGCCACGTTCTCCGGGTACGTGCGCAGCGTGCCGATGGCGCGCACGCCCACGCCGCCGGCGCCGATCTCCACCAGCGCCACCGGGCCCTGGCCCTGGCCGTCTGACAGGCGATCAGTGATGGCCCAGACCAGGCGGCGCGCGTCGCCCAGGTTCGCGACCACCAGATCGCGCGCCCCCACGGGCTGCGGCGCCACCTCGACCGGCGGCTGGCCATCGCAGCCGTCGCCCGCCTGGCTGACCGGGAAGCCGCGACAGTCCCTGGCTGGCCGGCCGATCAACCCCGATGACTGGTAGCCCTCGACCAGCAGCACGAACCAGTACTGCGGCGGGAAGACGCGATCCTTGGGAGCGCGATCGGCGCCGATGGTGGTCTCGATGCTGCAGATCGGTTTCGGCACGGCCGGCCCCGGCGCGCGCCCAGCGCACGCATGGCCGAGCGCGATCGCCGCCGCCGCTGCCGCTGCCAGCGGTCGCGCGCCGGCGCCCACCGCCCGCAGCCTCATCTGCCGTCGTCGCCCGGGGACCGCTTGCCGCCGCCGTGCCGGCGCACCTCGGACTTGCCGCGCGCGGTGCCCGTCGCTGGGGCGTCGGAGATCCCGCCCCCGCCGTGGTCGCCCACCGCGACGCTGGCGTAGGCGCGCGCGAACGCGTCGCCGAAAACCGCCGCGTGCAATTCGTTGTCGTCGCCCCCCATCTGGTTGAAGCGCTCGACGTAGGCCTTCCACTGGTTCTTCAGCTTGGCGCCCGAGAAGAGCCGCGGCGCCGCGTCCTCGAGATCGTTGGCGCGCGGATCCAGATCCTGCAGCAAGGCGCGCACGCTCTCGGTCACGCCTTCCATCATGGCGATGTGGTGGATGCCGAAGTCGGCGAAGATGGCGATGAGGTCGCGCGCCGCCGCCTCCGGATCGACGCCCGGCTGCGAGAGGTAATCGACCACCTCGGCGCGCGTGCGCGCCCGGTGCAGCGGCGTCGATCCGTTGATGGTGCGCACGCCGACCTCGGCGCCGAACTGTTCATAGCCCTTGCGCAGGCCGATGAAGGCCTCGCAAAACGCCTCCAGGAGCTTGCTCTGCCGCGCCAGCAGCGCAGCCTCGCCGGCGCGCGCCGCGCCCGCCGGGGCCAGTCCCGCGAGCGCTCCGCTGGCCGGCCCCGTCGCGCGCGCCCCCACGGTCCCCGGCGCCGGTGTGAAGCTGAGATCGACGTCGACGCTGCCGCTCGGCGCGAGGCCGCCGCCGATCGGGCCGCCGTCGCCGTGAGCACCGGCCGCGCCCGGCGCCGGCGCCGCCGGCGAGAACCCCCAGGCCATCGTCTTGTGCGGCCCCGACGGTGTTCGCGGCGGCGGCAGCGACGGGGCGGGCGGCGGCGCCTCCTCCACGCGCGCCACCGCCAGCTCCAGCAGTCCGAGCTGCAGGCGCGAGGTGTCCGTCAGCTCGACGGCGACGTTCTTGGTCAGGCGCTTGCCTTCCAGCAGCGTCCCGTTCGTCGACCCGAGGTCGAAGTACGCGATGCTGTCGGGATCAAACCGAATGATCCCGTGCCATTCGGAAACGAACGGGTCCTGAAGCGAGATGTCGTTCAGCTGGTTGCGCCCGATGCGGACCGGCGATTGCGAAAAGCGCAGCGTCTGCTCCGGACCGCCGGCCGGTGCCTTGATTTTGACCTCGAGCTTCATCGATCGCGGGTCGGAAGGGCGGCATCATACCCGATTGCTGACGCACGGTAGCGTTTCCGTTCCGCGCCCGTGACATGCGGGGAATTCGTAAAGGTTTGGATAACCTGGAATTGACAACCCGCGCCCCCTGCGAGCTAATGAGAACGCTGCTTTCCCTGCGCCATGCCTTCTTTTTCCACAGAAACAGTCCTGGCTCCGATTGCGGGCAGCGATCCTTGCGGCGTCGATCTTGAATACGACGGCGCCTTCGCCGAGCTGGAACGGAGCGCGCAGGGAAAACCGGAACAACAGATTGGCAGCACGATCGTCCCGGCCGAGGAGCCGGATTGGAAGACGGTCCAGCGGCAGGCGACGGAGCTGCTCGGGCGCAGCAAGGATCTGCGCGTCGCCGTCCAGCTGACCCGGGCCTTGCTGCGCACGGGCGGCTGGGCGGGCTTCGCGCAGGGGCTGGGGCTTCTGCGCGACTTCGTCGACAACCACTGGGCCGGCGTCCACCCGCGCCTCGATCCCGACGACGGCAACGACCCGACGATGCGGGTCAACATCCTCGGCAGCCTGGCCGACGCGCCGACGACGACCACGGTGCGCGGCATGGTGCTGGTGGCGTCACGGACGCTGGGGCGGTTCACGCTGCGCGACCTGGAGATCGCCGCCGGCGACGCGCCCGCCGCCGGCGCCGAGGGGCCCACGATGGCGTCGCTGGACGGCGCTGCGCTGGACTGCGATCTCGCCGAGCTTCAGGCCGCCAGCGCCACCGCGCGCGCCGTCGCCGACGCGCTGGGCGCGCTGGAGGCGTCGGTCGCCAGCCACGTCGGCGAGACGGCGGGCGTCAGTTACGGCAAGCTGCTGGCGCTGGTGAAGAAGGCCAGCGCTTTCCTGGCCGCCAAGGTCGCGATGCGGACGCCGGCGGCCGTGGAGAGCGCCGGCGACGGTGGCGGCGGTAACGGCGTCGGCGCGAGCAACGGCGGAGGTGCCCCCATGACCGCACGAAGCGGGCTGCCCGGCGAGATCGGCTCGCGCGAGGACGTCCTCCGCGCGCTGGACAAGATCATCACGTATTACGAGCGGCACGAG
Source organism: Polyangia bacterium (assembly GCA_035544495.1). Classification (GTDB taxonomy): domain Bacteria; phylum Myxococcota_A; class Polyangia; order Fen-1088; family Fen-1088; genus DATKEU01. Next base: position 2,495 of record DATKEU010000158.1, on the reverse strand, counting down.
CCGTCCAGCCCGATTCCCCTGTTCATGCAGCGTTGCAAGAAGCTGGTGATGATGAGCTTTCTCGACATCGTTCGGGAGCTGGTTCCCGACGCCATCCCGCAGGTCGAGGTTCTGAAAGGGCGAACCGAATAGACGTCTCGGCGTTCTCTTCCACAGGAGGCAGGTGGTCACATGAGCAGCAGCAGCCAAAAATTCATCGCGCGCAACAGAGCCCCCCGAGTTCAGATCGAGTACGACGTCGAGCTGTACGGCGCCCAGAAGAAGATCCAGTTGCCGTTCGTGATGGGCGTCATGTCCGACTTGTCGGGAAAACCGGCCGAGCCGCTGCCCGCGGTGGCCGACCGCAAATTCCTGGAGATATCCGTGGATAACTTCGACGAGCGGCTGAAGGCGATGAAGCCGCGGGTCGCCTTCCAGGTCCCGAATACGTTGACCGGGGAAGGGAATTTGAACCTCGATATCACGTTCGAAAGTATGGATGACTTCACCCCGGCGGCGATCGCGCGCAAGGTGGGCGCGCTGAACCAGCTCCTCGAGGCGCGCCAGCAGCTGAGCAACCTGGTGACCTACATGGACGGCAAGACCGGGGCGGAGGAGCTCATCGGCAAGGTCATGAAGGATCCGGCGTTATTGAAAACTTTGGCGTCGGCGGCGAAACCGGAGCAACCGGGCGCGGGCGCCGCCGATAAGGACGGCAAGTAAGTCATGGCCGAGCTAGAGCAAGGCAAAGCAGCCGCCGCGGGCGCCACCGCCGAGCAGAGCGAGTTCGCGTCGCTGCTGCAAAAGCAGTTCAAGCCGCAGACCGAGCGCGCGCGCGAGGAGGTCGAGACGGCGGTTCGCACGCTGGCCCAGCAGGCCCTGGAGAAGACGGCGCTCATCGGCACCGACGTCGTCGAGTCGATCAACGCCATGATCGCCGCCATCGACAGGAAGATGAGCGAGCAGATCAACGCCATCATGCACCACGCCGACTTCCAGCAACTGGAGAGCGCGTGGCGCGGCCTTCACCACCTGGTCAACAACACCGAGACCGACGAGATGTTGAAGATCCGGGTGATGAACATCTCGAAGAAGGACCTGCACAAGACGCTGCGCAAGTTCAAGGGCGCGGCCTGGGACCAAAGCCCGATCTTCAAGCGCCTGTACGAGGAGGAGTTCGGCCAGCTGGGCGGCGAGCCTTACGGCTGCCTGGTGGGCGACTACTACTTCGACCACAGCGCGCCCGACGTCGAGCTCTTGGGCGAGATGGCGAAGATCTCGGCGGCCGCGCACGCGCCTTTCATCTCGGGCACGGCGTCGTCGCTGTTCCAGATGGAGTCGTGGAGCGAGCTGGCGAACCCGCGCGATCTGACCAAGATCTTCACCACGCCGGAGTACGCCGGCTGGCGATCGCTGCGCGAGTCGGACGACGCGCGCTACGTCGGCCTCACCATGCCGCGCTTCCTGGCGCGGCGGCCTTACGGCGCCAAGACCAACCCGGTCGAGGAGTTCGACTTCGAAGAGGACACGGCGGCGGCGGACAGCAGCAAGTACACCTGGGCCAACGCCGCGTACGCCATGGCGGTGAACATCAACCGGTCGTTCAAGCTGTACGGCTGGTGCTCGCGCATCCGCGGCATCGAATCGGGCGGCTCGGTCGAGGGGTTGCCGACGCACACCTTCCCGACCGACGACGGCGGCGTCGACATGAAGTGTCCGACGGAGATCGCCATCAGCGATCGCCGCGAGGCCGAGCTGGCCAAGAACGGCTTCATGCCGCTCATCCACAAGAAGAACTCCGACTTCGCGGCGTTCATCGGCGCGCAGTCGCTGCAGAAGCCCGGCGTTTACGACGATCCCGACGCGACGGCCAACGCCAACCTGGCGGCGCGCCTTCCGTATCTGTTCGCCACCTGCCGGTTCGCGCACTACTTGAAGTGCATCGTCCGCGACAAGATCGGATCGTTTAAAGAGCGGGACGACATGCAGAACTGGCTGCAGAACTGGATCATCCAGTACGTCGACGGCGATCCGCAGCACTCGAGCGAGGAGATCAAGTCCCGCAAGCCGCTGGCCGCGGCCGAGGTGGTGGTGGAAGCGGTGGAGGGAAACCCGGGGTACTACACCTCGAAGTTCTTCCTGCGGCCGCACTACCAGCTGGAGGGGCTGACCGTGTCGCTGCGCCTGACGTCGAAGCTGCCGTCGGCCAAGGCCGGGTGACGGATCGAGTGTGGAAATACGGTCGCCGCAGGGCTGGGCGATCCAACTGACCGAAGACAAGGAGACTGTTCATGGCCGTCGATATGTTCCTAAAGATTGATGACCTCAAGGGTGAGTCGATTGATCACAAGCACAAGGACGAGATCCAGGTCCTCTCCTGGAGCTGGGGAATGTCGCAGTCCGGGAGCACCCACGTGGGCCCCGGCGCCGGCTCGGGCAAGGTGAACGTGCAGGACCTGTCGTTCACCAAGCACGTCGACGACAGCACCCCGAACTTGATCCAGTTCTGCTGCAGC
>DATKEU010000157.1:0-7597 GCA_035544495.1 Polyangia bacterium | reverse complement strand
GTAGATCCTCGTCGCCGAGCCCCGGGATCATCGGCGCGATGTTGACGCCCACGTCGATCCCCGCGCGCGCCAATTTCTCGATGGTGCGCAGCCGCCGGTGCGGCGTGGCGACGAACGGCTCGATGGCGCGCGCCTTGTCCTCGTCGAAGAACGGGATGCTGAGGGTCACGCTCACGCGCGCGCGCTCCGACAGCGCCACCAGCACGTCGAGATCGCGCTCGATGAGCGGCGCCTTGGTGATGATGCCGACGGGGTTGCGATACGCGGCGCAGACCTCGAGGCAGCCGCGCGTCAGCCGATACGACGCCTCGAGCGGCTGATAGCAATCGGTCACGCCCGAGAACACGACGAGCTCGCCCTGCCACGATTTTTTCTCGAACGCCTGGCGCAGGAGGCGCGGCGCTTCCGGCTTCACGACGATCTTGCGATCGAAGTCGGTGCCCGCGCCCATGCCCAGGTATTCGTGCGACGGGCGCGCGTAGCAGTAGGCGCAGCCGTGGAAGCAGCCCCGATACGGGTTCACGCTCCAGGTGAAGCCGACGTCGGGGCTGTCGTTCTTGGCCAGGATTGTCCGCGTGTGATCCTCGAAGACCTGCAGCCGGACCTCGGGCGCGCCTTCCAGATAGACCACGTCGGTGCTGGCCCACGGGTTCGGCGGATTGGACAGCGGGATCGGCTTCACGCGGCGTTCAACCTATGACTGAACATAAGTTCAGTCAAGCGCCGGCACGACGAAACGCGCGAAAAACGCGCGCGCAGGCGGCGCCGTCTCTTGCCGCGCCCGGGGTGGAATCGTAATGTCTCGCCCCTCGAACATGGCCGGCCCCCTCGATGAATTTGCCCGAATGGCCTCGCTGCCGCCGTATGTCCTGGCCGCGGTCGACGAGCTCAAGACCAGGCTGCGCGCCGAAGGTCACGACGTCTTCGATTTCGGACTCGGCAACCCCGACGGGCCCAGCCCCGCCGCCGCCATCGATCGCTTGATGACGGAGGTCCGCCGTCCCGGCAACCAGCGCTACATGCCGTCGCGCGGCCTGCCCGAGGTGCGGCAGGAGATCTGCGACTGGTACCGGCGCCGCTATCGGCAAGCATTCGATCCCGACAAGGAAGCGGTGATCACCATCGGCGCCAAGGAGGGGCTGGCGCACCTGCTGCTGGCGCTGGTCGGCCCCGGCGACTGCGTGCTGTCGCCCGACCCGTGCTATCCGATTCACCGTTACGGCGTGATCATCGCGGGCGGCGAGCCCGTGCCGGTGGCGGTGCGGCCCGGCGGCGATCACTTCGCCGCGGTGGAGAGCGCGCTCGGCCGGGCGCCGCGCAAGCCGAAGGGGATCATCGTCAACTTCCCGCACAACCCGACCTCGGCGACGGCGGATCCGGCGTTCTACGAACGCGTGGTGGCGCTGGCGCGGCGGGAGAACATGTGGGTGATCTCCGATCTCGCCTACGCCGATCTGCTGCACAGCGGGCAGCCGGCGCCCAGCATCTTCCAGGCGCCGGGCGCGCGCGAGGTCGCGGTGGAATTTTTCACCGTGTCGAAGAGCTACTCGATGCCGGGGTGGCGCGTCGGCTTCTGCGTCGGCGCCGCGACGCTGGTGCGCGCGCTCGCCACCATCAAGGGGTACCTGGACTACGGCATCTTCGCGCCGGCGCAGCTGGCGGCGGCCACGGCGCTGTCGTCGTGCGACGCCGACGTCGCGCAGAACCGCGAGCGCTATCGCCATCGCGCCGAGGTGCTGGCGCGCGGCCTGCGCGAGGCAGGCTGGCCGGTGGAGAAGCCGACCGCCTCGATGTTCGTCTGGGCGCCGGTGCCGGAGTCGCACCGCCAGCTCGGCGCCGTCGGGTTCGCGTCGGCGCTGCTGGCCCGGGCCAAGGTGGCGGTCTCGCCGGGCGTGGGGTTCGGCCCCGGCGGCGAGGGATATGTCCGCTTCGCGCTCATCGAGCCCGACGACCGGGTGGCCAAGGCGTGCGCGGCGATCGGGACGTTCCTGCGCGAACCGGTGTAGGACTGGAACCGAAAACCCTTTGACAACTGGGCGCAGGTCCAGTAGAAACCCCGCTCCATGCCCGCGACGACACCGACACGCAACCGCGCGACCTTTCAGGCCAAAGAACCTTACGGGCGCGCGTGGTTCATCGCCGACGTCGACGGGAAAACGCTGGGGCGCGCGGCCACGAAGATCGCGGACGTGCTGCGCGGCAAGCACCGCGCGTCGTTCACGCCCCACGTCGACGCGGGCGACTTCGTCGTCGTCATCAACGCCGAGAAGATCAAGCTCACCGGCAAGAAGATGGATATCAAGCTCTACCGCGACCACTCGCTGTTCCCCGGCGGGTTGCGGACGCTGACCGCGGCGCAGCTGCTGGAGCGCCACCCGGCGGACCTGGTCAAACGGGCGGTCTGGGGCATGCTGCCCAAGGGACCGCTCGGCCGCCGCATCTACAAGAAGCTGAAGGTCTATGTCGGGGCGGCGCACCCGCACGCAGCGCAACAGCCGAAGACCCTCGCGCTGTCGTAACCCACGCCGGAGCCGTGATTCATGCCTGATCCGTCCAAGAGCCTCTACGCCACCGGCCGCCGCAAGCACGCGGTGGCGCGCGTCTGGTTGCAGCCGGGCAGCGGCAAGATCGAGATCAACCACCGCACGCTGGAGGACTACTTCGGGCGCGAGACGTCGCGGATGGTCTTCCGCCAGCCGCTGGAGCTGACCGAGACCTCCGGTCGCTTCGACGTCTTCGTCAACGTTTCGGGCGGCGGACTGTCGGGACAGGCGGACGCCATCCGCCACGGCCTGTCGCGCGCGCTGATCAAGGTTGATCCGACGTACCGCCCGCCCCTGAAGAAGGCCGGCTACCTGACGCGCGACGCGCGCCAAAAAGAGCGCAAGAAGTACGGCCAGCGCGGCGCCCGCGCTCGCTTCCAGTTCAGCAAGCGCTAGAACTCGTCTCGCCCTTCGCGTTTCGTTATCCGGATCCGGCAAGGCCCTCGCCTTCCAGACCCGGCCGACAAGCGTGGCCGATGGCGAAGCCGGGGCGAGAACCGGACCGGAGCGTACTTGGGTACGTGAGGACCGGAAGCGCAGCCCCGGCACAGCCAGCGGCCACGATCGTCGGCCGTCGGCGCAATCGAAGGAAGGCGTAAACTCCCAGGGTGGCGCAGAGGCTGCGGACGCGGTTGCTGCTGGGCACGCTGGTGCCGACGGTGGCGGCGCTGGGGGTGTTCGGGGTGCTGGCGCACGAGGTGGCGCGGCGGGCGCTGGAGGATGAGCTGGGGAGTCGGCTGGGAACGGCAGCGGCGGGGGTGGCGCTGACGGTGTTGCCGGACCAGCTGCGTACGCTGCGGGCGGGCGACGAAGGGTCGCTGACCTTCGCGAACGTGCGGCGGAAGGTGGAGCAGGCGAGAGAGAAGCTGGGCGTGCGGCGCGTGCTGGTGGTGGCGGGGGATCTCAGCGGGCGCGCGGACAGCGACGGGCGGGTGGCCCTGGGCGCGCCGGCCTACGAGATCGAAGCCGATCGGCCCGAGATCGAGCGCGCGCGCAGCGGGACACCGAGCGCGTCGTTGCTGTTCGTCGGGCACGACGGGTTGCCGTACAAGCGGGCCTACGCCGTGATCGGGCCGGCGGGCGACGGAGCGGCGGGGTTCGCGGTGGTCGAGGGGAGCGCCGACTATTTTCGCGCGCTGGCGGCGTTCCGGCGCTGGCTGATCACGGGTGGCATCGTCGCCCTGGCGGTGGTTCTGGCGATCACGGTCGTGGCGGCGCGGCGGATCACCGCGCCGGTGGCGCGGCTGGCGCAGGCGGCGCGCGCGATCGGGCGCGGCGAGCTGGGCACGCGCGTTCCCATCGAGCGGCGCGACGAGATCGGCGTCCTGGCGGCGACGCTGGATGACATGCGCGCGTCGCTGCAGGCGCGCGACGAGCGCCTGCAGATGATGCTGGCCGGGATCGCCCACGAGGTGCGCAACCCGCTCGGCGGGCTCGAGCTTTACGCGGGGCTGCTGCGCGACGCGCTGGCGGCAGAGCCCGAGCGCCTGCAGGAGGTGGCGCGCATCGAGCGGGAGCTCGGGTACCTCAAGACCGTGGTGGCGGAGTTTCTCGATTACGCGCGCCGGCCGCCCCCCGACCTGGCGCCGGTGCCGCTGGCGCCGCTTCTGGCCGAGGTCCGCGAGCTGGCGACGGCGGCCGGGGCGGCGGCCACCGTGGAGGTGGCGGCCGTCGACGGTCTGGCGGTGCGGGCCGACGCCGGCCAGCTGCGGCGCGCCCTGCTCAACCTCGCGCGCAACGCGGTCACCGCGGCCGGCTCGCGCGCCGACCGGCAGGGGCGCGTCTCGCTGGGCGCCGCGCGGATCGGCGATCGCGTGCGCATCGAGGTCAGCGACAACGGGCCCGGCGTGGCGCCGGAGCTGCGCGAGAAGATCTTCACGCCGTTCTTCACGACCCGCGAGAAGGGGACGGGCCTGGGCCTGGCGTTCGTGCGCGAGATCGTGCGCGACCACGGCGGCGAGGTGGTGGTGGACGCGGCGCCTGGCGGTGGGGCTCGCTTTCGCCTGGATCTCCCGGCAGGATTCTGACCCGGCCATGGCCACGCTGATCACGACCGACGCCCGGATGCTGCAGCACGACCCCGGGCCCGGCCACCCGGAGTCGCCGGCGCGCTTGCAGGCGCTGCTCCGCGATCTCGATCGCCGTCCCGTCGTCGGCACGACGGTGCGCGCGCCCCGCCCGGCCACCGACGCCGAGATCGAGGCGGTGCATGGCGCCGCCTATTGCGCCGAGCTGCGCGTCCTGGCCGGACGGCCGGCGGCGCTGGATCCCGACACCGCGCTGTCGGCCGGCAGCATCGCCGCCGCCCGCCTGGCGGCCGGCGCGTCCGTCGAAGCGGTCGACGACGTCTGGCACGGCCGCGCGGAGAACGCCTTCGCCCTGGTGCGCCCGCCCGGCCACCACGCCGAGCGATCGCGGGCCATGGGGTTTTGCATCTACAACAACGCCGCCATCGCCGCCGAGTCCGCGCGCCGCCTGGGCGCCGAGCGGGTGATGATCCTCGACTGGGACGTCCACCACGGCAACGGCACGCAGCACATCTTTCAAGATCGGCGCGACGTCCTCTACGCGTCGTCGCACCAGTATCCGTTCTACCCCGGCACCGGCGCGCCCGACGAGATCGGCAGCGGCGCCGGCGCCGGCTTCACGGTGAACTGCGCGCTGCCGGGCGGACAGGGCGACGCCGATTACGGCGCCATCTTCCACGACGTCTTTCTCCCCGCCGGACGCGCGTTCAAGCCGGACATCGTCATCGTCTCGGCGGGGTTCGATCCGCACGCCGCCGATCCGCTGGCCGAGATGCGCGTCACCGAGCACGGGTTCGCGGCGATGTGCGCCGCCATGAACGCGCTGGCGCGCGAGAGCTGCGGCGGCAAGCTGGTGCTGCTGCTGGAGGGCGGCTACGACCTGCAGGCGCTGTGCGACTCCGTGCGCGCCTGCCTGGACGTCCTGACCGGCGGGCGCGAGGACTTTCCGCGCGGCGCCGGGCCGACCGCCGCCGCCAGCGTCCAGGCCACACGCGACGCCCTGGCCCGCGCCGGCGCGGCCCTGCCCCGCACCTAGGAACAGGCGCTCCGTGAGGCACTCACCCGAAATAGAAATTCTCCCCACGCCGCCCCCGGACGATGTGCGGCGCAAGACCATCGGCTGGGTCCCGCGCTCCGGCCCGTGGGTGGCGCGCCTCTTTCACCGCCTGCTGGCGCTGATCTTCCTCGTTGCCTGGGCGTCGCTGGGCCTGCAGGTGCGCGTCCTCATCGGCGCGCGCGGCCTCTTGCCGCTGGACGACGTCTTCGCCGCCGCCCGCGGCACCCCGGGGAGCATCGCCTTCCGCGACTTCCCCACGCTGTTCTGGCTGGCGCACAACGACACCGTGCTGCTGGGCGGCTGCTTCCTGGGCGGGTTGCTCGCGATCCTGGCGCTGGTGGGCCTGCGCCCGCGCCTCTGCTTCGCGCTGTCGACGGTGCTGTACTTTTCCTACGCGACGGCGTGCCGGCTCTTCCTCTCGTTCCAGTGGGACAACCTTCTGCTCGAGTGTGGCTTCCTGGCCACGTTCCTTCCCGCGGATCGCCCCGCCACCGCCGTCCACTTTCTCTTTCGCCTGGTGCTGTTCAAGCTGTACTTCGAGTCCGGCGTCGCAAAGTGGCAATCGCCGCTTGGTGACTGGAAGGACGGCAGCGCCATGACGTACTATTACGAAACCGCGCCGCTGCCGACGGCCCTGGCCTGGACCGCGTACCACCTGCCGATCTGGTGGCATCACGTCGAGAGCCGGGCGACGCTGTTCATGGAGCTGGTGGTCCCCTTCGGCATCTTCGGCCCGCGCAAGCTGCGCTATTTCACCGCGGCGCTGCTGACCGGGTTTCAGCTGCTGAACATCGCCAGCGCCAACTACGGCTTTTTCTGCTATCTCACGCTGGCCCTGCACGTGTTCCTCTTCGACGAGCCGACCTGGGCGGGGCTGACCGCCGACGCGCCGCCCGAGGCGCCGGGCTGGCGCATGCCGTTCGCGGCCCTGGGCGTGGCGGCGTTCGTCTTCGCCTCGCTGGTCGACGGTCTTTACGCCTTCACGTCGGCCGGGCCGGCGCTGCAGCCGCTCTCGTGGGTGGTGGACGTGACGCAACGGACGCGCCTCATCAACACCTATCACCTGTTCGCCGCCATCACCCGCGAACGCATCGAGCCCGAGTTCCAGACGCTGGACGCCGGTGAGGATGCCGCCAATGAGGCCGCCTGGCATGCCCACGACCTCCATCACAAACCGGGCGATCCCGAGCGCAAGCCGGACCTGGTCGCGCCTCATCAACCGCGCGCCGACTTCCAGCTCTGGTTCTACGGCCTCACTTACCAGCGCCGGCAGCCGGCCTACGTGACCATGCTGCTGGAACGAATGTGCGCGGACCCGCCCGCCGTGCAGCCGTTGTTTCGATCCCCGCTGCCGGCGCACCCGGCGGCGGCGCGCATCGTCTTCTGGCAGTATCACTTCAGCGATCGCGCCGAGGCGCGCGCCGATACCGGCAACTGGTGGCGGCGCGAACGCAAGGGCGCCACCACGCCGGTCGTCTGTCCCCACGCCACACCCCCGCAATGAAAAAAGCATCTCTCGGTACGCTGTTCCTGACGGTCTTTCTGGATCTGCTGGGCTTCGGGCTGGTGATCCCGTTTCTGCCCGGTGTGGCGCGCAGCCTGGGCGCCGGGGACTTCGTCGCCACGCTGCCGGGCGCGGTCTACTCGCTGATGCAGTTCCTGTTCGTGCCGATCTGGGGGCGCCTGTCGGATCGCATCGGCCGCCGTCCGGTGCTGCTGACCAGCATCGCCGGGTCGGTGCTCGGCATGGCGGCGCTGGGGGCGGCGAACAGCCTGGTCTTGATCTTCGCCGCGCGCATCTTCAGCGGCATCGCCACCGCCAACATCGCCGTGGCGCAGGCCTACATCGCCGACGTGACGACGCCCGAGAACCGCGCGCGCGGCATGGGCATCATCGGCATGGCCTTCGGCCTGGGCTTCATCATTGGCCCCTTCGTGGGCGGCGAGCTGGGCCATTTCGTGGTGCTGGG
>DATKEU010000156.1:0-7775 GCA_035544495.1 Polyangia bacterium | reverse complement strand
GGCGGCGCCGCCGGCGGCCGAGCGCGGCGAGCCGCGGACCGGCGACGGGTCGGGGTGGCGGGCGCGCATGCTGGTTGTGGCGGCGGCGCTGATCGCCTTCGGTGGCTCGCTGCGCAACCAGTTCACGTACGACGAAGGCCTGGTGATCGGCGAGGCGGACCCGTTTCTTCGCTCCGGTTCACTGTCGACCCTGGTGTCGCCTCGCTATTTCGCCGCCAGCCGCGAGGGCACTTATCGCCCGGTCGTGACGCTGAGCTACATGGTCGATCGCGCGTTCGGCGAGGCGCCCTTCGTCTTCAAGGCCGACAGCCTGCTCTTGCACGCGGCCTGCGCGCTCCTGGTGCTGGCCCTGGCGCGACGGCTGCTGCCGGCGACCGAGCGGCGCTTCGCCCTGATCGGCGCGCTCTTCTTCGCCGTTCATCCGCTGGCCACGGAGACCGTCGACAACGCGTCCTTTCGCGAGGACGGCCTGGTGACCTTCTTCGTTCTCTCGGGGCTGCTGCTGGCGCTGGCGGATCGGCTCTGGCCGGCGGCGCTCTGTTACGCGCTCGGCTTGCTGTCGAAGGAATCGGCGGTGGTGTTCCCGATCCTCCTCCTCGGCGCGCGCCTGGTCGCCGCGCGGGCGGCGGTGGATGGGGCGCCGGCCCGGCGATCGCGGCTGGCGCGCGAGCTCGTGGTGCTGGGCGCCATCACCATCGCGTACCTGGCCGTGCGCTTCGGGCCGATGAACACGCCCGGCTCGTACGCGCGCTTTCCCGGCGGCAACCGGGCGGCGACGCTGCTCGGGATGCCGGCGGTGTTGGTGCGGTACGCGCGACTGGTCGTCTGGCCGTGGCCGCTGCTGGCCGATTACTCGGGCTACTTCGACTTCGGCCCGCGGGCGGCGCTGGCGCGGCTGCCGGCGCTGTTGGCGGCGGCTGCGCTGCTGGCGGCGCCTGTCGTCGCCTGGCGCCGGGGCGCCACCACCGTGGCGTTCGGCCTGGCCTGGTTCTTCGTGGCGCTCCTGCCGGTCGCCAACGTCATCGCCATCCCCGTGCCGGCGGCCGAGCGGTTTCTGTATCTCCCGCTGGCGGGCGTCGCGCTGGCGCTCTCGGCCGGCGCCGCGCGCGTGCTGGCGCGCTGGCCGGCGGCGAGCCGCCCGCTGCTGGCCGGCGGCGTGGCCGTCGCCATCGCGTTCGTCGCCCTCGCCAATCGCCGCCACCTCGACTGGCACGACAACGATCGCTTGTGGGCGGTGACCGCGGCGCAGAATCCGCGCTCGTGCGGGGCGCAAAGCGCGATTGGCGGCGCGCGCGTGCGCGACGGTCTCGAAGGCCGCTCGCGCGCCCTGCTGGCCGACGGCGTCGCCCGGGAAGAGCTGGCGCTGCGGCTGTGCCCGCCCGATCCCGCCGATCCCGTGCGCAGCGCCGTGATTCTCACGCGGCTCGGCGCCGCGCGCGCCATGCTCGGCCACCTGGGTCCGGCGCGCGAGGCCTTGCAGCAAGCCCTGGCGCTGGAGCCGCGCTATGCCCTGGGCGTGGTGTGGCTGGGCTACGTGCAGTTCATGGGCGGCGACAAGCGCGGCGCCGAAGCTTCGCTGCGCCACGCGGTGATCGATCTCGGTCCCCCAGACGGCGCCGTCGCCCAGGTGGCCAGCCAATACATGGACAAGCTCTGACCGCGAAGGCGGCGTCAGGGCAGGGCGCGGCAACCGGTGCCGGGCGCCTTCTCACTTCTTGCCGCGAAACCCCTGGATGCTCGGGTTGTCGCTGAGGCTCATCTTCGACGTGGCGGTCGCCAGGGCGAACACCGCGCATCCCGCGAGGATGAAGACCACGACCGTGCCGATCCAGTCCCCGATCTTTCGGCGCAACAGCAGGCGCCGCACACGCTCACGCTCGCGCAGGCCAAACGCGGCGGATTCCGCCTCGAAGCGCAAGGATGGTTTGGGTTGACGTTCGGTGGAGGGATCGACGACTGAGGTTTCCACGGCATAGCTCGCTTAAAAGGCGGATACCAAAATTCGGACCGCCGTACCCTAGCACGCGGCGGCCGCAGGCAACAGCAATTCGCGTCGCCTCAATCTAGCCACGATGGCGGCGGCGCCAAGGGGTCGGGTCACGCTTCGCCCTCGGCCGCCGCGCGCATCAATCAATCAATCAACGTTCATTCGTGGTGGCGGCCGCCGCCTCCATTGGGGACGGGCGCCAGCGCGTGGCGGTTGCGCCGTCTCTCGCGGCGTTCGCGTTTTTCCCGGCGGTGGGCGTCTAGGCTGCTTTCGCCCGGCAACCGCATGCGCACGTCCACGCCACCCATCATCACGAAGCCACGCACGCGCAGAAGCGGCGCGTCGGGATCGGGCTGCGCGGGGGCGCGGTTCACCTCCTGAAACCCGCCCATGATGGCCGTGCCGTGCGTCTCCACCGCCAGGCCGGGAGGGACGATGATCTCCGTGCCGCCCATCATGGCGAAGACGTCGATCTCCACCGGGCCGGGAGGGAAGCGAGCCTCGCGCAGGTCCAGGTGGGCGCCGCCCATCACGGCCACGACGCGCAGGCGGCGGGGCATCGTCCAGCTACCGCGGCGGTGCACGCCACCCATGACCGCCATCACGGTCTGCTCTTGCCGCACCTCGGAGGCCGGGACCAGCGCGGGGCGCTGCTTGGCCAGCATCGCGGGCGTGCTGGCGGCGGCGGTGGCGGGCAGATCGCTCAGCAAGGCCTCGACCTCGCCCAGCGACGTCGCGGTATGCGCCACCGTGATGCGTCGTTCGAACTCGTCGACGTCCAGCACGTCGTGGGCGAAATGGTCGGAGAGCAGGGCGATGACCCGATCGCGCGTGTCACGGTCGCGGGCCACGGTCAGTCGCTTGTCCTCTGACATCAGGCCGAATGTACAACGCCGGCGCGCGAACGCGCGCAGATGTTGCCAACAAATTTCCTGCCGCGAATTAAGTAGCTCACGTTACCTAATTATCTAGCAAATAGCCTGGTCATATTGTTAGTCATTCCCGGCGCGGGCCACTAGTCATAGGGCCCCATCCTGCCTAGTCATAAGCCAGGCACGAGATCCGCCAGATCTTCGCGTGATTTCAACCAGATCCTCCTCACCGTGCGCTTCGGCACAACCGTTGCTCAATAGGGGTTCGTCCTCGTCACTGAGGGCGGAAAGTTTGAGGAGGTCCGATGTTCACCACGAAGATTCAAACCAAGAAGAGCTGGTCGATGACGGTGGCCGCGGTTGCGTTCGCGGCTTTGGCGTTTGTTGCGATTGATGGCAAGGCCCACGCCGCGCTGACGGCGAACGGCCTGGGGACCAGCAACGGCCTGGGGACCAGCAACGGCCTGAACTCGTACAACGGCCTGAACTCGTACAACGGCCTCTCCGGCGGCGAGTCTTCGTTCGCCGCTGCGGGCATCGACCCGAGCCGGTCGCTGGCGTCCTCGATCGCCACCCGCTGAAAAGCAACGAATCACAAAAGAGCGCCGGCGATGCATAATCGCCGGCGCTTTTTTTATGGAGTTCCGCCGGTGCTGAAGCGAACGGTCATCCTGCTCTCTGTTGCCACGGCTAGCGCCGGCGCGCACGCGGTCGACAACGGGTTCCCCAGCACGCACGAGGTCGAGGCCGGCAAGGGCATGACGGAGCTGCAGGCGATGCTGTGGAAGTACACCGCGCGCTGCGCCCTGCGCCCCGACCAGGAACTGGCCGCGCCCGCCAGGCCCGGCGAGACGCCGCACAAGTTCCCCGGCGCGATCGGCGTGGCGCCCGAATGGTACGGCGGGACCTGCGATCGCGCCTGCCAGGAGAAGGTCTCGTCGTGCCTCTTCGCGCTGACCAACCGAACCGGCAAGCACGTGGCGGTCAGCCTGCTCAGCGCGGCGCCCAACATGAGCGCGGCCCTGCTGCCCAGCGAGAACGACATCGACTATTCGCACCAGGAAGGCGCGTTCTTTGGCAGCGCGTTCGGCAGCGGCGAAGCGTACGCCTGCCAGGGAACCGCGATCCGCAAGGCGCCCCAGGTGAAGCGCTTTTGCGCCGGCGAGCCGGCGACCTGCAGCGGGCTGGCGCGCTTCTCCGACGCCGGGCGCTGCCAAGACGTCTGCCAGATGACGTGCAAGAAGCTCTCGGACGGCAGCGAGCGGTGCGCCGCCACGTCGTGCCGCGATCCCGGCGGCCGCACCTGGGCGTTTCCCATCACCACGTACCTTCGCAACCAGATCGAGGCCAGCAACGCCGACGCGGTCAGCGGCGCCATCATCACCGACGAGGGCCTCACGGAGCTCGACGATGGCGACACCGCGACGTGGAAGGGCGTCGACTTCGGAGCGTCGCCCGGCGGCGTCCACCGTTTCATCGCCACGCTGGGAAGCGCCCGGTCCGGCGGGCGAATCGAGATCTGGATCGACGGCCAGCACCGCATCGGCACGCTGACGATCAAGGCGTCTCGTGGCGAGCCGCGGCCACAGGAAGCGACTCTGACCGCGGGCGCTCTCTCCGGCGAGCACGACGTGACGCTGAAATTCCTGGGCGGAAAAAGCCTGGGCCGCCTGACCACGATCGAGCTCCGTTAGGTTTCGTCGGATCGGCCCGCGGCGAAACTCTTACCGTCGGGAGCCGGCCCCTCGTGCTACGTTGTCGTGCGTTCCACTCGACCCGCGGCTTCTCTCTCCTGTGGTTCGACCCGAGGTGAAACCATGAAGAGGATCGTCGTCTCGCTTCTGCTGTCCTGGTTGGCCATGCCGGCCGTCATCCGCTCGGCGCCGGCGTTCGGCGCCGACGCGGTCAAGCTGGCCATCACCGGTCCCTTCACCGGCGGGTCCGCGCCCATGGGCGTTTCGATGCGCGACGGCGCCAAGCTGGCCATCGCCGAGATCAACGCCAAGGGCGGCGTCGCGGTGGGCGGGGCCAGGCTGAAGATCGAGGCCATCGAGCGTGACGACGAGGCGAAGAACGAGCGCGGCGCGCTGATCGCGCAGGAGCTGGCCGCCATGACCGACCTGGCCGGCATCATCGGCACCGTCAACACCGGCGTCGCCATGGCCGGCGATCGCCACATCGAGGAGAAAGGCATAGCCAAGATCATCACGCCCGCCGCCGGATCGGCGTCGATGACCCAGTGGGTGGGCAAGGCGCAGGATCTGTCGATCTTTCGCTTCGCCGCCAACGACGGCATTCAAAGCGAGATGGTGGTCGAGGAGGCGGCAAAGCGCGGCTTCACCAAGGTGGCGATCCTGCACGACGCCACCAACTACGGCGTCTCCGGGCGCGACGACCTGGTGAAGCAGATCAAGAAACAGGGCGACAAGCTGACCGTGGTGGCGACGGAGAAGTTCAACATCGGCGACAAGGACATGACCGCGCAGCTGCTGCGCGCCCGGGCGGCCGGCGCCCAGGCGATCCTGATCTGGGCCATCGGTCCCGAGCTGGCGGCGGTCGCCAACGGGCGGGTGAAGATCGGGATGACCGCGCCGCTCATCGGCGGGTGGACGCTGTCGATGTCGAACTTCATCGACAACGCCGGCAAGAACGGCGACGGCGCGCTGATGCCGCAGACGTTCATCGAGGATCCGATCACGCCGAAGGCCAAGGCGTTCATCGCCGCCTATCACAAGAGCTATGGCGTCACGCGCATCCCGTCGGCGGTGTCGGCGGCGCAGGGCTACGACGCGGTCTATCTGTTCGCCGCCGCCGTGAAGCAGGCCGGCAGCACCGACACGCACAAGATCAAGGCGGCGCTGGAGGATCTGAAAGAGCCAGTGTCGGGCGTGATCGCCACCTGGCAGCACCCGTTCACCCGGTGGGATCCCGCCAACGTCGACACGCACGAGGCGTTTCGGCGCCAGAACGCCGTCATGGGGATGGTGAAGGACGGCAGGGTCGTCTTCGCGCACGAGGAAGATCGCAAGCGTCTGGCGGCCGAAAAGTAGGCGGTGGCCGCCGCGATGGCGCCGACGGCGGGGATCCTGGCCCAGCTGGCCGTCAGCGGGGCCCTGATCGGCCTGGTCTACGCGCTGATCGCTTACGGGTTTCAGCTGACCTTCGCCACCAGCAAGAGCATCAACTTCGGGCAGGGCGAGCTGGTGATGGTGTCGGCGTTCGTGTCGCTGACGTTGATCACCTGGGGCTTGCCGTACTGGCTGGTGGTGCCGGCCGGCCTGCTGTTCGGGGCGGCGCTGGGGCTGGGCGTCGAGCGGGCGGCGGTGCGGCTGGCGCTGCAGCAGAAGAGCGAAGGCTGGATCCTGCTGACGATCATTGTCGGCCTGTTCTTGAACTCCGTGGCCGAGAACGTCTGGGGGCGCGACGACCGACCGTTCCCCACGCCCATTTCGTCGGATGCGCTCCACGTGCTGGGCGTGACGGTGACGCCGGTCGAGCTGTCGGTGGCGATCGGCGTTTTCGCGGTGATGGGTCTCGTCGAGCTGTTCAAGCGGCGAACGCTGCTGGGGAAGGCGTTCGAGGCGATCGCCACCGATCCCGACGCCGGCGAGCTGATGGGCATCTCCGCCACGCGGACGGTGATGCTGTCGTACGCGCTGTCGGGCATGGTGGCGGCGCTGGCGGGGATCCTGGTCTCGCCCATCACCACCGTCGGACCGACCATGGCGTCGGCGCTGGTCCTGAAAGCCTTCTCGGTGGCGGTGGTGGCGGGGCTGGAGTCGGGGTTCGGCATCGTCCTGGTCGGGATGTTCCTGGGCGCGCTGGAGAGCATCGCCAGCTATGAGCTCGGGAGCGGCTGGCGCGAGGCGCCCGGTCTCATCCTGCTGATCCTGGCGCTGGCGGTGCGGCCGACGGGCATCTTCGGCAAATCGATCATTCGCAAGGTTTGACGGCGAGGCCACGGCGACGATGGGCGGAAGACGAATTCTCCTGCGCGGCGCCGAGTTGGGGACGTTCGCGCTGCTGGTTGCGGTCCCGCTGGGCGTGCAGAACCCGTACGTGCTCGGGTTGCTGACGCTGCTGGCGATCTACGGGATCCTGCTACTGGGCCTGGACATCAGCGTCGGTTACCTCGGGCAGGTCAACCTGGCGCAGGCGGCATTCCTGGGTCTCGGCGCCTACGCCGCCGGCCTGGTCATCGTGCGCGGGCACGGCGGGGTGTTTGCCGCTTGCGCCGCCGCGACGCTGGTGGGCCTGGCGCTGGGCGCGCTGCTGGCGCTGCCGGCGCTGCGCCTCGAGGGTCCGCAGTTCGCGCTCGCCACGCTCAGCTTCACGGCGCTGTCGGCGACGGCGCTGAACGAGATGGAGTGGCTGACCGGCGGGGCGCAGGGGCTGAGCCTGGGGCGTCCGCCGCTGTGGGGGCACGCCCTGACGGCGCGCGGGTTCTACTGGTTGTGCATGGTGCTGCTGGCGCTGGTGTGGCTGGCCATGCGCAACCTTCTCGCTGGCCAGTGGGGGCGCGCCTTCGGGGCGCTGCGTGACAGCCCCATCGCCACCGACGCGATGGGCGTGGGGACGTACAGCCACAAGGTGGCCGGCTTCGCTTTCGGCTCGGGCCTGGGCGGTCTGGCGGGCGCGCTCTACGCGCTCGACTTCCAGTACCTGCAGCCGCAGACGTTCGTTTACGAGCTGACGGTGGTCCTTCTGATGGGCGTGGTGCTGGGAGGGCGCAAGAGCCGGTGGGGCGCGTTCGTGGGCGCGTCGCTGGTGGCGCTGCTGCCGAACCTGCTCTCGAACCGAACGCTGTTCGAGCTGATCGCGGGCGCGGGCTTCCTGCTCGCCGCCGGCAGGGGGGCGCGTGGTTTGCGGCGGCGGACGATGTCGCGCTTCGCGGCGCTGGCGCCGATGCTGGCGAC
>DATKEU010000155.1:0-2334 GCA_035544495.1 Polyangia bacterium | reverse complement strand
GGCGGCGTTGCGGGCCAGCCGGGAGGCGCTGACCGACATCGAGGGGCAGCTGGACGCCGTGCTGGCGGCGCTGCGGGATCCCGCGCGGGCGCTGGACGCCCGCGCGCCCGAGCGCCTGCACGGGGCCGCCCAGCACGCGGGCAGCGCGCTGGCGGCGCTGACGGAGCTGGCGCGGCGGGCGTGATCGGCGGGCCGGCCCTGCCGTCGAGTAACATTCCCCTTCACCGATGACGGCGCATCCGGGGTTGAGGGAACCGCTGCTGGCGTTCGCCGCCGCGACGGTGCTGGCGGCGGTGCTGGCGCGGGTGGCGTCGGCGGTTCCCTTCGTGCGCGACAACCTGCACGTCGGGATCGCGGTCATCTTCTTCTATGCGCCGTCGGTGGCGGCGCGGCTCTCGGGGCGGCCGTTCGACTATGGGACGGCCGGGCTGCGCCTGGATCCGCTCGCGCTCAACCTCAAGGTGCTGGGCGGCGCGCTGGCCATCACGTTTCCGGCCTTTCTCGTCGGATTTTTTCTGTTCTACGGCGTGGTCTGCGGGCCGCACGGGGCGCTGGCGGCGCGCTGGTTCGGCGGGCTGTGCGGGCGCTGGCTGGGGCTTTCGGGCGGGCGGCTGGCGTTACCCCCCAGCTTCGTTCTGCTGGCGCTCAATCAGCTGATCGTGGTCGCCATCCCCGAGGAGCTGTTCTTTCGCGGCTACCTCCTCGGCCGCCTGGAAGAGCGCTGGCCGTCGCGCGCGCGCTTCCTGGGCGCGCCCGTCGGCCGGGCGCTGCTGGTCTCGAGCGCGCTGTTCGCCCTCGGGCACCTGATCGTCGTGCCCAGCTTGCCCCGGCTGGCGGTCTTTTTTCCCGCGCTGGTGTTCGGGTGGATGCGCGCCCGCACCGGATCGATCGCCGCCGGCGCGGCCTTTCACGCGCTGTGCAACCTGTTCTCGGACGTGCTACACGGAAGCTTCTTCCGCTGACGGCTCCATGTCGCGTGCGTCCTTCGGGACGTACCAGACCAGCGCCAGCGCGGGCCAGCTGGCGACGAACGCCAGCGAGAAGAAGATCGGGTGGCCGAGGTGCTGGTCGAGCGGCCCCGAGACATACCCCGACAGCGTGCTGCCCAGCGAGACGACCGCCGTCGCGAACGCGTAGTGCGACGCCGAGAAGACGCCGCGGCTGCGCTGGATGAGGAACACGACCTGCGCCGCGTTGCCCAGGCCCGAGACCAGCTGCTCGGTCAGGTAAATCGCGCACACGCCCGCGAACGTGGGCTTCCAGACCGCCATCACGACGTAGAGCGGGATGGCCAGGTTCTGGATGTACAGCAGCGGCGCCAGCGTCCGCGGCAGGCCGAAGCGCGCGACGATCGCCCCGCCGGTGAGCGAGCCCGCGATGAAGACGGCGGTCCCCAGGCCGTTGAGCACGCCGCGGTGGGCGAGGTCGACGCCGATGTCGCGCAGCAGCGGCTTCGACATCGCGAACATCATGATGTCGCCCAGCCGGTAGAAGAACATGAACGCCAGCACCAGCGGCGCCTTCGGCTGCGCGAGGAACGTCCGGTACGCGGTCCAGAACGCCGCCGCCTTCGCGCCCGCCGTCGCGATGGGCGGGCGCGGCGCCGGGGCGGGCCGGGGCATGAGCGCGCCGTTGACGGCCGCCGTCGCCAGCATCAGCACGCCCGCGACGCCGAACGCCAGCACCCAGCTGCGGGGCGCGACGAACGTGACCAGCACCGACGAGCCGACGATCATGGCGACGCGGAACGCGGCGACGCGCACGCCGGCGTAGAGGGCGTGGTGCCGGCGGTCCAGCGCCTGGATGTAGAAGCCGTCGCAGGCGATGTCGTGCGTGGCGTGCACGACGGCAAACAGGCTGGCGACGACCCAGAACAGCGCGAAGCCGGGCGCCGCCGTCGCGGCGGCGATCGCCATCATGCCGCCGCCCAGCACCAGCTGCGTCGCCAGGACCCAGCGGCGCTTGCTGCCGAACAGGTCGACGATCGGGCTCCACAGGAACTTGAACGTCACCGCCAGGTGAAACAGCGACGTCGACCCGATCTGCGTGGGCGTGCCGCCGCGGTCGGTGATGAGCTCCGTGCCCATCTGGTGCAGCACGCTCCACGGCAGCCCCTCGCCGAAGTTCGTCGTCGCGACCCAGGCCAGGTCGCGTCGTGATCGCTTGGGCGCGGCGTCCGTTGTCGTCACATGCTCCCCGGCGGTGATTGTCGCCGCGGGCGCACCCGGCGCCAAGTTCACAGGCCGAAGACTGACGTCGTGCTGGTCACGTCGACGGTGAAGGTGCCGGTCGCGCCGCCCGGCGACGCCGCGTCAGCTTGCATCGCCATGTGCG
>DATKEU010000154.1:0-24864 GCA_035544495.1 Polyangia bacterium | reverse complement strand
CGCGTCCGGCAGCAGGGGTTGGCCCTTGCCACCGTTGTCGCTGACGAAGCGCAGGCGGATGCGGCTGCGCCCCTCCGTCAGAGCGCGCGGCAGCAGAAGCTCGTCCTCGCGGAAGCGACGGTTGGACGTCTCCAGCACCGGCAGGAACGGATCCAGCTCTCCCGGCGGGTTGGAATAGACGACGCTGTTCGAACCCGCCAGGTACCAGGTTCCGGCGGGCTGGAACACGCGGTCGGCGGCGGCGGCATCGGGCGAGGCGTCGGCCACCCAGACCTGGGCGCGCTGGTCGGGGATGGCGTAATCGAGCCGCCGGCGCAAGAGGACGCCGACGTTCGCGGGATCGATGCCGAGTTCGACTTCGCTGGTGCCGGTGGTTTGCCGGCCGGTCTCGATCGACTCGGGAAAGATCTCGCGCCCGTCCAGGTGGTCGACGCCCCAGTCCCAGCGCGAAGAGATCGAGACCGGCGCGCTGGCGCTGGCGGACCGGTACGCGTGCGCAATCTCGTCGGCGACGTTCCCGATGTCGACGGCGTCGGTGCGCACGAGGCAGGGTCGTGGGGCGCCGTACCAGTAGGCCACTGACTGGTAGTGCTCGCTGGAGTCGTCGACGCCGCCGTGCTCGAGCTGGATCCGGGCGTTCTTTCCGAACGGCATGATGTCCGGGAGCAGGAACCGGTACGCCGATTCGATCAGATCCTCCGGCCCCTGGGCCAGCACCGGCGCCGGCGCGCCCGTCGGATGACCGGCCAGGGCAAGCGTCATGTTCGCGCCACCCCAGTAGTCGCCGCCGCCGCCCCACTCCTCGGTGCCGGTCCCCTGCGCCTGCGGGGACATGCTGTCGTCGAAGAAGAAGCGCGGATCGCCCTCCAGCGTCCCCAGCGCGCCGCGATCGCTGAAGATCCAGCTCATGCCAGCGAAGCTGCCGCACCAGTCTCCCCCTCCTTCGGCGGCGCTGGTGTCGAGCACGATCAGGTCCTTGCCCAGGGTGGGCGTCGGGCCGTGATCGACGTAGGTGGCGTGGAAGTAGCCGACGGTCTCGGGCGGATCGACCAGCGGCTGGCGCCGCACGGTCAGCGTCAGCTGCGCGATCGGCTCGGTGGCCGTGATGGAGATCTGGGCGTGCTGAAAATAAGGCATCGGGAAATAGCTGCTCAGGATCACCTCGTCGGCGGTGAACTGGATGTTGCTCAGCAACCCCTTGACCAGCCACTCCTGCCCGGAGCGGTTGTAAAGCGTGCCCGCGCCGAAGAACAGCGCCAGCGGCGCGTCGACGCTGGCGAGGCGGCGATCGTCCCAGGTGATGCGCAGCCGGGCGCGCCCGAGGGCCAGCGCGTCCGCCCGCGAGGCCCGCACGCGCAGCAGGCGGACCACCCCCGACCCGCCGCCGAGGTCCGCCAGCATGGCGCTCTCGCCGGCGGCGAACGGACGCTCGACCGTGGACTCATCGGTGCCGGGGCCTTGCGGGGCGATGTCCGTGCCGGCGCTGGCGAGCACCGCCAGGGCGTCGGCCGCCGGCGGCTCCTCGGAGAACGAGCTGATTGCTTGCGACAGATGGTCCGCGCCCGGGGCGAAGACGCTGTAGATGAAATAACCGGTGCCATAGCGACTGCGCCCGTAACCCAGGGTCAGGCTGCGCGTGAAGGGCACCGGCACCCAGCTCAGGTCGGCGCCGCGGGTCTCCGACCAGGTCAACGCCAGCGGCGCCGGAAATGCCTCGGTCGGCAGAAAGACCGAGCCCGCGATCGGCACCAGGGGATTGGCCGTCGTCGACTCGCTGACCAGATGATCGACGCCGTCGACGACGTAATGCCACGGGCTGCCGTGCCAGTGGTTGGTGCGGACGAAGGTGAGCACGCCCGGGCCTGCCACGTCCAGCGCGATGGCGACGGACTCCGGCGCCAGGCGCAGGAAATGGCTGGCGTCGGCGCCCTCGTTGCCGCCGCTGCGATCGTAGGTGCTGCGCAGGTACGTTCGCACGCCGTATCGGAGCACCGGCAGGCGATCCCACTGGCGAATGGCATCCAGCCCGATGGGAACCATCGGCAGCGGCGGGTGCGGACCCGGCCGGGATATCGCCCCGTCGGGCGCGCCGCCGGCGTCGCCGGCCGGACCCGAGATCGGCTTGGGCACGCCGCAGGCGGCGGCGCAGCTGGCGGCGATGAACGCGACCAGCGCTCCGAAAGGCGACACGCCGGAACCCGGCCACGACGCGGTCCAGCCCACGGCCGAGACGCTAGCACGGCCCATCCGCCGCCGGCGGGAGACGGGAGTCGGCTGCACCCGCGCGATCACCGCGCGCCGCGGATGGTGCAATCCTGAACCACGGCGGCGCGCAGGCCATGCTGGCGAACGAACGGATCCGCTCGCCGCCAGTGAACGCCCACCTCCTCCAGCGTGCCGGCGAAGGTGGCCACGCAGTCGAGCGTCACCCGCTGCTTCGCGGCACCCTGGGCGGCGGCGAGCCAGCGCGCCACCGCCGGGCTCTCGAAGACGCCCGACAGCAGCACCGGTTCGCCCTGGACCGTCACGAACGGACGCAGCGGCCTTCCGACGCCGGGATCGCGCCGGCCGTTCCGCAGCGCGCACCGCAGCTGGCCGATGCCGTCGGCGGCGTCGCAGTCGAGATCCGCGGCGTCGGTGGGCACCACCGTCGTCGCCAGCGCCACCGGCTGCCCGCCCGTGCTGGCGCCGCGCGCGAACAGCAGCAAGGCCAGCGAGCCCGCGATCGCCGCGCCCGTCAAACCGGGGAACATCCACGGTCGCGCAAAGGGGTGGGGGTTGCCGTCGCTCATCGCCACGCTCCCAGGAACAGCCGCGTTTCGAAGCCGCGTTCGCTGACCGGCACATAGCACCACAGCGGACCGTAGAAGCCGGCGACCAGCGTGACCAGCGCCAGGAACACGATCACGGCCAGCGGGTTGCGGTCGAACGCGTGACTGACGAAGCCGGCCAGCAACAGCAGCACCAGCGCGTAGCTGGGGAGAAAATGATAGATGTACGAATCGCGGTGGCTGATCACCCAGGGCGCCAGGAACGCGCCCGCGGCCGCCAGCACCAGCACCGCGGCGCGGCCGTGCGCGCCGACGAACACCTCCGCCGCGCGCCAGACCCGGGCCGCACGATTGCCCGCCGGGGTGCGCGCGGGCGCCGTCTCGCGCCGGGGCTCGAGCGCCCACGCCAGTCCCCGATAGGCCAGCACGCCCGTCGCCAGCAACGCCAGCGCGCAACCGGACCACCACAGCGCCAGGTTTCCCAGCGTGGTCAGGGCCCGGACCATCCCGTGCTCGACGCCGTAGCCCAGCACCAGCGGGCGCGCCGGCAGCACCCAGGTCGGCCACGACGACGTCGCGGGATTCTTCATGTCCGTGAGGACCGCGTGGTGCTGCACCAGCCGCAGGGAGTCCGCCACCACCGCCGCGATCGTCGCCGGTCGTCCGCTGATGCGAAGGCCCGCCAGATACGCGCCGACGTAGACCGCGCCTGCCAGCGCGACCAGCGCGACCGCCGCCCCCAGCCGCCGGCGGCGGTCGGCGGGGTGCAGCGCCAGCGAAACCAGCGGCGCTACCAGCGCGCCCAGGCCCGAGAACTTGGTCGACATGGCGACGCCGGCCACCAGTCCCCCCATCAACGCCACGTCGCGCGGCCTGGACAGCGACGCCGCCACCAGCGACGCCAGCGCCATGGCCGCCAGCGTCCCGTCCAGCAGCGCCGCGCGCGAATAGCTGATGAGGAAGCCGTCGGCCGCCAGAAAAGCCGCGGCCAACAGGCCCGCCCGACGGCTGCGAAACAGACGGGCCGCGGCGACCGCCGCCAGCGCCAGCGACAACCCGCCGAAGATCAGCGACGGCACCCGCCAGCCCACGCCCGAATCGCCGAACGCGCGCATCGAAAGCAGGATGAACAGCTTGCCGAGCGGCGGGTGATCGTTGCCGTCGGGGCGTCCGAGCTGATAGTTGCGGGCGTTGTCGACGAAGTGGTGTTCGTCGAACTGATAGCGGTTCGGATAGCCGAAGTAACAAAGACGAAAGAAGAGGCCCAACCCCACCATCCACAGCGCAAGCGCCAGCAGCGCTGTTTCGGGCCGCCGAAGCGCGGCGGCCATCCCCCTTCTCGCCCGATCCGGCAGCGGATCCGGTGGCGGCGGCGTTGCGGTCACGCGGGTGAAGCTACAGGAACTCCGACCTCGCGCAAGAACGGCGGCCGGATACGGATGCCGAGGCCGATGCGGGCGGCGTCGCGCAACCAGGCCATCCTTTGCTTGGAGGCGCAGGGGTCGAGCCTTATTCTCTCGCCCCACGATGAGGCCCACATTGAAAGCGACGTTGCTGGTGATCGCGGCGGCGGGTTGCGCGACATCGGCGACGCGAACACTGGAGTCGGATCTGGCGCGGACGCTGGTCTCGACCGATCAGGAGAACCAGATCGGCGCGCAGCTCAAGTCCGATCTCGAGACCAAGCAGAAGATCGTCTACCTGTCCGATCCGACCGTGGTCGCCAGCGTGCGAGCGATCGCCGACAAGGTCATCCAGTTCGGCAAGCGCGATCGCCCCGAGGTGAAGTGGCAGGTGTACGTCATCGACGATCGCAAGACGGTGAACGCCTTCGCCACGCCGGGCGGTTATCTCTACGTCTACCGGGGCCTGCTCGAAATGGCCGAGAACGAGGCCGAGCTGGCCGGCGTGATGGCGCACGAGACCGGACACGTGGTGGCGCGCCACGCCGCTCGCTCGCTGGTGGCGTCGTACGGGCTGGAGGCGATCGCGGCGATGGCGGCGGGGGATAACCCGGGCCTCGTGACCAAGCTGGCCACGTCGATCGCTTCCAACGGCGTCATGCTGTCGCATTCGCGCGCCGACGAGACCGAGGCCGACGAATACGGCGCCCGCTATGCCTCCGCGGCCGGTTACGATCCGCATGGCCTGATCAGCTTTTTCCAGCGCCTGAAGCAAAAGACCGGCGACGTGTCGGGTCTGAGTGCTTATCTTTCCGACCATCCGGCGACCCAAGACCGCATCGATCATCTGAACGGGTACATCGCGGATCAGCACCTGGCCGGGTCGTACCAGGGCGGTGCCTCGTATGCCCGCGTACGACAGCGGCTGGCAACGTTGCCCACCGCGGCGCCTGCCGCAGGCGCGGCGCCCGCCGCGCCGCCCGCGGCGCCCCCGCCGGCCGCCCCGCCGCCCCGCTGATTTCGCCGTTCTGCGACGCGGAATCGGGGGAGACCCCGTCTCGCGCGCGTCGTGGCGCGCGCGTTCGGCCCAGATCCGAGCGTCCCGTGAAATTCATGCACGGTTCCCCGTTGCTTGACGTCCGGTCAGGCGTCAAGATTTTCCCGCCATGACGCCGCACGCACCGAAGACTTCGCCCTCCGGGCGCGCTCGCAGGCTCGATTTGACGGTTCTGGTCGTCGACGACGAGGACGAGATCCTTTATGCCCTGGTGGCGGTCATCGAGGAGCAGGGCTGGCGAGCGCTGACCGCCCACAACGGTCGCGAAGCGCTGGAGGTGTTGCAGTCGGCGCGTCCGGACCTGATGCTGGTCGATCTGTTCATGCCGGTGATGGGGGGCATCGAGCTTCTGCGGGCCATCAAGAGCGACGAGCGGCTGGCGCGCATCCCCCGCCTGGTGATGACGGCAGCCAACGACCGGATGATCGGCGTGAAAGAGGACGTGTCGGTCCTGTATAAACCGATCGATCTTGAGACGCTGGTCCTCACCCTGCGACGCCACCTGGAACCGGGGGCGATTCCGAACCGGCCGCCCGCGCTGGGCTGAAAAGACAGCGGCCCGTTCGCCGTCGCCGCCGGCGGACCGCCCGGAGGCGCCATGGCGCTGCACGGGATCACGCTGACCGCGGCGGGCGCCGAGCGCGCGCGGGCCGGCCACCCGCAGCTTCCGCTCGGCGACGTCGCGCCCGGCGGCGCGGCGCTGGAACCAGGACGGCCGGTGCGCCTCTTCTCCGCCACCGGCCAGCTGCTGGGGGCCGGCGTGGCCGATCCCGAGAACGAGCTTCTCCGCGTGTGGGAGGGCGGCGCGGCGCCCGCCGGGACGCGCGCCTTCGATGCCGGTTTCTTCCGCGCGCGCGTGCGCGCGGCGCTGGCCCTGCGGCAGACACTGGGCCTGTGCGACGGAGTGTCGGCGTACCGGCTTTGCAACGGCGAGGGCGACGGGCTTTCCGGGCTGGCGGCGGACATCTATGGCCCGTTTGTGGTGGCCACGGCGCTGTCGCGCGGCCTGGTCGGCCACGCGCGCGCGCTGGGCGAGGCGGCGATGGCGCTGTTCGCCGAGGACGGCCTGCCCCTGCGCGGCGGCGTCGTGAAGGCACGCCTGAAGGCGCAGGGCGCGCGGCCCGAGCGGGCGCAGGATCAGGTCTTCGGCGAATCGCCGCCGGAGGAGCTGGTCGTCCGCGAGAGCGGAGTTCCGTTCCAGGTTCACCTGCGCGGCGGCATCAACGTCGGGCTGTTCTCCGACATGCGCGAGCACCGGGCCGGCCTGGCGCGTTTCGTCCGCGGGCGTCGCGTGTGCAACACGTTCGCGTACACCGGCACGCTGTCGGTGGCCGCGGCGCGCGCCGGCGCGGCGCGCGTGGTCAGCGTCGATCTGGCGGCGGGGCCGCTGGCGTGGGCGCGCGCCAACTTCCGCCTGTCGGGCCTGGATCCGGAGGCGGCCGCGTACCGGTTCCAGGCCGACGACGTGTTCCGCTTTCTCGAGGCCGAGCGGGCGCGCGGCGAGACGCACGACGTGATCATCCTTGATCCGCCGACGGTGTCGGGCGCGCGCGCGGCCGCCTGGACGGCCAAGCGCGACTACCCGGAGCTGATCGCCGCCGCCTGCGCCCTCTTGCCCGACGAGGGCGGGCACCTGTGGATCTCGGCCAACAACCATCGCGGGCCCAGCCTGCAGAAGCACGTCGACGCCGGGCTGGCGCTGGCCAAGCGGGCCGGCGCCGTTCTCGAGCTCGGCGGGTTGCCGCCCGACTTCCCGACGCCGGCGCACTGGCCGGCCGCCCGCTACCTGGAGGTCTGCCAGCTGCGCGTGCTGCGGCCATGACCGACGCCGAGCGCGCGGCCTGGTTCCTGGTCGAACGCGTGCGGGCGGCGCGCGGCGCGCTGTGGGACGAAGGGGCGGCGCGCGTGACGGTGACGGCGCCTCCGTCGGGGCCCGCGCTGCGCGTGCTGGCCACGCGCCGGGTGCGCGGCGTGCCCGAGGAGGTCGCGCGTGGCCTGCTGGCGTGGGATCGGGGCGAGCGGCCCGCCGATCTGCTGTTCGCGATTCCAGCGGCGCGCGACGTGCTGGATCGGCAGGCGCGCGGGCGGCGCTGCGTGTCCCTGATCGAGGACGAAGCGGCGCGCGCGCACGGCGATCCGCGCCACCCCGACGGGCTGTCGTTCCTGCTGCACGATCTGTCGCATCTGGAAAAGTTCGTCGCCGCGGATCACCACCGGGGCCAGGTCGGTTTCTTTCGCTGCCTGCGGCGCGCGCTGGCGGCGCCGGCCTTCATCGCGCTGGAGGCGACGCTGGACGACGCCTGGCGCGCCGATCGCGACTATGTCGGGACCGACATGAACGGATCGGCGATCTTTCTCTTCGCGGCGCTGAAGATGAAGCTGAACATGGCGGTGCGGCGGCGCCTCGCGCGGGCGAGCGGCGGCGCGCCCGTGTCGACGTCCGGGTCGCTCACGGCCGGCGAGCGGGCCGCGGCGGCGCCCGCGCAGGCGGCGCTGGTGGAATCCATGGGCATGCCGGCGGCCCTGCATGAAAGCGCGCTCGCGGTGTCGGCGCGCCGCGATCACCCGGCGGAGGCGCGCGAGCTGCTGGCGTTCTTCGAGGACGAGGGCGGTTTGAGTAAGATGGCGGGGCGATGACCCGTGCCGCGCTCACCGGTGCCCTGCGCGCCGCCGTCGACGACTGGGCGCACGCGCCGGCGCCGCTGCCGATCACGGGCGGCGTGCAGGCGTACGCCTGGGGGCAGCGCAACGGGGGCGCCGTCATCCCGCGCCTGCTCGGGATCGCACCCGCCGCCGATCGCCCTTACGCCGAGCTGTGGCTGGGCGCGCACCCGTTGTTGCCGGCCACGGTGAACCTGGGCGGCGCGGCGGTGAGCCTGGCCGACGTCATCGCCGCCGCTCCGGCGGTCGCGCTGGGCGCGGGATCTACGGCGCGCTTCGGTCCGGAGCTGCCGTTTCTGATGAAGGTGCTGGCAGCGGAGCGGCCGCTGTCGATCCAGGCCCACCCGACGCAGGCCCAGGCCCAGGCCGGGTTCGACCGCGAAGACGCCGCCGGCGTGCCGCGCGACGCGCCCCACCGGATCTACCGCGACCGCAACCACAAGCCGGAGCTGATCCTGGCGCTGGACGATTTCCACGCGCTGCTAGGGTTTCGACCGCCCCACGAGATCGCGGCGCTCGTCGGTGCCACGCCCGAGCTGGGGCCCGTGCTGGGCGGCGGTCCCGGCGGCGACACGCGCGCCTGGCTGAAGGCGCTGTTCGCCCGCTGCTTCGATCCGGCGGACGTCGCGGTGGCGAGCGCGCTCGGGGCGTTGATGGCGCGCCTGGAGACGGAGGACCGCGCGCGGCCCTTCGCGCGTGATCGCGTCGAGCACTGGATCCTGCGCGCGGCACGCTCGCTGGGCAACGCCGCCGATCGCGGGCTCCTGGCGTTCTTCCTGCTGAACCTGGTGCGCTTGATCGAAGGACAGGCGCTGTTTCTCGGCGCGGGCGAACCGCACGCCTACCTCGAGGGCGTCGGCGTCGAGGTGATGGCCAACTCCGACAACGTGCTGCGCGGTGGGCTGACGCCCAAGCACGTCGACGTCGCGGCGCTGCTCGACACGCTGACGTTCGACGCCGGCCCGCCGCGGATCCTGACCGCCGCCGCCGACGGCGCCTACCCGACACCGGCCGCCGAGTTCATCACCGCGCGCCTGGCCTTGCGCGCCGGCGAGAGCCGCGAGATCGGCGGCGCGCGCGGCGCCGACGTCGTGCTGATGTGGGAAGGTCAAGGCTTCGTCGCCGGTGTCCCGGCGCGGGCCGGCGCCGCGTTCTTCGTGCCCGCCGCCCTCGGGGCCTATCGCATGACCGCCGAATCGGGGCCGCTGCTGGCGTTCCGTTCGTCAGTGCCCCAGTTCTGAGAAATTTAGCCCGACGATTATAGGACACGGCCTCCGACAATCAGAGGGGCCTGCAATTCGACGACTTGGCGACAGCCACTCTTGGCGGGCATACCGCGTCTCTGGTCAACGGCCTTTCTGTTGCAGAGGCCGTACGAGTGTTCTCGTTCGAGAACCAGGGAGGATTGTCAATGTCAAAGAAACTGATATCAGCAAGAGCGGCAGGAGCCGTCGTCCTGTCATTCATCGCGGGTTGTGGGCAACGAGAATCAGGCAGCCTCAGGACCGTCATGAGCGCCGCGGAACCGCTGAGTGGGTTTCCGCAGTACGACCATCTATTCCTCATCATCAGTGAGAACCATAACTACTCGAACATCATCAATAACCCGGCTGCACCAATCCTCAATGCATTGGCGAGGGATTACGGCAGCGCCACCTCTTACACCGGCGTCTCGGATCCGAGCGAGCCGAACTACGTCGCGATGCTCGGCGGGAGCGATTTCGGCATCAGCAACGATGACCCCTATTTCTTCCCGGGGAATACGGTCGATCAGCCGAACCTCATGTCGCAGCTCGAAAATATGGGCAAGACGTGGAAGGCCTACTTCCAAGACCTGCCATACGCTGGATATCGCGGCTATTGCTACCCGGCCAAGTGCAACGGCATCCCCGACAGCGACACGCAATACGTCGCCAAGCACAACGGCATCGTCAACTTCGCCAACATGCAGACGCCAGGCGAATGGCTCAAGCAGACACCGTACGGTCAACTAGCGACCGATCTGGCGAGCGGCAGCATCCCCAACCTCAGTTACATCGTCGGCGACGAGTGCAACGACATGCATGGGGCGCCCCCCTGGTGCGTGGACTCTGGCAAGATCGGCGACGTCGACGACACCTGGCTTGTCGCTCAGGGCGACAGGTTCGTCGGCCAAACCGTCAACATGATCACCTCGTCATCGATGTGGATGACCGGCAACAATGCCATCGTCGTCACCTTCGATGAAGGTAACGCCGTCCACGATCAGATCTACACGGTCGTGATCACGAGTCACGGTCCGCGTGGAATCACCGACAACACCTCGTACGACCACTACTCGCTGCTCGCGAGCATGCAGCAAATGTTCGGCCTTGGCTGTCTACAGAACAGCTGCTCTGCGACGCCGATGCTTCCCCTTTTCCAGATCACGGGGTCGTCCACTGCCCCGGCCCTTCCGGCGCCGTTCACTCCTCCACCGAACGGCACGAATTCCGTCTCCGCGCAGGGACCCGGCTCCCCCGGCAAATCGGTGTCGCTCAGCGGGTCGGGATGGCTCGTCGTCCCCAGCCCAAACGTCGGCAACTTCGACAACAACCTCGCAGCCGTCTCTGCCGGGTCGTCCAGCGATGCGTGGGCCGTGGGCTCGTACCTCCCCCCTTCCAACACGACCGTGCTGGCGGCGATGGGAGAGCACTTCGATGGCACGAGATGGACCGCGTACCCTCTGCCGAACGTGGGACTGAACGAGAACTCGCTGCTTGCAGTGTCGGAGCTCTCGAATGGTCACGCGTGGGCCGTGGGCTATTTCGTCAACGCCAGCTATCAGCAGCAGACCCTCATCGAGTTCTACAACGGCACCGTGTGGAGCGTCGTGCCTAGCCCCAGCCCGGGTGCTCGGCAAAACATCCTCTACGGTGTCACGGCGCTGGCGGACAATGATGTCTGGGCCGTCGGGACCCAGAAGGATGGCAACGACGTCTTCCACACCTTGACGACGCACTGGAATGGCTCAGTCTGGACCGCCGTGCCCGCGGTCGATGCGGGCGCAACCGGTAACCAGTTCTATGCCGTGACGAATGCAGCCGGGACAGTCTATGCGACTGGCCAGAAGTCAGGCAGCGCATTCCCAAGCCAGATTCTCGTTGAGCAGTGGACCGGGAAAGCGTGGTCGGTCCTCACGACTCCCAACGACGCGACGGCGAGCCCGCTGCCGCTCGGTCTAGCTGGCGCAGCGTCGTCAGTCAGTGTCGTAGGTGACATCGAGACCAGTCTCGCGCCGTACACGACCCTTGTCGCGGCAGGCCCGCCCACCGGCCTCCAGATTGTGGGCAGTCCGAATAACGGAACCGGAGAGAACGACCTCTTCGCTGCCACGACCGCGGCGGACGGATCTACCTGGGCTGTCGGCTGGTACATCAACGCTAGTGGCACCCACCAGACACTGGCCGAACACGGTGTGGGCGGCTCGTGGTCCCTTGTCTCGAGCCCGAACGTCGGCACAGGTGACAACGGCCTGGCGGGTGTTGCGGCGATTCCGGGCGGCGGTCTGTGGGCCGTCGGGGTCGACTCTGGCAAAGGGAGTTTCTCGACCCTTATCCTCTGGCATCCCTAGAGGCCTTCTCCTCGGTATCCTGAATGGATAGGTAAGGGGCCGGGCCTTCGGGGTCCGGGCCCCTTTCCTCGGAGGTGGAAAGGCACTTGGATCGCGAAGAGGGTTCGAGACGCGGCTCACAGGCGGAAGAAGCCGCCCAGCTTGCGGCCGAGCAGCGAACGGGCGCAGGCGATGGCGGCGATCAGGAACAGCATCGCCCACAGGCCCAGCGCCGCCGCCAGGGCGCGGCCCTCGCCGAGACTCTGGAAAAGCTCGTAGATCGCCTTGGTGATCGGGAACGCCGCCTGGCGCTGCGCCAGGAGCAGGGAGTCGGACACCTCCAGCATCGACAGCGCGAACGCGAACACGCCGCCCGCCAGGAGGTGGGGCGCCAGCAGCGGCACCGTCACGCGCCCGAGCGTGCGCAGCGGACCCGCGCCCAGGCTGGCCGCCGCCTCTTCCAGCGTCACGCTGATCTGCGCCAGGCCCGCCGCCGCCGACCGCACCACGAACGGCAGCCGCCGCACGGCGTACGCCACCACCAACAGCGCGGTCGGATCGACGATCGGATTCAGGAACGACAGCGGCCGCCCCTCGCGCGAGACCGCCAGATAACCGAACGCCATCACCAGCCCCGGGATCGCCAGCGGCAGCATCGCCCCCGCGTCCAGCAGCGCCGAGAAGCGCGAGCGCGTCCGCACCACCAGGAAGGCGATCGTCCCGCCCAGCAGCAGATCCAGCAGCGTCGACAGCGTCACGTAGCGCAGGCTGTTGCCGATGGAGGGGATCACCATCTCGTGACCGATGGCGAGCCGGACGTGATCCAGCGTCAGTCCCACCGGCAGCACGGTGGCGTACCAGTCGCGCGCCAGCGCCAGCAGCACCACGGCCAGGTTCGGCAGCGCCGCCGCGCCCACGACCAGACCCAGCGCGCCCGCCGCCGCCACCTGCCCCGCCACGGACAGGCGCCGCGGCTGCCGGCGCCGCGCCCCCTTGACCGCCGCGGCGCCGTGGTTGCGGCCAATCAGAAGGCGCGTCGCCGCGTACAGCGCCACCGTCGCCACCAGCAGCAGGACCACCAGCGCATAGACCAGCGGGTTCCGGCCGATGTCCTTCAGCCCGGCGAAGATCTGCACCGACGTCACGCGCTGGAAGTCGCAGACCAGCGGAACGCCCAGCTCCGTCAGCCCCCAGATCAGAATGATGCTGGTCGACCCGAAGACGCTGGGCAGGATCGCCGGCAGCGTCACCTTGCGAAACAGCCGCAGCCCGCGCGCGCCCAGTCCCGCGGCGGCCTCCTCGGTCTCGACGTTCACGCTGGCGAGCGCGGCCTGCACGTTCAGGAACACCACCGGGTAAAGGTGCAGCGCGGTCAGCAAGACGACGACGGCGAAGCGCCCGGCCCGCAGCCAGTCGATGGGATGGGCGGCGTCGAGCAGGCCGGCGCGGATCAGCACGGCGTTCAGCGCGCCCGCCTGGCCGAGGATCTGCTTGATGCCGACGGCCCCCACGAACGGCGGCACCATCAGCGGCAGCGGCACCAGCGCGCCGAGGAGGCGCCGCCCGACGAACTGGCAGCGATCGAGCAGCAACGCCGTGCCGATCCCGACGACGTTCGCCACCAGCGTGGCGCCGAAGGCGATGCCGAGCGCGTTGGCCAGCCCCGCCCGGTAGATCGGATCGCGGAAGACGCCGCCGATGTACGCCAGCGTGAACCGCCCGTTGCCGTCGAGGAAAGCGCCGCGCAGGCTCTCCGAAAGCGGCCAGAAGAGAAACAGCGCCAGCGCCGCCCCGCAGGCGATCGCGGCTGCCGTCACGCCGCCGCGCCGCCCGACCGCGCGCCCGCGCGCCGTCATCGCCCCGCCCGCGCCAGCGCCGCCACCCGCCGGTAAAGCGCGCGGTGATGCTCGACCAGACGGCGCGACCAGGCCGCCTCGGCCAGCGGATCGACGGAGCGCAGCGCTCTGGCAATCGGCCCGCTGACGGTCGCGTGATCGACCAGCGTCAGATCGTCGAAGGCCGCCGTCGCGGCCGGGGGAAACCCCGCCTGGGCCAGGGCGCGATAGGCCGCCTTCAGCTCGGGCTCGGTGTCGACGCACATCGTCCGCACCACGAACGCGATCGCGCCGAACAGCGGCGCGGTCCAGGCCTCGTGGTAGTCGAGGCGGTCGCCCGCGTTGAAGGGGTTCTCGCCCAGGTCCGCGCGCGCGTCGGCGAATTCGTCGCCGTAAAGACGGGGCGCCATCGGCAGGCGCGCCAGCGTGTAGCGCTGCGGGCCGCCGGGGGCGCCGCGCCGGAACGCCCACAGCTTCTGACCTTCGTCGGAGAGCACGAAGGCGATGAAGGTGACCGCGAGCTCGCGGTGGGGCGCCCCGCGCAAGAGGCTGATCGGATCCGCGTCCAGGGCCGTCTCGCCGCGCGGGGCGACGTAGCCGACGCGTTCGGGGTGGCCGATCGCCGTCAGCGTCTCGCGCTCGAAGCGGCCGTAGAAGTCGATGCAGGTCCCGATGGCGGCGTCCCCGGCGCTGACGTCCAGCGCGACCTTGGCGGCGCTGTCGGTGAAATAGCGGGCGTTGCCGCCGATGCGCCGAATGAGGCGCATGGCGCGCGCCCAGCCCTCGACGACGCCGGCCTGGGCCATCTCCGCCTGGATGATGGTCTCGAAGGACTTGCCGACCGATCCGCTCTTGCTGGGATCGGCGATGGCCACCTGGTCGTGCAGGCGCGGATCGGCCATCGCCGCCCAGGACGACGGGATCGGCAGGCCCAGACGCCCGAGCGTGTCCCGGTTGAAACACATGCCGAAGCTGGCGATGCAGGCGCCCATCCAGCGTCCCTGCTTGTCCCACAGCGCCTGGCCGCCCAGCTGCTGCGGGATGGCCTCCGGGCCGAAGAGATCGGGGCGCGTGCCGACCAGGCCGGCGTCGACCAGCCGCCCGGCGCGCGCGTGGCGCGTGTGCTCGACGCTGCCGCCGCCGAAGAAGACGTCCAGGCCGCAGCCGACGTCGGAGTCGAGGAAGACCTGGCGGGCCGCCGCCACCTCGTCGCCGGGCAGCGCCGGCGGCGCGTTCGCGGGCGGGGGGGTCATGAAACCGGCCGCGATGCGCGCCGACCAGGGGCGCCTCAGCGCGCCCGTCCAGTGCTGGCGAAACGAGGCGGTGTACTCCGATGCCAGATAGCGCGCGATCTCGACGGTGCCGCCCGGCGTTCGCCAGTCGATCTCCACGCGCCGTCCCCGCGCGGCCATCCACTCGCGAAAGGCGCGGCCGAACTCGAAACGCACCGGCTCCTGGTGGGGCGTGACGATCACCAGGCGCTCGCTCTCGCCGCCGCCCCGTTCGTCGACGACGGGCGGCGCGCCGCGCGGGCGCACGGCGAACGGCACGGCGACGATCGCCAGCAGCGCGGCGAACGCCACCCAGCGGCTGATCATCGCGCGCCCGTCGGCGTCTCGTCGAACGGCAGAAGCACGATGTCGGCCGGATCCACCCGAAAGGCGACGGCGTCGCCGGCGGGTCCCGCCGCCGCCGGCGGGTTCATCTCGAAGATCGAGAGCGCCTGCTCGCCGGCCATCAGGTGGTGCTCGGCGATCTCGCCGAGGTAGACGGTGCTGGTGCGCCGCCCGTGGATCAGGTTGAAGCCCGCGGCCCCGATTGCGTCACCAGCCAGGCGGCACGACTCCGGGCGAATCGCCATCCAGACGCGGGCGCCCGCCGCCGCCGGCGCCACCGCCGGATCGCGCGCCGCCCGCAGCTCGCCGAGCGCGCTCTCCAGGCGGACGGCGTCGGGCTCGAGACCGATCACGCGCGCCGGCACCAGGTTGCTCTCGCCGATGAACGACGCCACCGCGTGCGAGCGCGGGCGCCGGTAGACTTCGGCCGGCGTCCCGACTTGTAGAAGGCGCCCCTTCTGCATGACGCCGATGCGGTCGGCGATGGCCAGCGCCTCCGTCTGATCGTGGGTGACGTAGATGGTGGTGAGGCCGAACGACTTGCAGATGCGGCGGATCTCTTCGCGCATCGACCGGCGCAGCTTGGCGTCCAGGCTGGCCAGCGGCTCGTCGAGCAAGAGGCAGCGCGGCCGCACCACCAGCGCGCGGGCGATGGCCACGCGCTGCTGCTCGCCGCCCGACAACTCGTCGACGCGGCGGCGGCCGAAGCCGCGCATCTCGGTCGACTCCAGCGCCGCCTCGACGCGGGCGGCGATCTCGTGCTTGGGCACGCGCTGCTCGCGCAGGCCGAAGGCGACGTTCTCGGCGACCGACAGGTGCGGCCACAGCGCGAAGCTCTGGAAGACCATGCCGGCGTTGCGCGCGTGCGGCGGCAGGCGCGTCACGTCCTCGTCACCGAAGGCGATGCTGCCGGCGCTAGGAGCCACGAACCCCGCCACCGCCCGCAGCACCGTCGTCTTGCCGCAGCCGCTTGGCCCGAGCAGCAGGAACAGCTCGTGCGGCTGGACGTCGAGATCGACGCCGTCGACGGCGGCGGTCTCGCCGTACAGCACGCGCAGGTTGCGGATCGCGACGCCCATCATGGCGGGCGCCATCATAGTCTCGGGCGCCGGTCAGCGGCCTTTTTCGTACGTCCCGACGAGCTGCGCCTGCCCGAGGACGTGCCCGCGCATCGCCTGCTCCAGCGCGGCCTTGGTCGGCGTCTTCAGGTCGGGCAGGACGGCGTCCAGCGCGTAGAGCTTGTGAAAGTAGCGGTGCCGCCCGATGGGCGGGCACGGGCCGCCGTATCCGGCGCGCTTCCAGTCGTTGAGACCTTCGCGGGCGCCGGGCGGCAGGCTGCCCGAGCCGGCGGCCTCCGGCAGCGCGCTGGCCGTCGCCGGGATGTTGTAGACCACCCAGTGCACGTAGGTCATGCGAGGCGCCCTGGGATCGGGGGCGTCGGGATCGTCGACGATCAGCGCGAACGACCTCGTCTCCGCCGGCGCGCCCGACCAGGCGAGCGGCGGCGCCGTGTCGGCGCCCTCGCAGGTGTGCTGGCGCGGGATGCTCCCGCCATCATCGAAGCTGGGCGAACGCAAGGTGAACGCCATGAGACCACCTCCCGCGGCAAAGTGTCGGGCCGCGCGCGTGCCGGCACAAGCTGCCGGCGGGTCGCGCGCGGTGGTTTGCGGGTTTTTCGAGTCGGGGCCACTTATACGGCCAGCATCGAATCGAGCGGGTCTCTGGATCGGGTTGTGGGCGCAGAAGGAATCGAACCTTCAACAAACGGATTAAGAGTCCGCTGCTCTACCAATTGAGCTATGCGCCCGGGTGCTGCTCTGCTTCGTTGTGCTTCTGGGCCCGCGCGCCCGAGGTGAGTCGAACACCTAACCCCCGGCTTCGAAGGCCGGTGCTCTATCCAGTTGAGCTACGGGCGCCTGTTTTCGCGGGCGGATGATGCGAAGAGCGCCCACGGCTGTCAAGGTGCAATCGCCCTTCGCCGTCAGGGCTTCTGCGGCGCGGGCGGGCCGGACAGCGGGCGCTTGGGGATGAACGTCGGGCGCAGCTGCTCGAAGATGCGCTCCTTGGCCAGCGCGGGGTTTCCGCGCATGTCGACGCCGGCCACGCTCTGCAGCGTCGCGTGCAGCAAATGCAAGCGGCTGCGCGCCGCCTCGCCGCAAGGCGGAACAGCCGGCGGCGGGCGCTCGCACAGCGCCAGGGCGCGCGTCGCCGATTCGAACGCGGGCGCCGACTCGAAGCGGTCGGCGTAGGCGACGGCACGGATCTGGTGCAGGCGATAGTCGTCCTGGTGCAGCGGCAGCACCCCGCCCACCGTCGCCAGCGCCCAATCCGGACGGTGGCCGTCGAGATAAATGTCCGCCAGCTCGATGGCCTCGGCCAGCGGATCCTCCTGGCCCAGCATCGCGGCCTGCAGCTCGGCCACCCGCTCGCGCCGCTCTGGCGACAGGCGCAGCGCCGCCTTGACCGTCACGTCGGGGCGGGGCATCAGCAGGACGACTGCCAGCAACGCAATCACGACCAGGTCGAGGATTCGCGAGACGCGCAAGCGAAATCATTCATACCGCAAGCGCCCGCCCCGCGCGAGAGCGCAGGCGCCGGGCGCGCGCCGGGCCCGGGTCGAAAAACCCCGCGCCGGGGCAAAAATCCCCGACCCATTCGCGCCGCCAGAATCGGCAACCCGAAGAAACAAAGGTGAAACCAAATGGCACCACCCGTGCTTAGATAGCTCGCGCAACCTTTCCGATGGGGCGAGACGCACCAGTTCCGCCCTTCCCCCGAGACGCCGGATGGCTGCCCAGACGTGGGACGACTCCGGCCGAGTGTCCCGAGACCCAAGACGCTGACGCAGAAGGAGGAGCCGGATGACCGTCTTGAAGCTGCTGGCCGATGCATTCCACGAGGGTGGATGGGGAATGTGGCCGATTCTCTTCCTCTTGATGATCACGATGTCGATCGTGATCGAGCGCGCCGTCTACCTGCGCCGCGCCGTCATCGACAAGGAAAAGCTGGTCACGCTGCTCCGCTCGCAGATCTCGGCGGGCAACATCCAGGGCGCGATCAAGGTCTGCTCGGGCAACTCGACGCCGCTGACCCGCATCGTGCAAGCGGGCCTGATGCGCGCGAACAGATCCAACGAGGAGATCGAAGCGGCGATGGAGGAATCGTCGCTGCGCGAGCTGCCTCAGCTGGAAAAGCGCACCGGCTATCTGGCCATGCTGGGTAACCTGGCCACGCTGGCCGGCCTCCTCGGCACCATCACCGGCCTCATCAAGGCGTTCGCCGGCGTCGCCGGTGTCGACCCGTCGCAGAAGGCGACGCTGCTGTCGAAAGGGATCTCCGAGGCGATGAACTGCACCGCCTTCGGTCTCACGACCGGCATCATCGGCCTGGCGGCCTTCGCCTGGCTGAACGGGAAGACCCAGAACGCCCTCGACGACATCGCCGAGGTGAAGAAGAACGTTTCCAACTTGCTGTTCCAGGCCAAGGCGGCGCTGCGCGGCTAGCGCGCGGGCGAAAAACTTTCCAACCACGACCCCCAAGACAAGGAGACACACCTCATGTTCCTGATGGAAGCTTTCGAAAAGGGTGGCTGGGGCATGTACCCGATCGCCTTGCTGTTCGTCATCACCGTCTTCATCGCCGTCGATCGGTTCATGTACGTGTCGCGCGCCCGCGTCGACGTCGACAAGCTGATGGGGATGCTGAAGTCGCAGATCGTCTCCGGAAACATCCAGGCCGCCGTCAACACCTGCATGGCGCAGCCGACACCGGCGACGAAGATCATCGCCGCCGGCCTGCGCAAGGCGGGCGCCAGCGAGCACGACGTGCAGCAGGCGATGGACGAGGAGGCGCTGCGCGAGCTGCCGCGCCTGGAGAAGCGCACCGGCTACCTGGCCATGCTCGGCAACCTGGCGACGCTGGCGGGCTTGCTCGGCACCATCACCGGCCTCATCAAGGCGTTCGCCGGTGTCGCCGGCGTCGACCCGTCGATGAAGGCGACCATGCTGTCGAAGGGCATCTCGGAGGCGATGAACTGCACCGCCTTCGGTCTCGCCACCGGCATCCTGGGCCTGGCCACGTACGCCTGGCTGAACGGCATGACCCAGGCGGTGCTCGACGGCATCAACCAGTCCTCGGTGGAGACGCTGAACCTGGTGGTCGCCGGCCGCGGCGGCGCGCAGGGCGAGCAGTACTGAAAGACAACCATGGCAGTTTCAGTCGAAACCGGCACCAAGGCCGGGAAAAAGCCGCTCAACGCCGACCTGAACCTGGTCCCCTACATCGATCTTCTGACGTGCATGGTCGCCTTCCTGCTGATCACCGCCGTGTGGTCGCAGCTGGCGCGGCTGGAAGCACACCAGAAGGGCCAGGGCCAGGCCGGCGAGGACACGCCGCCCGAGAAGGTGTTCAAGCTGGTGTTGGTCGTGAACAGCGAAGGCTTCAACCTCGTCGCTGATCAGGACCAGACGCCGATTCCAAAACGGGGCGACATCTACGACTTCGAAAAGCTCGGCGTCGAGCTGAAGAAGATCAAGGACGGCCACCCGGACAAGAACGACGTGCAGGTGGCGTCTGAGGACGCCATCAAGTTCGACACGCTGGTCCGCGCCATGGACACGGCGCTTTCCGCCCGCTTCCCGGACATCTCGCTGATTGATGCCGGCGGGGCGGGGATGTGACGGGGGAGCCATGCCAATCCACGCACCTCACGCGCACCTGTTCGAATCGGTCAAGCTGGACTCCGCCAAGGCCAAGCTGGGCCACGCCGGCCGCAAGAGCGTGTACCAGGCGCTGAACCTGGTGGCGTACATCGACATGATGACGATGTTGGTCATCTTCCTCCTGATGTCGTTCTCGGCGACGGGCGAGATCCTGTTCGTCCAGAAGAACATCGTGCTCCCCGACGCGCAGAACTGGACCGATCTGGAACGCGCGCCGGTGGTGGGCGTCAGCAAGGAAGTGGTCACGCTGGACGGCGTCCAGGTGGCCTCCGCTGACGAGCTCATGAAGGACGCGGCGACCGGGGACTTCAAGATCACCGAGCTGCACGATCGCCTGGTGACGCTGAAGAACAACTACAAGCTGCTGCACACCGGCGAGGAGTTCCCCGGCATCGCCATCGTCCAGTCGGACAAGAACGTCGAGTTCAAGGCCTTGAAGAAGGTCATGTACTCGATCGCTGTGGCCGGTTATCAGAACGTGAACTTCGCCGTCACGCCGAAGGCGCGCGGCACAGCGGCGCCGTAGATCGCGGAGCGTCTCCGTCCGGAGGAGGCGCGCCGGCCCGCCCGGCGCAACGCCGGGCAGTCGCCACGCAGGCCGGCCTTTCGAGGCCGGCCTTTTTTTTCCGCGGCAGTACCCAGAGGGAGGATCCGTCCATGCGTTGTCGAATCCCATTTTCGGCCGTCGCCTCCTGCGCGGCCGTCGCCGTCTTCGTCGCCGTCGTCGCTGCTGGCTGTCAGGGCGATCCCGCCGATCCCATGACCTGGGCCAAGCAGCTCAAAGACCTGCGCATGCAGAAGGAAGCGCTGGATCACCTGGCCAACATGGACGTGGAGAAGGCGCGTCCGGCCGTGCCGGCGCTGATCGATCTCTACAAGGACACCCGGCGCTCGGAGCACCTGGAGGCGCTGGCCCGGTACAAGGACGATCGGGCCAAGCAGCTGTTCATCGACGCGCTCGAGTATTCGGACGACGATTTCGATCGGGCGACGATCGCCGCCGGCGTGCTCGGCGAAATGAAGGCAACCGACGCCGTGCCGCCGCTGATCACGGCGGCGGAGAAGCCCTTGCCGATCAAGTCGCGCGCCAACAACGCCAAGCTGGCGGCGATCCGGGCGCTGGTGAAGATCGGCGACAAGCGCGCCGTCCCGACGCTGATGAAGATCCTGACCACGTCGGCCGACGAGCAGGACT
Organism: Polyangia bacterium; assembly: GCA_035544495.1. Lineage (GTDB taxonomy): Bacteria > Myxococcota_A > Polyangia > Fen-1088 > Fen-1088 > DATKEU01. Next base: position 4,034 of record DATKEU010000154.1, on the reverse strand, counting down.
TCACGCTGAACCAGAAGGCGGCGCTGGGCCTGGCCGAGTTGCGCGACCCCCAGGCGATCCCGGCCCTCCTGCAAGGAATATTCATGACCGGCCGCGGGGCGAACATCTTTCAGGAGTGCCGCCTGGGCCTGGTGCGCCTGGGCGCACCGGCGATCGATCCGCTGATCACGCTGTTCCAGGAGCAGAACCCCGACGTCCAGGCGATGGCCAAGCGCCTGAAGTTCGAACAGGTCACGCCGGGCGTGGTGCCGTTCAAGGCGGCGGTGCTGCTCGGCGATCTGCGGGCGAAGAAGGCGGTGCCGGTGTTGATCGACCGCCTGCGGGTCAAGCAGCGCGGCGGCGAGCACACGGCCATCGTCATCGCGCTGGGGCAGATCGCCGATCCGTCCGGCGTCGACGCGCTGATTCGCCTGCTGAAGGATGGCAAGGCCGAGCCGAGCGTGCGCGTGTCGGCGGCGGACGGGCTTTACCTGTCGGGTGACCGGCGGGCGGTGCCGACGCTGATGGAGGTCGCCAAGTCGGGCTACGTGACGGTGCAGGGGCAGAAGGCGTCCGACCTGCGCGCGACGGCGGCCATCGATCTGTCGCGCATCGCCGGCAAGGAATCGTACGACGCCTTCAAGGCGCTGGCGGAGAAGGAGAGCGAGGCACAGGGCGTGTTCGGGATGGCGCTGGACCGCATGCAGGTGGCGAACGAATGCGACCGCGACATCGCCTGCTATGGCAAGAAGCTGCAGGATCCGTCGTGGACGCGCGCGGAGAAGGCGGCCTTCGCCATCGGGTTCTCGGGCAATGCCAAGGACGGGCTGCCGCTGCTCCTGGCCGCGATGAAGCCGGTCGCCTCGATGACGCAGGAGCGGTTCCCGGTGCACCAGGCGATCCTCTATTCGTTGGCGCGCCTCGGCAGCAAGGACTGCGCGGAGTGCGTCGACAAGCTGGAGAAGCAGATCGAGCGCGACGAGAAGGCGGTCCGCATCCCGGGCGCGCGCGATCTGCTGGGCGAGACCCGCGTCACCGAGGCCATCATCCAGAACAAGAGCGCCGGTGACGTGGTGGCGGCGGCGGAGGCACCGGCAGGTGGTGCGGCGGCGGCCGCCGCCGACGAAGCCCCCGCCAAGGGCAAGGGCAAAGGCAAGAGCAAGACCGCGAAAGCCGGCAAGCCGTCCAAGAGCGGCCGCAAGAAGAAGTAGGCGCCCGCAAGAAAACGAAGGACGCGCGGTGCCGCCGGCGATGTCAGCTCTGGGCGATGTGCTCGACCACGATGGTGGTCGTGATGCCGCCGCGCACGTTGAACACCGCCTCGACGCGCAGGCGGCGCGGCGAGACGGCCGCCAGCAGATCGTCGGCGATCCGGTTCGTGACCGCCTCGTGAAAGGCGCCCTCGTCGCGATACGACCAGAGGTACAGCTTCCACGACTTCAGCTCGACGCACAGCAGGTGGGGAACGTACTCGACCTTGATGGTGGCAAAGTCGGGCTGGCCCGTCTTCGGGCACAGGCAGGTGAACTCCGGGCAGTCGAAGCGGATCACGTAGTCGCGGTCGCGCTTCGGGTTGGGAAATGTGTCCAGCTGTCGGGCGGGGCGGGTGCTCATGAGCAGCGAGAAAGGATATACGACCTTTCATGACTCGGCTTGTTGCATGGAAAACGCGCGGGCGGGCCAGCGCCCGCGTTGACAGTGGCGGAAAACGCACGCTAGTTTCGAGCGCCCCCGTGATGAGGATGCGCGGCGTTTTTCTCGCTGGATGGTGCGCCTGGCTGGTGGCGGCCGCCGTCGTTCTCGACGGGCGCGGCGCCGCTGCCGCCACGGTGAAGGGCGTGGTCCGCCTGCCCGAGGGAGCGCGCAGCACGCGGCTCTTCCAGGGCTACTGGCGGCTCGAGAACGGCAACGTGCCGGTGCAGTCCAGCGGCGGTGCCAAGGCCGAGACGGCGGTCGTCCTGTTCGGCGTCAACGGCGCGCGCCCGCCGGCGGCGCGCACGGTCACCGTCGAGATCGGCGGCCTGGACGCGCGCCCGCGCCTGGTGGTCGTCGGCCCGGGTTCGGTGCTGGAGCTCAAGAACACCGGCAAGGTCACGCACGAGTTCTCGACGCCCGACCTGCCGTCGGTCATGCCGATCGAACGGCTGCCGCCGGGCGGGATCCGCCGCCAGATCTTCAGCGGCGTGGGCGGATACATGGTCCAGTGCGCCGAGTACCCGCACATCACCATCTCCGTGCTGGTGGTGGAGTCGCCCTTCTTCTCGACGCTGGACGAAAAAGGAAACTTCGCCATTCCCAATCTGCCCGACGGCAAGGTCACGCTGAAGGTCTGGACGCGCGGCCGCTGGGCGCACGAGATGGAGATCGACACGGCGAAGAGCGAGGACCTGGCCGTGAAAGTCCCCGAACCGACCGAGAAGGAATCGGGGGAGTAGGCGCATGTTCCTGTCGAAGATCTGGTTCATTCTGGTCGCGCTCCTGGCCGGCGTGGCCGTGACCATGGCGGTGGTGGCGCCGCGGCCGGCGGTGCAGAAGCTGGCCTCGCTGGAGGGGCAGCGCCTGGATCGCGCCCAGTACGCCGCGGAGCAGATGCTGAAGGTCGACGCCCACAAATGGATCGATCGCGTGTCGAAGCTGGGACGCGACGCCATCATCGCCGAGGCGCTGGACTCGGCGTCGCGCGGGTCGGGCGAGTCCATGGTCCTTCACCGCACGGTCTCCGATCGATTCAAGGCGCTCATTCCCGATCCGGCCGGGGGCGGGATCGAGACGCTGGTCGCCGTCGACAACAAGGGGCGCGTGGTGGCGCGCCTCGGCGACAAGGACAAGGAGTACGGTGACTACGTGGGCGGCGCCGAGGTGGTGGCGGACGCGCTGCGGGGCTTTCTCTCCGACGACGTGTGGGGGGCAGGCGGGCGGCTGCGCCGGGTGGCGGCGGCGCCCGTGCTGTCGAAGAGCCGCGACCGCATCGTGGGCGCCATCTACGTCGGCGCCGAGACCGGGCCGGCGCTGGCCGATCGGCTGAAGAAGAACCTGGAGGTCGACGTCGCGCTGCTCTTGCGCGGCAAGGTGATCGCGTCGACGAACTACGAGAAAGGCCTGGACGCGCTGCCGGAGCTGATCACCGCGCACGGCAAGGAGGTGCGCGACGTCAAGCGCACGGCGGCCCTGCCCCTGACGGTGGGTAACGACAGGCTGCTGGCGGTGGCGGCGCCGTTCGCGGGCCAGGCCGGGCAGCAGCAGGCGTACTACGTGCTGCTGGGCAAGCAGCCCGCGAATTCCGACCTGCCGGCGCTGCTGGCGAACACCAGCTCCGACGATCTGAAGTGGGGGCAGTTCCCCTGGCTGGCGCTCATCGGCGGGCTGCTGGTGACCATCGCGATCGGACTGCTGTTGCAGCGGTACGAGGTCGAGGTGCCGATGCGGCGGCTGCGGCGCGACCTGCAGCAACTGGGGCGCGGCGACATCTTCAAGATCCAGGACGGGCACTACGGCGGTCGATTCGGCGGCCTGGCGCGTGACATGAACGCGGCCATCGAGCGCTTCACGCACGCGCCCGTGGCGCCGTCGGAGATCGCCAGCAAGGATCTGAACGCCATCCTCGATCCCGCGCGGCCGAGCCAGGCGTTCGATCTGCCCAGCGCGGGCTCCAGCTTCGGCGGCCACACGCCGCCGCCCGCCTTCGCCCCGCCTCTGGCGAGCTCGTTCGCGCCCCCGCCCCCGCCGTCGTTCGCGCCCCCTCCGCCCTTCTCGGCGGCGGCCGTGCAGAGCCACGGTCAGAAAGAGAATCCGAACAACGTCATCACGCAAAAGACCGCCCTGCCCGCGCGCTCGTTCTTCGGCGACCTGGCGGCTGGCGGCGGCACCTTCGGCGACGCCGGGCGCTCCCCGGGGCCGGTGCCGCTGGGACCGAGCGTGGGCGATTCGGTGGGCGACTCCGACGACACGCGCGTGGTGGGCCCCGGCGACGCCTCCGAGGAGGAGGGCCACTTCCGGATGGTGTACGAGGACTTCCTGACGGCGAAGCGGCAGTGCGGCGAGGCCCTGGCCGGGCT
>DATKEU010000153.1:0-6337 GCA_035544495.1 Polyangia bacterium | reverse complement strand
CACCCACCTGGCCGGCCATCATCCCGAACTCGGCGCGCTTGTCGCGCTTCATCTATTACCAGATGGTCGACGTCATCCGCCGGGTCAGCCGCCACGTCGTCATCGGCCGCGCCTTCAAGCGGGGAAAACCCTTCGACGCCTGGTTCGCGCTGGTGCGGCGCGAATGACGATCCACCATTCGGGTTTGCGTAACTCACCTGCGGATGCGACGTCTGCGTAAAAAAGGTCGCAGCTCTGGCGGTGGATCTTCGAGGATCTGACGGGCCTTCGTCGAATCTTCAGCGGCCAATTCGAGGTTGGCGGCGGCTTTGCGAAACTGCCTTTTCGCGAGGAACACGAGACCGAGAACCTCATGTGCCGCTGAGATCGGACGAGGATCCCGGGCGTCCGGCTCTATCTGGTCGATCGATCGCCTCCGTATCGCCGACGTGGCAGCCTTCTCCGCTCCATCGAGATCATGAACGGCGAATCGGGCTCGGGCCAATACGGAGTGGCCATCTGCAACAACCGAGAGATCTCTGATAGCCACGAGATGTGTTATCGCCTCCGTTGGATCGGTGGAGATCAACGCTGCCGCCAAAGCGACCTGCGCCGGAGCGTAAGACGGATCCAGACTAACCGCTCGGCGCGCATCGTCGACCGACCCGGACGCTCGCGCCGCAATGGTGCCAAGTCGGACCGATCTTGGAAACTTGCGAGCGAGCGTCTGAGCGAGACCTTGCCACTCCGCCAGAGATGCCGCGGACTGATGGCCGACGGTCGCACCGCGGCCTAGTTCAGCCGATCGGAGGCGAAGGTAAGCAAGCGACTCATTGTCCGCGCACTGATCATTTGCTGACGTTGCTCTCTGATAAATGAAACTCAGCTTCGATTCGGGCTCCATCGCCATCTGCGCCCGATTCATCTCCCCTTGCAACTCCTCGACCAAATCTTGACAAGGCGCGGTTACAGGCGCTCCGAACAGAATCCAGAAAATTCCGGCTACTATCATCTTGAAGGACCCACAACTCCATAGTTCTTGATTTCGACCTCGACACCTGCCTGCAGGTAGCCGCGACTTCGCATCTCGTCACGATCGATCACGAGGACGGCTCTCAAGGCACGAGCAGCACCTTGCCGAAGTTCCGGTGCGCCTGCAGGTACGCGTGGGCGTCGGCGGCGTGCTCGAAGGGGAACGTCTTGTCGACCAGCGGATCCAGGACGCCGCGTTCCACCAGGGCCAGGAGCTCGTCGAGGATGGCGCGCAGCGTGGCGGCGTGATCCCACAGGTGCCCCATGTTGACGCCGAAGACGCCGCGGTTGTCGTTCATCAATGGAATCGGGCGAAACGCCGGCATGGCCAGCAGGCCGCGCACGGCGGCCAGCAGGCTGAAGCGCGTCTTCGGCGCCAGCGACGACACACCGAACACGAACAGGCGGCCCATCGGGGCGAGCGATCGATAGCTCTTGCGGAACGACTTGCCGCCGATGGCGTCCGTGACGAGATCGACGCCGCGCCCGCCGGTGATGCGGCGGATCTCCGCTTCGAAGTCCTGCGTGTGGTAGTCGATGCAGTGGCTGACGCCCAGCTGGCGGAGGCGGTCGTGCTTGGCGGCACCGGCGGTCCCGAAGATCTCGGCGCCCCGCCACCGCGCCAGCTGCAGGCAGGCCTGGCCGACGCCGCCGGCGGCCGCGTGAATCAGGATCCGCTCGCCGGCGCGCAGATTGCCGAGGCGCACGAGCATGATCCACGCGGTCAGGTAATTGACGGGGATGGCGGCCGCCTTCTCCATCGCCAGCGCCGCCGGGATCGGGATCGCCTGCCCCGCCGGCACCACCACCACGTCGCTGTAGCCGCCGAAGCGGGTCAGCGCCATCACGCGGTCGCCGGTCTTGCACGTCGTCACGCCGGCGCCCACGGCGTCGACGGTGCCGGCGATTTCATAGCCGACCACGCACGGCAGCGGGGGCGCGTCGGGGTACAGGCCCATCCGCGCCAAGATGTCGGCGAAGTTCACGCCGGCGGCGGCGACGCGCACCCGGACTTGGCCCTCGGCGGGCGTGGGGTCGGCCGTTTCGCGCACCGCCAGCACGCCGGGCGCTCCCTTGCGGGTGATCCAGACCTGTCGCATGCCGCCTCAGTTCTCCAGCGAGCAGCCGAAATTCTTCTGGAAGCGCGCCGTCGCCCGCGAGAGAACGAACGAGCGGGCGGTCACGCTGTCCGCGCCCGGCGTGATGGCGACGAACCAGCGCGCCATCGGTTCCAGTTCGCCGCGGCAACTGTCGAGAGTGCGGTGACTGACGAACAGACAGGCGCAGGTCTGTTCCGCCGTGTACCCGGCGCCAATGTGCATCAGGTCGGGCAGGCGAAGCGCCCGCGCCGCAACGACGGCCCCGACAATCACGACGGCGGCGGCAACGAGAAAGCGTTTGCGCATCAGTCGACCCTCACTATGCTGGAGGACGCATGATAGCGAATCGGCAGCGAAGGAAACGGTGGCGATCGATCTCCGTCGGCGTGCTGGCGGTCGCGGGCGCTCTCCCGCTCGCCTCCGGCGCAGCCGCCGAACCGCTGGTGCCCTTGCCGGCCCAGCCCGAAGGCCTCCCCTGGCCGACCAAGGAGTGGCCGCGCGGTCCGTTGCCGGCGGGCGTGCCCGCCGCGGAGGTGGAGAGGCTGCTCGCCGTCACGCGCGCGACCCACCCGTTGCTGGGCGAGACCCGCGCCGTGGTGATCATCCACCGCGGCAAGCTGGTGGCCGAACAATATCGGGACGGCTTCGGCCCGAACACGCCGCTGATCTCGTGGTCGATGGCCAAGTCGATCACGCAGGCCATGGTGGGCGTGGCCGCGCGGCAGGGGCTGGTCGACATCGACAAGCCGATGGGGAACCCGCACTGGGAGCCCGGCGATCCGCGCGCCGCCATCCCCTGGCGACAGTGGCTGCAGATGGTGGACGGCCAGCGCTATCACGAGATCGACGCGCGGAACCCGACCACCAACGACGCCGCGCGCATGCTGTACGGCGACGGGCGGCTGGACGTGGCGGCCTGGGCGGCGTCGCTGCCGCTGGCGCACGCGCCCGGCACGCGCTGGAATTACAACTCGGCGGGCATCAACCTGGTGTCGAACGCGCTGGGCCGGCTGTTCGCGCCGGGCGCCGCCGCGGCGGACCGCCGGGCCAAGATGCAGGAGACGCTGCAGCGCGAGCTGTTCGGTCCGCTGGGCATGACGTCGGCCGAACCGGAGTTCGACGCCGCCGGCACCTTCATCGGCAGCGCGCTGGTCTATGCGACGGCGCGCGACTTTGCCAAGTTCGGGCTGCTCTACGCGCGCGACGGCGTCTGGAACGGGCGGCGCATCCTGCCGGCCGGCTGGGTCGACTTCGCGCGCACGCACACCAGCGCCGCCGGGGGCAAGGGATACGGCGCCGGCTGGTGGCTGACGCCGCCGGCGGGGCAGCGTCCCCTGCCCCGCGATCTGTTCACCGCCCAGGGTCATGAAGGCCAGCTGATCACCGTCGTGCCGTCGAAGGATCTGGTGCTGGTGCGGCTGGGTCGATTCGACGACCGCACGGGGTTCCCGGCGCTGCGCGACTGGATGGAAGAGCTGGTCCCGCTGTTTCCTGATCTGTGATCAGCCATCACCAGCATCGGAACCTGGCGTCCAGCCTATCGCTATTGACCATGGTTTAATAGTGCTGGCGGGTCGGATTCGTCCGGGGCGATCAGGACCGGCGGGCTGCGATAAACCGGCCGCGTCTCGCCGATCGGCGGCAGCGCGAGGGGTCGCAGGCGCCGCCCGCGCCATTCGAGAAAGCGCAGCGAGGGATCCTCCAACGGCGCGTCGAACCGAAAACGGATGACGGTGGGCCGGCCCTGGGACACTTGACGGATCTCCACCGTCAGCCCGTCCAGCGGCACGATGGTCCCGGGGCCAAGGGGCTGCGTGCCGGCGCGAAACAGGCGTTCCCATTCGGAGCCGAGGAACGTTCCTGCTGTGCACGCGAGGTCCAGCGTGTCCGGGGCCGCGCGGGTCATCCGCAAATCGACGGGCGCCATGGCCAGCGTGCGGAAGCGCGGGAGCGCGCCCGGCTGATAGAGACGCGCGATGACCGGCGTGTAGGAACCGACCATGAAGTCATCCGACCAGAGCAGCACGGCGTGCGCGGGCGGCGGCACCGCCGCGGCGGCCGCCAGGGCCAGGTGCTCGGCGGCGCGGCCGTTGGCGCGCGCGAACAGCAGCTTCGTCTCCAGCCAGGGGACAGTGAGGACCAGATTCGCGAGGCCGAGGACCAGGACGCCGGCCCCGGCGACGATGCGTCCGCGCGGAACGCGCGCGCGCCAGCGCTGCCAGGCGTGGCGAAGCATCACCGCCAGCATGACGGCGCCGCCCATCCCCGCCGCCGCCAGCGATCGCTCGCCGAGCAGGCCCGCCGACGTCGGGGGCAGCGACAGCGCCGCCCCCAGGGCCAGCCAGCGCGCGGCTTCGCGATCCGACGGCGCCAGCGCCCGCGACGCCGCCCAGAACCACGGCACGCCGGCCGCCGCCGCGACCACGCCGATCGCCGTCAGGATCGGCTGCGCCCGCGTCAGCACCCAGAGGTCGAGCGGCGCGCTGACCAGCAGCCCGCCCCACTGGGCGGGGACGCGCCGGAGCGCCGCCGCCACGAACGCCGCCGTGTCGCGCACGGGATCCGCGTACACACCCGAGTTGCCAACGCCCGATCCGGTGAGGCGATAGACGACGGCGTAGGCCGCCAGCAAGAGCACGAGCGGCAACAGGGCGCGCAAGGAGCGCCAGGACCGCGAGGAGTGTGCGACGCCATCCGGACGGGCGCGCACCAGCTCGTACGCGACGACGTACATCAGACCGGACAGCGCGACCTCACCGCCCAGCAGCGCCAGCGCCCAGGCCCCGACGGCCAGCGCCGCGCCCGGGCGCCACCCGTCCTGGCGAAAACGCAGGTAGGCGACCAGTCCCCAGACCACGCCCGCCATCGACACCGAGGCGTTACGGCCCGCGATCCAACCGATCGGCGCCCAGTGCGCGTCATCGAGCGCGAACAGCGCGAACGCCAGCAGCGCCAGCGGTGGGGATAGAACCCAGCGCAACAGCAGCGCCGTTCCGGCCAGCCACAGGATCCACCAAAGCAGGCTGTGCACGTGGTAGCCAAGCGGCGCCAGTCCGAACAGCGCCTGGTCCGCCGCCAGCAACGCTCCCGAGAGCGGTCGGAAAAACCGCACGCGGAACTGCGGCGACGTCCACCACGGCAGCGAGCCGTCGGCGATCGCCGCCTTCGTTCCCTGCTCGCCGTCCGAGAAGGCAAATACCGCGGCGATACGCCGCCCGAGCGGCGCATCCGATCGCAGGCTGGCCACCTGCACGTAGTCGTCGGCGTAAAACCCGATGCCCAGCGCCGGCAGCGCGCAGGCTACGCCAGCGCCGAACAGGACCGCGAACCAGAACCCGGGGGACCGCCCGCGCAGGCGGGCCAGGACAGACACGCTGGCAATCTACCCCACCGCGACAGCCGAGCAACGCCCGACGGGCGCGTGATCGTCAGTGACTCGTATCCTCTGCAGGGCCGGCACAGAGGCGCCGGCACGGCTGATGCTCGGCCGAGGCGGGCGGCGCGCAAGCCGAATTCATCCGATCGGCTCAGTAGACATCGCCTGCGACCATTACCCGATCGATGGTGCCGGCTTCGGTGAAAGTGACCTCCAGCGGATACCAGATGAAACGGTTCTCCGTGACAACAGGTGGCTGCCGGTCCCGCCCTGCCTCGCCAGGTCGCTTGCCTGCAAGGTCCACCAGTTGGACCTTCGCGATGGCACTCTGGCGCAAAAAATACGAGAGATCGTGGAGGGCAAGGTTCTTCAGCATCTCCGCATGGGTGGCCGCTTCGATCCTGTCGCGCTCCTTGATGAGGCGCATACCGAGGTACCCATTTGCGACCACAGAAAGGAAGAAAGCCACGCCCAGTAGCCGTTTCATCCGGTCACCATAGCAGAGGATGAGATTGCATCGACAGGCCGCCGATACCGGAACTCAGCTGCGGGCGCAGCCCGTCCGCTGCACTTCCGGGTTGGGCAGCAGCGAACGGTGCCCTACCGCCCGAGGCGCGAGCTCAATCGCCGAAAGAGTTCCACGGACGCATCGACCTCCGACTTGCGAATGGAGACGCTCTCCACGTTGATTCCGATCGGCAAGTGCTTTTCGCGCGCGTAGTCCTGCACATCGGTGAACACGCTCTCGCACAGATCGATAGAACGCTCCAGCGTATCGACCGAATGGCGCAACTCGTTCTCCAGCCACCGGGGGAACGAGATGCCGAGCCACTTCATGAATTCGAGCGTG
>DATKEU010000152.1:0-3593 GCA_035544495.1 Polyangia bacterium | reverse complement strand
CGAACGCCGGCCGCGGCGGCGAGCGCGTATACTGCCGCGCCATGGAGCTGCGGACCTTCACCTTCCTCGACGTGCTGCAGCCGCAACTGGCGGGATTTCTGCAGACGGTCTCGCAGGGGTTTCTGCCGCTGGACGGCCAGGCGTCGCTGTTCGTGGAGATCGCCCCCGGCATCGCCATCAACGCGCTGACCGACGTGGCGCTGAAGCGAGCGCGCGTGGTGCCGGGCCTGCAGATCGTCGAGCGGGCGTACGGCCTCCTGGAGCTGCACGCCGACGATCAAGCGTCGGTGCGAGCGGCGGCGGAGGCGATCCTCGCGCACGCGGGCCTGCGCGCGAACGATCGCCTGGCGCCGCGGGTGCTGTCGCGCGAGATCATCACTGGCGTCGCCACCCACCATTCGGCCATGATCAACCGGATGAGACACGGGGACATGTTGCTGGGCGGGCAGACGCTGTACACGCTGGAGGTGCACCCAGCCGGGTACGCGGCCATCGCCGCCAACGAGGCGGAGAAGCGCGCCGACGTCCGACTTCTGGAGGTGATCACCTTCGGCGCCGTCGGGAGGTTGTGGCTGGGCGGGGCGGAAGAATCGATCCGCCAGGCCGCCGAGGCGATCGATGCCACGCTGGCCGGGATCGAGGGGCGCGCCGACGAGACGACCGACGCGGTGAAAGGGCGGCGATCGTGACCGCCCCGGAGACCACCGCCTCGTCGCCGCTGGCGGCCATCGACGCCGCCATCGCCGAGCGCCTGCTGGCGGCGGCGCTGGGGTCGGGCGGCGACTACGCCGATCTGTACTTCGAGTACCGCTCGGGGGCCGACTATGTCTTCGAGGAGGGGCGCGTGCGCACGGTCGGGCGCGGCGTCACGCTGGGCCTGGGCGTGCGCGTGCTGCGCGGGGACGCCACCGGGTACGCGTACACCGAGGAGCTGTCCGACGAGCGCATGCTGGAGGCGGCGCGCACGGCGGCGCAGATCGCCGCCAGCGGCGCGGCGCCCGGGCCGGTGGCGATCCGGCCGATCGCGCTGCCGGACTTCTATCCTGTCCAGCGGTCGTCGCTGCAGCACCCGGGGGCCGTGAAGGTCGAGCTTCTCCGTCGGGCGGATCGGGCGGCGCGGGCCTACGATCCGCGCATCGTGCGCGTCGAGGCGTCGCTGGCGGAGGAGTGGCGCGAGGTGCTGGTGGTGTCCAGCGACGGGCGGATGGCGCGCGACGTTCAGCCGATGGTGCGATTCGGCGTCAACGCGGTGGCCGAGGAGGGGGCGCAGCGCCAGGGCGGGCGCTCGGGCGGGGCGGGGCGCTTCGGCCTGGAGTACTTCGATCGCCCGGGGCAGAGCCCCGAGGACCACGGCGTCGAGGCGGCGCGCCTGGCGATCGGCATGCTGCACGCGGTGGAGGCGCCGGCCGGGCCGATGGAGGTGGTGCTGGGCGCGGGCGAGTCGGGGATCCTGCTGCACGAGGCGGTCGGGCACGGTCTGGAGGCAGACTTCAACCGCAAGCGGACGTCGAATTACACCGATCAGATCGGCCAGGCGGTGGCGTCGTCGCTGTGCACGGTGATCGACGACGGCACGATCGGGAACGCGCGCGGGTCGATCAACGTCGACGACGAGGGGAACCCGGGGCAGAAGAACGTGCTCATCGAGAACGGGATCCTGGTCGGGTACATGCAAGATCGCATCTCGTCGCGGCACTTCGGCGTGCAGGCGTCGGGCAACGGGCGGCGGCAGAGCTTTCGCCACGAGCCGCTGCCGCGCATGACCAACACGCTGATGGCGACAGGGACGGACGATCCCGAGGACATCATCCGCTCGGTCAAGCGCGGTGTGTACGCCAAGAAGTTCTCCGGCGGGCAGGTGAACATCTCGAACGGCGACTTCGTGTTCTCGCTGACGGAGAGCTATCTGGTGGAGGACGGGAAGATCACCGCGCCGCTGAAAGGGGTGAACCTGATCGGTAACGGGCCCGAGGTGCTGCGGCGGGTGACGATGCTGGGCAGCGACTTCAAGCTGTCGGACGGGACCTGGACCTGCGGCAAGGACGGGCAATCGGTGCCGGTGGGGATCGGGACGCCGACCATGAAGATCTCCGAGATCACCGTGGGCGGGACGCGAACGCGATGAGCGCGGCGGGACAGACGGGCGCGGCGGCGGCATCGGTGTCGGCGGCGCCGGGAGCGCGGCGGGCCATCCCCGATCCGGCGGCTTGCCAGCGGCTGGCCGAGCAGATGCTGGCGCTGGCCATGCGCGCCGGCGCGGACGGCGCGGAGGTCCTGGTGCGCGATGGCACGGAGCTGGAGGTGAAGGTTCGCCTGGGCGAGCCGGAGCTGATCAAGGAGGCGGGCAGCCGGGCGCTGGGGCTGCGCGTGCTGAAGGATCAACGGGCTTCGGTGACCTACACGTCGGATTTCTCGCCGGCGGCGATGGAGCGCTTCGCGCGCGAGACGGTCGAGCTGGCGGCGCTGGCGGAGCCCGATCCGACGGGCGAGCTGCCGTCGCCAGAGGAGATGGCGCGCGTCGTTCCTGAGCTGGATCTCTGGGACGAGGGCGTGCTGTCGATCGACGTCGCGGAGGCGATCCGGCGCGCCCGGGCGGGCGAGGCGGCGGCGCTGAAGTTCGATCGGCGGGTCACGAACTCCGAGGGCGCGGTGTTCGGGCGCACCGTGGGGGCGGGCGCGTTCGCGTCGTCGGCGGGATTTTCGGGGGCCACGCGCGGGACGCATGTCTCGTTCTTCGTCGAGCCGATCTGCGACGACGCCGACGGGAAGAAGCGCAACGGCAGCTACTGGACATCCTCGCGCTTCGCCGCCGCGCTGATGGATCCGGAGGCGGTGGGGCTGGAGGCGGCGCGCCGGACGGTGGCCAAGCTGGGCTCGCGCAAGGTGGCGACCGGCGAGATGCCGGTGGTGTTCGCTCCGGAGGCGGCGCGCGGGCTTCTGGGTCAGCTGGCGAGCGTGATGTCGGGCGGGGCGGTCTGGCGGCGCAGCACCTATCTTGGCCAGCGCGAGAACACGCCGGTGACGTCGGCGCTGTGCGAGATCGTCGACGATCCGCTGCTGCCGCGCGGGCCGGGGTCGCGCCCCTTCGACGGCGAGGGGCTGCCGAGCCGCACCAACGTCCTGGTCTCGGGCGGCGTGCTGCGGATGTTCCTGTGCGACGTCTTCGCGGCGCGGAAGCTGGGGCGGCGATCGACGGCCTCGGCCGGGCGCGGGATCGGCGGCGGGCCGCACGTCAGCACGTCGAACCTCATCCTGCGTCCGGGAAGCACGCGAGCCGCGGAGCTGGAGAAGATCGAGCGTGGCCTCTACGTCACGGAGCTGATGGGGTTCGGGTTCAACCCGGTGACGGGCGACTACTCGCAGGGGGCGGGCGGTTTCTGGATCGAGAAGGGCGAGCGGGCGTTCCCGGTCAGCGAGGTGACGGTTTCGGCGAATTTTGACGATCTGTGGAAGAGCGTCGACGCCCTGGGGGACGACCTGGATACGCGTTCGTCGGTGCAGGTCCCGAGCGTGCGCGTCGCGCGCATGACGGTCGCCGGCACGTGAGGGTGATGCGCGCCGGCGCGCGTGCGAACACCGCTTGACAGACCGCG
>DATKEU010000151.1:0-14474 GCA_035544495.1 Polyangia bacterium | reverse complement strand
CGCGCCCGCCGTCGCGCACCGCCTTCAGCGCCGGCTGCGCCACGCCGGCCGCGCTGGCTCCCAGCGCCAGCGCCCGCGCCGCGTCCAGCCCGCTGCGGATCCCGCCCGAGGCCAGGATCTCCACGCCCGCCGCCGGCAGCCCCGCCGCCGCCAGCCAGCCGACCGCCGCCGCCGTCGGAATGCCCCAGTCCCACAGCGCCAGGCCCATCGCGCGCTCCGGCCCCTGCGCCCGGTGCGACTCCACCGCTGTCCAGGACGTGCCGCCGCCGCCCGAGACGTCGATGGCCCGGACGCCGGCGCTTTGCAGCTGCCGCGCCACCGCCGGCGAGATCCCGCAGCCGGTCTCCTTGACCATGATCGGCAGGTCCAGCTCCCCGCACAGGCGGGCGATCGTCGCCAGGCCGCCGCGGAAATCGCGATCGCCGCCCGGCTGGGCCATCTCCTGCGCCGGGTTCAGGTGAATGCACAGCGCGTTCGCCTGCACGCGCCCCAGCGCCTCGCGCACGGCCGCCGCCGGCATCGCCCCCAGCTGCACGACGCCGAAGTTCGCCATCAGGAAGACATCGGGCGCCTCGCGCCGGACGTCGTACGTCCAGGCCAGCGTCGGGTCGACCAGCATGGCGCGCTGGCTGCCGAGGCCGAAGGGGATCCCCAGGTCCTGCGCCGCGCCCGCCAGCGCGCAATTGATGGCCGCCGCCTCGGGCGTGCCGCCGGTCATGCCCGTCACCACCAGCGGCGCGGCGATGCGCCGCCCCAGCAGGCGCGCCGACAGGTCGATCTCGTCGACGGCCAGCTCGGGCAGCGCGCTGTGAATCAGGTGGACGTCGTCCAGCAGGGTTGGCCGGTGAAAGTTCGCTTGCCCCGACGCCGCGATCGCCAGGTGATCGGCCTTGCGCTGCCTGATGCCGCCGTCGTCGGACATGAACGTCGTCGCCACCTATAGAACTGTGCCCGACCGGCAGCAAGGTGTCACCGGTTCGTTCAAAACAAATTGAAAATTGGCCGCCGCCGCAGATCCCTTTCTGCATTGGTGTTTTTCTTGTGGGAACCTGAACAAGTGGATAGTCTGGATGTCCATGGAACTGGCGTTTCTTGGCGCGGCGCTTCTGGGGGGCGCGGCGGTCGGCGGCCTGCTCGGATGGGTGCTGGCGGCCGCGCGAACGCGGGTCGCGCTGGAGCCGGCGCTGCGCGAAGGAGAAGGGCGGGCGCGCGCCGCTGCCGCCACCGCCGACGCGCTGGGCGCGCAGGCGGCCGAGGCGCAGGCGCGCGCCGACCGGCTGGCTGACGAGCTGCGCGCCAGCGAGCGCGCGCTGGCATCCGATAGGGCGCGCGTCGCGGAGCTGCAGCGCAACGTCGAGCAGCAGCGGCGCCTGCTGGACGAAGCCAAGGCGACGATGGGCGACACGTTCCAGGCGCTGGCGGCGCAGGCCCTGCAGGCCAGCCACGAGGGTTTCCTGGCGCTGGCCAGCGAGCGCCTCGGATCGCTGCACCGGGAAGCATCCACCGACTTCGAGGAGCAGCGGCGCGCCCACAGCCTGGCGGTCAATCACGCGGTCGACGGGATGGTGCGCCCCGTGCGCGAATCGCTGGAGCGCGTGGATCAGCAGATCAAGTCGATCGAGCGCGAGCGCGGCCAGGCCTACGGCGTGCTGACCGAGCAGGTGCGCGCGCTGGCGTTCACGCAGGAGAAGCTGAAGATCGAGACCGGCAACCTGGTGAACGCGCTGCGCGCGCCGGCGGTGCGCGGCCGCTGGGGCGAGATCCAGCTGCGGCGCGTGGTCGAGCTGGCCGGCATGGTCGAGCACTGCGACTTCGACCAGCAGGCGACGGTGTTGACCGACGACGGCCGGCTGCGCCCCGACATGGTGGTGCGCATGCCCAGCGGGCGCAACCTGGTGGTCGACGCCAAGGCGCCGCTGGGCGCGTACCTGGAAGCGCTGGAGGCCGCCACCGACGAGGAGCGCGCCGCCAAGCTGCGCCAGCACGCGGCCCAGGTGAAGGCGCACGTGATGAAGCTGGCGGCCAAGAGCTACTGGGAGCAGTTCCGCGTCACGCCCGAGTTCGTGGTGCTGTTCCTGCCCGGCGAGATCTTCTACGGCGCGGCGCTGGAGCAGATGCCGTCGCTGATCGAGGAGAGCGTCGCGCACCGGGTCTTCGTCTGCACGCCGACGACGCTGATCGCGCTGCTGCAGGCGGTGCACTATGGCTGGCGGCAGGAGCGCGTCGCCGAGAACGCCGAGGCGATCAGCAAGCTGGGGCGCGATCTGCACGACAGCGTGGCCACGCTGATGGAGCACTTCTCGGCGGTGGGCGGCGCGCTCGGCCAGTCGGTCAAGCACTACAACGCCGCGATGGCGTCGCTGGAGGCGCGCGTGATCGGCAAGGCGCACAAGCTGGCCGAGCTGGGCGCGCGCGGCAAGAAGGAGCTGCCGCTGCGCCCGCAGGTCGACGCCCGCCCGCGCGCGCTGGCGCCGGTGGAACCGCTGCCGCCGCTGCCCGCCTCCTCCGAGCTCGACGCCTAGGCGCGCGGTGAGCTTCGACTTCGTCGACCCGTCGCGGGCGGTCCGGCTGCAGGCCGTGGGCGGGCGCGGCCACTACGAAGCCGTCGTCGAGGCGGTGATGGGGGCCCGCCGCAGCGTCTGGATCGCCACCGCCAACCTCAAGGAGCTGATGGTGGAAGACGCGCGCGCCGTGCCAGGGCGCGCCCGCACCGCGCGCCCCCGCTATCGTTCGATCCTGGATCGCTTCGCCGAGCTGGCCGCCCAGGGCGTCGAGCTGCGCATCCTGCACGCCGCGCCGCCGTCGCGCGCGTTTCGTGCCGCGTTCGATCGCCACGCGCGCCTCTATCGCGGCGGGCTGGAGCTGCGGCTCTGCCCGCGCCTGCACTTCAAGGCCGTGGTGGTGGACGGCGCGCTGCTTTACCTCGGCAGCGCCAACTGGACCGGCGCGGGCCTGGGAGCCAAGGGCGCCGGCCGCCGCAACTTCGAGCTCGGCCTGATCACGCGCGACGACGCCCTCCTGGACCGCGTGCAACACCTCTTCGATCGCGTGTGGCGCGGCGCCGAGTGCGCGGCCTGCCAGCTGCGCGACATCTGCCCGGGCCCGCTCGATCTGCTCGCCGCACCCCGGAACACGGCCAGCCGCAACCGCTAGTATCGCCGTCCATGGACAGTGGTTCCGACCAGCCAGGTTCGACGCCCGCTTCAGCGACGGTGCGCACGGCGCCGGCGCCGCCGGCGCCGGGGACGCTTGACCGGTGGCTGTTGCCGACGGCGCTGGCGCTCACCGTCGCCTGGGGTTTCAACTTCGTCGTCATCAAGGTCGGCATCGACGGCGTGCCGCCGCTGCTGCTGGCGGCGCTGCGCTTCGTGCTGGTGGCGGTGCCGGCGGTGTTCTTCGTGCGGCGGCCAGCGGCGCCGCCAGCCTGGGTCGCCGCCTACGGGCTGTTCCTGGGCGTCGGCGAGTTCGGCCTGCTGTTCACCGCGATCAAGCTGGGCGCGCCGGTCGGGGTCAGCTCGCTGGTGCTGCAGTCACAGGCGTTCTTCACCGCGCTGCTCGCCGCGTGGTTTCTGGGCGAGCCTTTTCGCCGCCGCAGCGTCGTCGGCATGCTGATCGCGGGCGCCGGTCTGGCGCTGCTCGGCCTTGGGAAGAACCTGTCCGGCTGGGGCGACCACGCGGCCGCCGCGTTCATCATGCTGGTGCTCGCGGCTCTGATGTGGGCGGTGGCGAACGTCATCGCCCGTCGCCTCGGCGACATCGGCGCGCTGAGCCTGATCGTCTGGTCGAGCCTCGCCGCGCCGCTGCCGCTGTTCGTGCTGTCGCTGATCTTCGAGGGTCGGGCGGCGATCGCCCAATCGCTGCGCACGCTCTCCTGGCTGTCGGTTGGCGCGCTGGCCTACCTGGTCGTGCTGTCGACGCTGATCGGGTACAGCGTCTGGAATCACCTGATCGTCAAGCACGGCGCCGGCCGGGTGGCGCCGTTCTCCATGCTGGTGCCCATCTTTGGCGTCAGCTCCGGGGCGATCTTCCTGCACGAACGGTTCACCAGCCAGCATGTGCTGGCGGCGCTGCTGGTCCTGGTCGGCCTGGCCATCCACGCGACCCGCGCGAAGGGGTGATCTGGCGCCGCGGCGCGCGGTCGGGCCAGGGCCGCCCGCGCCAGGCGTGAAAACGGTGAGTGGCAACCCTGGCCGCCTCCGGGACGGCGGCGCCGCCTCCGCGCTGCGTCTTGTCCTTCGGGATCCACGTGCTTACCATTGCTTGGTGCGGGAGGCGGTTCCATGAGCCAGGCGCGGCTGCGGCCCGAGGGCGACGGGTTGCTATCCCTCGTGCGTGAAACTCTGGACGGTATCGGACGCCTGATCGGCGAGCACATGAAGCTGGCGCGCCTGGAGTTTCAGGCCGACCTGCGCGCGTATGGGCGCGCGCTGGTGACGTTGCTGCTGGTCATCGGCATCTTCGCGCTGGCGTACGGGCTGGCCTGTGTGGGCCTGGCGGTTCTGCTGTCGCGCTGGATCGCGCTTCCGACCGCGTTCTTCTTGCTGGCGGGAGTGCACGTGGTCGTCGCCGCGGCCGCGGGCGGCGGGGCGCTGACCCGGCTGCGGAACACGCAGCCGATGCACGAAACGGCGCAGGCGGTCGAGCGCAGCGTGACCGCGCTGTCCGACGCCTCCGCCGGCAAGACCGACGGTGCGGGCGCGGCGGATGCCCGCGGACAGGTGACCGTGCCGGCGATCGCCGCCGACGCCGGAGGAGTGAACGCATGGCCGACGACGCGACCCTGACAGACATGCTCGATCCCGACGTCGTGCGCGCAGAGCGCGAGATCGAACGAACCCGCGAGCAGGTGGCGATGTCGGTCTTGGCCTTACGCGACGAGGTGGCCCGGCGTGCCGACTGGCGCGAGTGGGTGCGGGCCCGGCCGGCGGCATTTCTGGGCGCGGCCTTTCTGCTGGGCCTGTGGTGGGGGCAGCGCCACCGGGACAGTTGACGTTTGGTGAACGCGCCCCAGAAAAGATGAGGAGGGACCATGGAGATCGCCGAAAAGATCGAGGAGACGGCCCGCGAGTTCGAGGAGCGGGTCCGCCCGCAGCTCGACCAGGCCAAAAAGCGCCTGGGCGCGATGAACGACGAAGTCATCGACTACATCAAGGCCAATCCCGGCAAGTGCCTGCTGGGCGCGCTGGCGGTGGGGTACATCATCGGCCGCATCGCGCGGCGTTGAAAGGGGACGAGCATGGCTGCCGAATCCGAGACGCGCGGAAACAACAACGACAGGGAACACCGATCGAGCGCGCTCAAGCGTCAGGTGAGCCGCATCGAGCAGGACGCCGAGGACGCCTGGTCGCGGACGCGCGACGTGTTCTCCGACATCAGCCAGTCGCTGGACGTCAAGGGGCGCGTCAACCGGCACCCCTACGGCACGCTGGCGGCGGCGGTGGGCTTCGGCTACGTGCTGGGCGGTGGTTTCTTCACGCCCCTGACGGCGCGGATTCTGCGGCTGGGCTTCAGGATCGGCGTGAGGCTGGCGGTGCTGCCGCTGCTGAACGACGAGGCCGCCGGCGTGATCAACAACCTGATGGGCGGCGAATCGTCCTCGGGTGGCGAGACTCCCCGGCCGCGCGGCCGCGGACAAAGATCGAATCAATCGGGCCAATCGCAATCGAGTGAGGGGAAGGTGCCATGATGACGATGAATGATCTGCGCAAGCTGAACAAGGATGATGTGCTCGAGCTCCTGGGCCTCGAGACCAGGCAGTCGACAGGGGCTTGGCTGGCCGGATCGCTCGGAACCTTCGGCGTCGGCCTGCTGGTCGGCGCCGGCATCGCGCTGATGCTGGCCCCCAAGCCGGGCCGCGAGCTGCGCGAGGACCTGCGCGACCGCCTGCGCCGGGCCCGCGCCGACCTGCCCAACGGCGAGAGCTTGCCCCGGGAGGGCGAGAGCAAGAACTACTGAACCGAGCCCCCGGAGCGGGGAGGGTCGAGGAGGGCCGGCCCGGCGGACAGCCGAAAAATTGCCCTCCGCCAAGACGGCCTCGATACTCCTTAGTCGGGGCCATGCGCCGGGAAGCGAAGACATGGGTTGGTCGGATTGTGGCCGCGGCTTCGGTCACGTTCGCGCTGGGCTATATCCCGTACCACGTCTATGCGCGGTCCGGCCTGGCGCGCACGCTGATGCTGCGGCGCGATCTACGCGCCCTGCGCGCCCATGACGCCGATCTGCGCGCCGAGAATGAGCGCCTGACCCGCGAGGCAGACGGGCTGCGTTCGGACCTGGGAGCCATCGAGCGGGTGGCGCGGGCCGAGCTCGGCTGGGTGCGCCCGGGCGAGATCGTCGTCGATCTGTCGCGGCCGGCGGGCGGTCCAAGGCCGCCGCCGGTTTTTCCGTTGGCTTCGCCTTCGTCGTCGCCGTCGCCGCTGGCGCGGCCGCACCCGCAGTGACGCTGGCCCATGAAGGTTGCCAAGATTCGCCAGCGCATCTCCTTCGCCGTCGGGCGGACCGTGCGTGCCACGCTGGGGTTCGGCGTGTCGGGGACGATCCTGGTCCTGCTGTGGCGCGGGTGGTTCCGCGACCTGCGCCAACCCGGCGGTGACCTGCGCCTGGCGGGCGCCGCCGGCGTCCTGACGCTGCTGCTGGGAACGAAGATCGCCGCCCGCGTGCGCACTGCCGAACGGCGGCGCACGCCGCGGCGGGAGGCGCTCTCTGACGCCGAGCTCGGCGTTCTGCTGCTGACCGTGGTTTACGTGCTGCTGGCCGTCTCGGGCGGCAGCGGTTCGCCGGTGCACCCGCTGGTCTACGCCGTGGTCAGCTTCCTGGTGACGTTTCACCGCCTGGCCGTCGGTCTGCCGCTGGCGGCGAGCGCGATCGGCTTCGAGGCGGTGCTGTCGCTTCGCCCCGACGCCGGGCCGCAGGCGGGGTCCGACTTTCTCAGCCACGCCGGCTTCATCGCCGTCTTCGCGCTCCTCAACGTGGTCTTTCTGCACGCCGAGGTGTCGCGCCAGCGGCGCGAGCGCCGCCGCCGCCTGGAAGAGGAGCTAGCGTCGATGCGCCAGGAGGCGCGCGACTTCCGGCTGATCTCGACGCCGCTGTCGGCCGACAGCCGGGTCCGCACGCGCGCCGAGGAGGAGCAGAAGCTGTCGCAGGGATCGGTGGAGACGATCCACCAGCAGCTCTTCTACACGCTGGACCTGCTGAAGAAATCGATGGAGCTGCAGACCTGCGCGCTGTTGTGGCTGGACGAGAGCGGCGAGAAGCTGAAGGTGAAGGAGCTCTGCACCGAATCGTCACACGTCGCCGAGGCGCCGATCGTCGCGCGGACCGGCGCCCTGGGCGCCATCCTGCGCGACGCCCGCCCCATCGCCCTGGACGTGCCCAAGCTGTCGCTCTTGCCGTATTACAACGGCCCCGCGGAGGTGGCGGCGTTCCTGGGCGTTCCCGTGGTCGAGGGGCTCACCGCGCGCGGCGTGCTGGTGGCCGACCGTCAGGAGGCGCGCCCGTTCACCGAGAGCGACGCCAGCCTCATGCAGAGCGCCGCCCATCAGGTCGTGCGCGTCGTCCAGTCGGAGCGCGTCTTCCAGGCGGTCGAGCGCTCGAAGCACGAGCACGAGCGCTTCTACCGCGCGTCGGCCGAGCTGAACCGCGCGCTGACCCTGGCCGAGGTCTACGACGCCGCCATCGCGGGCGCGCGCGGCGTCTGCGAGTTCGACTTCGCCGCCATCGCCACCTACGACGCGCGCCGCGCCTCGCACACCATCCGCCGCGTCGTCGGGCAGTGGGCGGACAAGCTGGACGGCACCACGCACGCTGATTCGTCGTCGATGGTGTCGATGGTGGCGAAGAACAAGCTGGCCCTGCCCGCGGGCGGCGAGTGGCGCGAGCGCGACGTGCCGGTCTTCTCGCACCCGATTCGCATCCGCGATCTGGAATCGCTGGTGGTGCTGCCGCTTCTGATCAAGGACCAGGTGATCGGCACCTTCACCGTGGGCGCGCGGCGCGCCGGCGCCTTCCCTTCGGACCGGCGCGAGATGCTGGGCGTGATCGCCAACCAGGTCGCCATCTCGCTGCAGAACGCGCACATGTACCAGGCGCTGGAGGAGCAGGCGACGACCGA
The DNA here is from genome assembly GCA_035544495.1 of Polyangia bacterium. Lineage (GTDB taxonomy): Bacteria > Myxococcota_A > Polyangia > Fen-1088 > Fen-1088 > DATKEU01. The sequence goes on along the minus strand of DATKEU010000151.1, from coordinate 6,364 downwards.
CGGGCTCACCGGCCTGGTCAATCACCGCACCTTCCAGGAGCGGTTCTCGGCCATGCTGGGGCGCGCCGACCGCCATCGCTTCCCGGTGTCGATGATCCTCACCGACATCGATCACTTCAAGAAGGTCAACGACAGCTACGGGCACCCGACGGGCGACGACGTGCTGCGCCGGGTGGCGGCCATCTTGAGCGGCCGCGCCCGCAAGATCGACATCGTGGCCCGCTATGGCGGCGAGGAGTTCGCCATCGTTCTCGAGGGGACCGACAAGGACGGCGCGCGCCAGCTGGCCGAGCGCATTCGCACCGAGGTGGGCCAGCAGACCTTCCAGTCGTCGAAGGGCCCCTTCCGAGCCACCCTCTCGCTCGGAGTCGCCAGCTATCCCGCCGACGCCCGCGCCAAGGCCGACATCATCGCCCGCGCCGACCAGTCGCTCTACGCCGCCAAGCACGGCGGCCGCAACCGCACCGTCGCCTATTCGCCCGAGATGGAGAAGACACCGGCGCCGGCGCCCGCCAAGGCCGCGGCCCGATAGATCGCTCGCTCCGCTCGCTGCGTGGGAGGGCTCGGCCCTCCCACGGGCCCACCCTCCCTCCGCAAGGTCAGCCGCGCGGGCAGAGCCCGCGCTCCTGGCTGAAACGGCGACGCCGATCGAGTTCATCGAGCTCACCCGTGCTAATGACTGTGCATGCCCGAAGAGGACATCGAGACCGGCGAGCTGAAGGAGCAACTGCACCACACCGTCGAGCACGGCCAGGGCGGGCCGCGCTGGACGCAGGTCCTGTCGGTGTCGACGGCGTTGCTGGCGGTGCTGGCGGCCGTCGCCTCCTTGCTGTCGGGGGCGTACTCGAACGACGCCCTCCTGGCCAAGAACGACGGGGTCTTGCAGCAAGCCAAGGCCTCCGATGCCTGGTCGTATTTCCAGGCCAAGGGGACGCGTGCCGCCGTGTACGCCGTCCAGGCCGACGGTCTCGCGAAATCGGAGCCAGCGGCGGCGGCGCGCATGCGGCAGGAGGCCGATCGCTACAGGGACGAGCAGAAAGAGATCCAGCAGCAGGCGCGCGAGCTGGAAAAGAAAGTGCAGGAAGACGACGAGCGCGCCGAGCGCCTCCTCGAGCGACACCATCAGTTCGCCCGCGCGGTCACCTTCTCGCAGATCGCGATCGCGCTGGCCGCCATCGCCGCCCTCATGAAGAAGAAGTGGCTGTGGTTCGTCGGCCTGGGTTCCGGCGCCGTGGGCGTCGTGTTCCTGATCCGCGGGCTCGCGGGCGCCGGCTGACGCGCGCGTCGTCGAGCTGCGGGCGGGGGTTCGCTAACCCTTGTTCGGTTTGATCTTCACGTCGTTGATAGCCTCGGGCGTGATCTTGCCGTCGTCGGCGGCGGGGCGGAAGCGGATCTCCGTCTTCACCTCGATCACCATCTTGGACAGCGTCTTCAAGAGCTCGTTGTTGAAGTCGAGGTGCTCCAGCCAGGCGCGCATCTCGCTGGCGGCCACCCGCATGAGGTCGTCCTTGGATCGGCTGGCCACGCCGACGCCGGCCGAGACCGCGCGCCGCACGAACGTGCCCAGGCCGCCCTCGCGCTCCTGACGCTCGCCGCTGCGATCCTCGGCAGCGGGCGTGGCGGTCGGGATCGCCTCGTCGGGGTTGCCGGCGCCGTGAGCTCCGTCAGGGGCAGCGCTCGCGCTCGGGCCCGCACTGTCGCCCTGGACGGGCGCGGCATCGCCGCTCTTGCGCCGTTCGTCGGCCATGGCGCCAAGGTTAGCGCTCTGGGCTATTCTCCGCCAGACCGTGGCCCGTCGCTCGCGCCTCCTCACCGCCTATTTCGTGACCGCGCAGGTGGTGATGTCGTACCTGGCCCTGGCGGTGTCCAGGCGGTTCCGCAGCCAGGAATCGCTGGAGCGCGTGACGCTGCTGAAACACCAGCGCAACGCCCGCCGCATCGAGGAGGCCATCATCCGATTGCGGGGCCTGTTCATCAAGGTGGGCCAGCTGATCAGCATCATGGCCAACGTCCTGCCCGACGCCTTCCGCTCCGAGCTGCGCCGCCTGCAGGACCAGGTCCCGCCCCGCCCGTATCACGACATCGAGGCGCGCATTCGCGAGGAGTTCGGCGGCCGCTTGCCCCACGACGTCTTCGCGGAGTTCTCGCCCGAGCCGATGGCCTCCGCGTCGATCGGCCAGGTGCACCTGGCTCGCCTGCCCACCGGCGAGCGCGTGGCGGTGAAGGTGCAATACCCCGACATCGAAGAGATCGTCCGCACCGACCTGCGCGCGCTCAAGCGCATCTTCGGCGTCCTGCGCTGGTTCATGCCGGACTACGGCTTCGACACCATCTACGTCGAGATCCGCGAGATGGTGCTGGCGGAGCTGGACTTTCGCCTCGAGGCCGCCGCCATCCAGCGCATCACCGGCAACTTCACGGGGCGCGCCAACGTCCGCTTCCCGCGGGTGATGCCCGACTACTCGACCGCGCGCGTGCTGACCACGGAGTGGATGCACGGCGTGAAGGTCGGCGACCTCGACGGCCTGGCGGCCCAGCGCATCGATCGCCGCCAGGCCGCGCGCATCTGCGTCGAGGCGTACTGTCAGCAGATCTTCGTCGACGGCCTTTACCACGCTGACCCGCACCCCGGGAATCTGCTGCTACAGGCGCCCGCAGAGGCCGGTGGGACGCCGACCATCGTCTTCCTCGACTTCGGAGCGACGGCGCGCGTGTCCGAGACCATGCGGCGCGGGATGGTGATGTTCGTGCAGGGCGCGATGACGCGCGACTCGACGCGCATCGTGGCGGCGATGAAGGAGATGGGCTTCATCTCGCGGCGCGCCGACCCGGAGGTGTTCGACCGCGTGATCCACTACTTTCACGAGAGGATGCGCGCGCAGATCTCCATCGAGGGTTTTTCCCTCAAGGATCTGCGGTTCGAACCGGAGAGCGGGCTGGCCAGCCTGCTGGATCTGCGCGATCTCAACGTCAGCCTGGCCGATCTGCGGGACGCCTTTCACATCCCGAAGGAGTGGATCCTGCTCGAGCGCACGCTGCTCTTGCTGCTCGGCGTGTGCACGACGCTCGACCCCGAGATGAACCCCAGCGCCGTCATCGAGCCCTACCTGCAGCGATTTCTACTCGGGGAGAAGAAGCAGTGGTCGGAGGCGGTGGTCGAATCGTCGCGCGAGATGGCGCTGGCGGCGCTGTCCCTGCCCGGCGAGCTGCAGCGTTTCATGGACCGCGCCCTGCGCGGGCAGCTCGAGATTCGCCTCAAGAACGTCGACGACAACGCGCGGATGCTGTACTTCGCCGGGCAGCAGATCCTGTGGGGGATGCTGGGCGCCACCAGCACCGTGCTGGCGGTGGTCTTCGACGGCCGGCGCCAGCCGCGCGCGACGACCGCGGCGATCGTGGCGGCCGCGATCTGCGGCGTGTTCCTGTTCTTTTCGTGGCTGGGCGGCCGTCCGGGACGACGGCGCTCGCGCTCGCAACCCTAGGGCGAGCGCGGCGGCGCGGGCGCGGTCCCCGGGCCGGTCTCGGCGAGCGCGGCGCGCGCTTGCTTCACCCATCGCGCCTCGCCGGGTCGCGTCTCCAGCGCCAGGTACCTCTCGAACGCCGCGCGCGCCTCGGCGGCGCGGCCCAGGCGCTGCAGTGATCGACCGAGGCCATAGTACGGATCCGGATCGGTGGGGCGCAGCTTGATGTACGCCTGGTAGGCGTCCACGGCCTCCGGCCACCGGCCGAGCGCGCGCAACGTGAAACCCAGCTCGTACCAGGCGAGAGGATAGCTGGCGTTCTGGCGCACGGCCGCGTGGAACACCGCCACCGCCTGCTCGTCGCGGTGGAGCTTGAGCAGGAGCTCGCCCAGGGCCGCTCGTGCCGGCATCAGGTTCGGGTCGGCGGCGATCGCCTGCTGGAAGCGCGTGAGCGCTTCGTCGATGCGTCCGCTGTCGCGCAGCGCCTGCGCGTCGCTGTAGATGCCGGCGGCCGGGCTGATGCCCGCCGGCGCGGGCGGCGTCTTCGCCGTCGTGACTGCACCGGGTGGCGACGCGGGTGGAGCGGGCGGGGCGGGCGGTTTCTCTTCGGCGCGCAGCGCGCTGACAATCGCGCGCGCGTTGTCGGTCCATTTCTGCGTGGCCGGCCGGTGCTCCATCGCCAGGTAACGCTCCATGGCCGCGATCGCGCCCGGCCGATCGCCGATCGTGCGCAGGCAAAGGCCCAGGCCGTAGTAGGGCTCGCTGTCGCCTGGGCGCAATTCGGCGTAGCGGCGGTACGCTGGAACGGCGAGCGTGCATTGCCCGGCCTTGCGGCGGGCGAGGCCCAGCGCGAACCAGGCGTCGGCGAACGTCGGATCAGCCGCGACCGCGGCGTCCAGCTTGGCCGCCGCGTCGGCCGGGTGGTTGGCTGCGGCGAGCGCCTGGCCGTCGGCGAAGGCGGCGCGCGCGGCGGCGGGATCGGAGGCCTCGGCCGGTGGTGCATGTCCTGCCAGCTCCAGCGCCCACGCCATCGCCACGGGCCACCTGGAAAGCAGCGGCCATTTCATCGCGCCGACGATCGTAAACCAAGCGACGCACAAAGACAGCGCCGGCCGCGCTGATCAAGAGAGGATTTGACAGAACCTACAGGTAGGATATTGTAGCTGACGCGATGATTCAAATCGTGGGCTCGCTGTCGATGGGACTCTTCGCGGGGGTGCTTTTCTGGGCCACGGTGTCGCTGGGTCGGGTCCCGGCGCCGATACGGAAAAAGCATCCGAATTGATCTGACCCCTTAACGCGTTGTCCTTGCCGTGATCTGAGGGCGACCCTAGACTTGCTCCGCTGGCGCAGAAGTCCCCCCGCCGCGCCGCGGAAAAAGAGGAGACGCTTGGAACCGCCCGCGACAAACGTCGTCCCGTCTGGCGCGCCCGCGGGGCATCTGGCGCCGCCCATCCGCAAGGTCCGCTACGAGGACTTCACCCTCGCCGACCTGACGGGAATCCGAAACCTGCTCCGCGGGGGTTCGGTCATCGACTGGCACAAGCTGTATTTCCACGACCGCGCCGAGGTCGACCGCTTCCTGCGCGTGAACGAGATGGACCCTCGCGACGAGGACGACATGCGGCGTCTGGGCGCCCTGCGCGAGCAGGCCGTCGAGTATCTGGAGCGGCACCTCGGGTTCCACATTCCCGACGAGGTCGCGCACGGTGTACCACCGGAGGATCTGCTGCTCATCGCCTCGCAGAAGGGCAAGCGGCGCACGCACGCCTGCATCGTCCTCAAGGTCATGCACGTCATGCATCACCTGGCCGGGCGCGAGCTTCTGACCAAGCTGGCGGTGTCGGGCGACCAGATCTTTCACCTGGTCGAGGAGAAGGTCCTGCGCACCGTCGAGGAGATCAAGGGCGTCGGCTGCCAGGTGGTGGAGTTCGAGTGGAGCCGGAAACACGCCGACAGCCTGATCACGAAGCTCCTGGCGAAGAAGGAGTCGATCGCCGCCGACGTCTACGACAAGCTGCGCTTCCGGATGATCACCAACTCCGAGGAGCAGCTGCTGTTCGTGCTGCGCGAGGTGGTGCAGCGGCTGGTGCCCTTCAACTACGTCATTCCCGGGCAGTCGGTGAACGACGTCATCAAGGTGCGCGAGACGCTGTCGCGGTCGCCGGCGCTGGCCAAGTTCCTGCCCGACGTGCTGGATCTGGCGGCCGTGGCCGCCGACAAGAAGCCGTCACCGCAGAACGAGTTCTCCGGCCCCGGCTTCCGGGTGATCAACTTCGTGGCCGATCTGCCGGTGCGCATCGACCGCTTCGTCGCGCGTCCGCCCGGCGACCCGCTGTTCGCCGAGTACGGCACCGTGGTCTTCGTGCTCACCGAATTCCAGATCGTGGACGCGCGCACCGCCGAGCTGAACGAAGCCGGTGAGAACAGCCACGAGCGTTATAAAGAACGCCAGTTCACCCGCGTGAAAGCGCGCCTTCTACACGGCATGAAAGACGACGCCGAAGAGTGAGTCCTCGAGCCCGGTGAAAGACGCCGCCGAATCGTGACTGTGATTTGAGGGATCGATTTGGAGTGATCGATCCGAGCCTCTCCCGCTCGCGGGAGAGGCCGCCGAGCCGGAGGCTCGCGGGTGAGGGCCGTCGGCGCGAGAGTCAGTTGTCGCGCGCCTCCCTCCGCAAGGCTTCCCCTCACCCGGCGGCTTCGCCGCCGACCTCTCCCGCCAGCGGGAGAGGCTTTCGGACCAGCGGTGGTGCTGAATCGTCGGTGATGGGCACGCCGTCGCGGAAGAGGACGGTGTTGGCCAGCGTGGCGGGGATGCGTGGGCCAGGGGTGATCACGCCGACGACGTTGAGGGGGTCGCAGGCTGACAGGCGAACGACCTCGCCCGTCGCGCCCTTGCC
>DATKEU010000150.1:0-2713 GCA_035544495.1 Polyangia bacterium | reverse complement strand
CCGGCAGCATCTTGACCCGGCGGCCCCGGGCGGCACAGACCGGGCACTCGGTGTCGGGGTCGATGGCGCAAGCGGGCGGCGCCGGTTGGGTCGGGGCCGGGGGGAGTTGGTCGTCACGATCGACCTCGGGCATGTCGCCAGCATACCCGAACCGAACCCGCCCGGACCGGGCGATCCTTGAGGTTCGGACTACCGGAGTTGTTCTTTTGCCTGCTGTCGATCCGGCCGCCACCGCCTTGTCGTCAGGGCAGGCGGGCGTTGCGTCCCGCTGGCCGTCCTTCATGCCCAACCTCGTCATCATGACCGGCGGGGCCTTCAACGCGAACGCGACCGCGTTCCTATGAGGGGAGGCGGCGACTGGTGCTCGGAAGAGCTGTTGCGCCGCCGGAGCGCCGCCTCCGCAGTGGGGTGGCCGTCATTCGCCGCCAATGCGGGCGTGCCGGAGCGCGACCGCCGCCACGACCGCTGCCAGGACTGAAACGACCGCGCAGATCCAGGCGGTGATTTGCAGTGCCGCCGAGAATGCGTCGCGCGCCGCCGCGGCGAGGTGGAGTCCGACGTCTCCCGGCAGGTGGGCTGCGGCGGCCACCGCGCCACCGAGCGTGTCGCACGCCGCATGGCGGGCGCCGGCCGGCACGCGGTCGAGGGGCGCGGTCGCCATCCTGCTGCGGTAGATCGCGGTCCCGATGCTGCCCAGGACGGCGATCCCAAGCGCGCCACCCAGCTCGGAGCTGGTCTCGGAGACTGCTGCCGCCGCGCCGGCGCGCTCCGGCGGCGCTGCGCCAACGACGAGATCGGTCCCCACTGTGAATACTGGCGCCATCCCCAAGGAGATCAGCGACGTCCCTGCCACCAGCCCCGCCAACCCGGTCGACGGCACGCTGGCGAGCGCGGCAAAGCCGGCCCCGGACAGCGCTAGCCCGCCGGCCATCAGGTGTACTTGCCGAATCCAACGGGCCAGGAACGGGGTCACCATCGACCCGACGATAAAGCCGCCCGACCAGGGGAGGGTCCAAAGGCCAGACGCTAGCGGCGTGAGTCCCAGGACCAGCTGCAGGTACTGGCCAATCATCACGTACGACCCGAACGAAACCAGCGTCCCCAGCAGGTACGTGCCCAGCGAGGCACTGAAAGCCGGCACGCTGAACAGACGAACGTCGATCAACGGCTCGGCCACGCGGCGCTGCCGCCACACGAACAGTGTGCCCAGCGCCAGGCCGCCCGCGACCGATAGCGCCGGCAGCCACCCTAGGCCGTCCTGGGCGAAGAGCTTCAGTCCGTAAACCGCTAGCAGCACCGACAGCAACGAAAGCAGCGCGCTGCCCAGGTCCAGCGGGCCCGCCTCCGGATCGCGGTACTCGGGCAGCAGCACTGGCCCCGCCACTAGCAGCAGCGCCATCACCGGCACTGCCAGCAGGAACACGGACCCCCACCACAGGTGCTGCAGCATCACGCCGCCCAGCAGCGGCCCGATGGCGCCGCCGACGGAGTAGCTGCTGATCCAGACACCGATGGCGACGCGCCGCTGGCGCGGGTCCAGGAACATGTTGCGAATCAGAGACAGTGTCGACGGCGCGAGCGTCGCGCCGGCCACGCCCAACACGGCGCGCGCCACGATAAGCATGCCGGCGCTGCGAGAGAAGGCCGCCAGCACCGACGCCGCGCCGAAAGCGGCCGCTCCAATCAGCAGCAGGCGTCGCCGCCCGATGCGGTCGCCCAGGTTGCCCATCGTCACCAGCATCCCGGCCACGAAGAAGCCGTAGATGTCCACGATCCAGAGCAGCTTGGCGCTGCTGGGGAGCAGATCTTCGCTCAGCCGCGGCAGCGCCAGGTTCAGCACCGTGAGATCCATCGCGTAGAGCAGGCACGGCAGGGCAATTACCGCGAGGCCGATCCAGTCGCGGCGGGTGGCCCGCGGCGACGGCGCGGGCGGTTCCGTAAAGGGGGGCAAAGCAACAGCCTCCGACTGCTCGGCGAGGGCAGTCATGACCGCACGCGCGACCGCCCGGCCGCGGCCTCCAACGCCTCGCCAGCGGTGTAGAGCGCCGCGCCCAGCAGCATGATGTCTTTCATCAGGAAGCCGCCGAACGGGTTCGTCGGCGAGAAGACATCCGGGGTCGTCACCAGGAACGACAATGTGACCACGAACGTCGCCGCTGCCAAAAGGCTGCCCACCGCCGACAGCGCTGGACGCCAGCGCCGTGTGCAGATCAATACGGCGGCGATCAGCTCGACTACCCCGATCAGCGACGAGGTGCCGCGCACGCCCAACAGCGGGTACAGCCACCCGAGCAACGGGCTGTGGCCGACAAGCGGGCGGATTCCTTCCGCCTCGATCGCCGTGAACTTGAATCCGCCCCACAGCACCATCAGCGCGACCAATCCGTAGCGCAGCACTCCGCGCCCGATGGCGACCAGGCGGCGCGTCCGGTTGGGGTCAAAGAGGGCGAGAACGACTGGTTGCGTTTCGGTCTTCTGGACGATCATGGACATAGCTCCGGCGTCAGCGTGAACCTTCGACATCCCGGAGCGTGCACGCACGAAGCGGCAGGGTCGCGGCGGAGTCGAAGCGTCCGGGTGGCGGCGGCCGCAAATGCGTCGCCGGTCGGATGCAGGTGAGTGCGCGAGGCGGCTGGTTTGTTACAGCGCCAGCTCGCGCGCGATCCAGGCAGACTGCCAGGCGCGCTCGAGGCGGTAGGCCTGGTCGCCACCG
>DATKEU010000149.1:0-6854 GCA_035544495.1 Polyangia bacterium | reverse complement strand
GCACGAGTGCGGTTCGCACCAGTTTCGGATAGCGTCCAGGTCGTGCCATCGAAATGGTAGATTCGGCTATCCGACGTCGGGGCCAAGACGTCGTTGGTTCCGCCGCCCCAAACACCCACGAGCTGCGCGTTCACGGTGCTGGGAGTCCAGTTGGAGCCATTCCAGCGCACGAACCTGCCGTTTCCAACTGCCCATACGTCGTTCGGGCCTGATCCCCAGACTCCCGTCAGATCGGCCGTCGTGTTGCTCACCTTAGGCGTCCACGTGTTTCCATCCCAATGGACGATGGCGCCTTGTAAACCAACAGCCCAAACGTCGTTCTTGGCAATCGGGTACACCGCCTTGAGCGCGGCTCCCGTCGCGAATGTGTCGAACTTGGTCCCATCGTAACGGATGGCATTGCCGCCGCTCAGAAACCAAACGTTGTCCTGTTGTCCACCGATAGCGGCGATCCCTTGTGCCGGGTTACCGAGCCCCGGCTCCGTTTTCCACGTGCCGTTCAGCAGGTGGTTGTAGCCGGCGAAGACCTCCGGCAAGAGGAGAGTGCCACGGGCAAACACAGGCCCCGTTGCGGAACCGGCGACCGTGGCTTCGGTGGTCCACCCGAATTGACCATCCCATTTCCTCAGCACGGCATTGTTCGTGCTCCAGGTGCTGAAGCCGGTGGCGAAGATCGAAAAGACCTGCTCCCGTGGACCGGAACTGAGCTCGAGCCAAACGGAACCGGAGTTGCGCCAAACATAACCCAGGTCTCCCGTGACGATGACCGCCGATCCGGCGGTTCCGACTCCGTAGGCGCCTGTCAGGCTGTTGTCGAAGCCAGTCACCTGGACGAAGGAGCCGTTGACATACTGGAACAGGTAGTAGGCTCCGATGAAGACTTGACCGGATGGGATCAAACTAATTCTTGGTCCTCCGGTATCAGTGGGCGAACCGAACTCGGGCACGCTGGTCCACTTTCCCCCGTCCCAGTGAGCAGCGGTGAACGTTCGGAAGTCGTCGCCTGTAACACCAGTTACCCAGACGTCCGAGGACGTGCTTCCGGTGATCGACGAAACACCGAAGGGCGAACTGTAATTTCCTACGACCCAATTTCCTGGATTTCCAGAAAAAATGCCGGTGCCTGTGCCCACCCAGATAGAACTGCTGGATGCCGCCCAGACACACGTGGGCATTTGATTGGCGGGCACAGAGAGAGACGTCCAAGACGATCCATCCCACTGAAGGAGGACGGATCCGGTCAGATCCGATCCGGCCGCCCATGCGGCCGTCGCGTTGAGCGCATAAATCGATGTTAGCGACACCGTCGTGGGGCTGGGAAAGCTGGTCCAGGTCGTTCCGTCCCAATGGAGGATCGCTCCGCCGTCACCAACTGCCCAGATGTCGACGGCGCTGGTGCCAGAGATCGACCGAATCGTCCCGCTGATGATCTGTCCCTGCCCGCCCCAGTTGGTCCCGTTCCAGTGGGCTAGAACGCCGCCTTCGCCGCCGACCCACAGGTCGTTGGTCGACGCTCCCCACGCGCTTCGCAGGGTCTGGCCGGCCGGAATCGGGTTCATCCAGCACCATCCGGTGCTGCCACAAACGGCGCCCGACGGCGGATTGTTGGGTTTGCACTGCCCTCGGTAGCAGTAGAGGTTGCTTACGCAGTCGGCGTCGGTTGCGCAGGGGTTCTTGCATCCGTTTGGGCCGCAGATATAGGAGCCGCATGCGTGGCTGGCCATGCCCTGACAAAGGCCGGCGCCGTCGCATGACCTGGCGGGCGTGTATGTCTGCCCGGTGCATCCGCCCGGCAAGCACATCGCTCCCGACGGGTATTTCCGGCAGGAGCCGGCTCCGTCGCAGGTTCCATCAGTGCCGCAAGATGCTTGGTCGCTGACGGCGCATTGGCCGCGCGGATCGGCGCCGCCTCGCTGGACCATCGCGCAGTGACCTTCCTGGCCGGCGATGTTGCAAGCCTTGCAGCTGCCGACGCACGTCGATTCGCAACAGACGCCGTCGGCGCAGTGGCCCGTCTGACACTGGTTGTCCGCGCCGGCTGCACAAGGCGCGCCCTGGCCTTTTTTGCCGACGCAGTGGCCGTTCTCGCAGTAGGCGGCGGTGGAATCGCAGTCCTGGTCGCCGGCGCAGGTCGTGTTGCACGTCGCGGCGCCGCAGGCGTAGGCGCCGCAGCTCTGAGAGGCACTCTGCGGGCAGTGTCCGGCGCCGTCGCAGAAGGCGACGGGGACGTGGCGGCCGGCGGAACACGATTCGCTCCGGCACATCACGCTCGGGCCCTGCAAGGCGCAGTGTCCGGCGCCGTCACAATCGCCGGTCTGGCCGCAGGTCATCGGATCCGCCGGGTCACAGCTCTGCTTTGGGTCGGTGTTCACCTGCACGGGCTGGCATTGACCATCGGCCTTCCCGGTCAGCGCGGCGCTGCAGGCGGTGCACGGATCCGTGCAGACGGAGCCGCAACAGACGCCGTCGACACAGTAACCGGACGCGCACATGTTGCCGGCCGTGCACTTGCCGCCGGTGGGCAGCTTGTTCCCACAGAGCGAGTTCACACACGAAAGACCGACACAGTCCTGGTCGCCCCCGCAGCTCGTCTTGCAGCCTGCGCTCGGGCCGGTGGCGACGCACGCGTAGCCGGCGCAATCCACCGCGCTGGGCACGCGGCACGCGCCCCGTCCGTCGCAATGAGCGGTCGGCACGAACTTGCCCGACGCGCAGGTGGAATCACCGCAGACCGTATCAGAGCTCCACAGGCGGCAGGCGCCGGCGCCATCGCACTGGCCGTCCAGCATGCAACCTGTCGACGGCCCGGCCGCGCACTGATCGCGCGGGTCGGTTCCTGCGGTGGCGAACGCGCACTCTCCATCATGATCGCGTCCCGTGTCTTTGCCGAGGCAAGACTGGCAGGGACCAGGGCAGGCGCCGCCGCAACACACGCCCTGCACGCAGGTCTTCGACGCGCATTGGTCGTCCTTCGCGCAGGGCGCGCCGTTTCCCAGGATCGACGGAGCGTCGACAGGTGGAGAGACCTCCGGTGTCTCGTCGAGAGGCGCATCGGCGGTTTCCGGCTCGCCGCCGTCGGATGCCTCGCCGCTGTCGGATGCCTCTCCGCTGCCAGACGCGTCCGTGGCTTCCGGGCCGTCGAAGCCATCCGTCGGCCCTCCATCCGTCTTCTCGACGGCGCCCGGGCCGCTGTCAGCGCCAGCGTCAGCACCGCCGTCTGACTTTCCTGGTTCCCACGACAACTCCGTCGCTGTGCACCCCGCCGCCAGGACGATGGGCACGGGCTTCGAAGGCGCGGCGGCGGCGCTCGCCGGTTTCGGGACGACGGTTGCCAGCAGCGTGCGCCCAGCGGCGTAGTTCGCGACGACCAGCTCCAGCGACGCCGTCCCGGGGCAGTGCACCGGCAGCGCGACCGTCTTGGTGGCGCCGGGGTTGTCCTGGTCCGCGACGGTGACGTCGACGGACGTGACGCCGGCCGACAGAGCCGAGCATTGAATCACGATTCGCGCCGTTCCTGGCCGGCACGGCTGCGTGCTGGATCCACAACCCAGTCCCGCGGGCGCCACGAACAAGGCGGAGAGGGCGATCACCGCGCGCCGGCGCGCCCTCGTCGTCGCCGTCATGGAAAGGGCTCCGAGCGGTCGCTCTTGGGATAGCTCGTGCCGCCCCTCGACACCAGGACGGCCGTGACCGTGCCCGCGACCACAACCGCCGCCAGCACGCCCCAGAACCAGGCCTTCTGGTAAACCGGGGTCGATCGGGTCTCCTCGACCGCGGGCGTTGCCGTCACCGACAGCGTCGCGATCTCCGGCGGTTTGGCGTTCAGGGCGACGATCGACGGCTGGCCGGTCACGACCGGCGCGGCCATCGGCGGCGCGGCGATTACGGCTGGCGCCGGGTTCAGCTTGACCGTCAAGGTTTCGCGACCGCCCACCGGGACCGAGATCTTTCGCGTCGCGGACTCGAACCCCGGCGCTTGCACCACCAACTCCAGCGGACCCGGGTCGACGCGCAGGGCGCCGTCGAGCGGCAAGCGCCCGACGACGCGACCACCAATCACCAACTCGGCGCCGGCGGGCTCGCCGGTCACCACCAGCCGCCCGATGTTCGAGTGGATGTACGCCAGTGCTCGATCGAGTGTGTCGCGGTTCTTGTTGACCCACGCGTCGTCCTTGGCGTCCAGCGACTCCGCCAGCAGGTTTTCCGCGTCGACCAACCTGCCCAGCGCTTGCCGGCAGAGACCCAGTTGAGCGGCTGCCCGTGGCGTCGGCTGCAAGCGGTAGGCGCGCTCGAACTTGGGCAGCGCCTGTTCGTCGCGGCCGACGCGCCGAAGGGCGATTCCCTCTTTGATCAGCTCATCGGCCGAATCGTCGGCGCGCGCGATTCCAGCCGAAAACAGAAAGATCGCCTGGCACGCGACGGCAAAAGCAAGGAGCGTGAATCGCAAGTTTTCCCCCGTATAACACGAACCATTCGCAGCGTTGCCGGGGATCGACGACATGATCCTTACAGATTGTCGTCCGTGTTGAGCTCAAGTTTCGTGCACCGTCAATTGGTCTGCGCCGCGAGCCGCTGCGCCGTGGCCGCGATCACGGCCGGCGCTTCGATGGGCAGGATGTGGCCGGCGTTGGGGATGACGGCCAGCGCGTGATGCCGGCCCAGGTCGTCCACGGCGGGGGCCGGCACGATGCGATCGTCGGCGCCGTGCAGCCACGCCACGGGGCATGCCACCTGTTTCAGCCGCGCGCCCAGATCGCAGGCTGCGATGGCGGCATAGTCGGCCAGGATCGTGTCGCGCGTGGCCGCCAAGCCGGCGGCGACGAAGGCGCGCCGGAGACCCGGTTTGGCCGCGGGGGACAGCGCGTGCTCGGCCAGCCACTCCGGGAAACGCGCGTGCTCGTCACGCACGACCGCCAGCAGCTCGCTCGGCACCGGCAGGCGCGCGGCGGCGCCGCACAGGACCAGGGCGGCGACCTTGTCCGGCCAGGCCAGCGCCGCCTCAAGCGCCACCAGCGCGCCCATCGAATGGCCGACCAGCACCGACCGGCCGAGGCAGAGCGCCGCCGCCAGCGCGCCGGTGGCCTCGCGATAGCCCGCGATGCTGGCAGGCTTCGCGCCTTCAGCGGGGGGGCTTGGCCCGTGGCCCGGCAGATCGATCGCCACCGCGCGCGTCGGCCGCGACAGGCGCGCCAGCACCATCATCCAGATGGCCGACGAGGCGCCGGCGCCGTGAATCAGCAGCACCGGCAGGCTGCTGGCGCGCCGCTCGCCACGCTCGGCGTAGTGAAGGCGGCCTGCGTGGGGCGCGCGCGCGAACGGCACCATCCACCGGAGGCGCGCTAGCCGCTGGCCTTCAGCTTCTTGATCTCGGCGATCAGCGCCGGGACCGCGTTCTCCCACGTCGCCACCAGGCCGTAATCGGCGACCTGGAAGATGGGCGCCTCCGGATCCTTGTTGATGGCGACGATGACCTTCGAGCCCTTCATGCCTGCCAGGTGCTGGATCGCGCCCGAGATCGCCACCGCGATGTAAAGCTGCGGCGCCACCACCTTGCCGGTCTGCCCGACCTGCAGATCGTTCGGCACCATGCCCGCGTCCGCGGCGGCCCGGCTGGCGCCCAGCGCGCCGCCCAGAAGGTCGGTCAGCTGCTCGAGGATCTTGAAGTTCTCGCCGGCCTTCATCCCGCGGCCGCCCGACACCACCACCTTCGCTTCGCCCAGATCAGGACGCGCGCTCTTGGTCGCGTGCACCCCCACCACCTCGGCGCCCAGCGCGTCGACGTTGCCGACCGGCGCGTTCTCGACGGCGCCCGCGCCACCGCCGGGGGCGGCGGCAGGGAACGCGGTCTGGCGGGCGCTGGCCACGATCACCGCGCCGCCGACCTCGATCTCCTCCAGCGCGTTGCCGGCGTACGCGGGCCGGCGGAACCTGTTCGGTCCCAGCACGGCGACGATGTCCGACGCCATCCCGGCGCCCAGCAGGGCGGCCGCCCGCGGCAGGATGTCCTTGCCTGTCGACGTCGCCGTCCCCAGCAGCGCGCCGGCGCTCGCCCGCTTGACCGCGTCGGCCAGCAGGGGCGCGTAGGTCTCGGCCAGCGGCGCCGCCAGGCGCGCGTCGTCGTAAGCGATCACCTTCGCCGCGTACCGGGCGGCGTCCTGCGCGGCCGCGCCCACGCCGGCGCCGATCACCACGGCGGTGACGGTGCCGCCCGCCTGCTTGGCCAGCTCGGCGGCGGCGGTCAGCGCCGGCAGCGACGCCGTGCGGATGCCCTTGTCCGCGCTCTCGCAGAAGACGACCACGCCGGCCATCAGATCACCTTCGCCTCGTTATGCAGCTTGGAGACCAGCTCCTCCACCGACGCCACCTTCACCCCCGCCTTGCGCGTGGGCGGCGATTGGTACGCCGTCACCTTCATCAACGGCGCCGCGCTCACGCCCAGCTCGGCGAGCGCGAGCTCCTTAATTTCCTTCTTCTTCGCCGCCATGATCCCCTTCAGCGAGGCGTAGCGCTGCGTCTCTTCCCATTCGGCGTCGGGGCCGGCCAGCGCTTCGTTGCGCACGGCCTTCTTGCCGATGATGCGCAGGTCGACGGTCAGCACGGCCGGCAGGCGCACGCGCTTCTCCTCGACGCCCGCGTCGACCTCGCGCGTGACGGTCGCGCTCTTGCCGTCCGCCGCCAGGCGCACGCCGGCCAGGAACGTCGCCTGCGGCCAGCCGAGCAGTCCGGCCAGGATCTGCCCGACCTGGTTCGAATCGCCGTCGACGGCTTGCTTGCCCAGGAGCACCACGTCGGGTTTCTCGCGCTCGACCACCGCGCGCAGCACGCGCGCCACCGCGGTGGCGTCCAGGGCGGCG
>DATKEU010000148.1:0-3048 GCA_035544495.1 Polyangia bacterium | reverse complement strand
GAAATCCCGCACGTCGAAGGCGCTGCGCATGGAGGCGATCAGATCGCTCACCCGGTTGTATCGGTCGGCATCGGAGCTGCCCTGCACCTGCACGGTATAGCCGCCGCCGGAATCGTGCTGGCCGGCCGACCCGGGAATCGCGGCCGGCGCGTGACCGGACGGCGCAGCGGCCGGTTTGACTTCGGGGAGCGTGGTCATCGATGCGGCCAGCATGGCCGGGATCGGGGAGACCACGGTGGCCCGTCGCGCCCGCACCCGCCCGTCACTGTCGCCGCCCTGATCGCCGGAGCCTGAATCGGAATGATCGAAAGGCTTTGTTTGATTCGAGACGTCCATCACGCCCTGGACGACGCCCTCGCCCTCTTCGCTTTCCACGAAGTCCGCGTCCAGATCGGGGACGTCGTCATCCAGCGAGGTGGGGTTGCCGGGAAAACGGGTCACGATGGGGTGGTCGCCCCCGGCCTTTTGCGGGGGGTGGGGCGATCTCGACATCATCCGCCTTCCTCGGCAGATTTCGTGCTGTCTTGAGGATCAGCGCGTCGCCGCCAGCCCGTCATCGGCGCGCGAGGGCCCGAGCAGCGACTCCAGCAACGCCTTCTGCGCGTGAAGGCGATTTTCGGCCTGCTGCCAGACCCGGCTCTGCGGACCTTCGATCACCTCGTCGCTGATCTCCTCGCCGCGATGGGCGGGCAAGCAGTGCAGGACGATGGCGCCGGGCGCCGCCTGCTTCATCAGGGCGCCGTCGATGCCGTAGCCGGCGAAGGCGGCTCGGCGCGCCTCTGCTTCGCGCTCTTGCCCCATCGACGCGAACACGTCGGTGGAGATGACGTCTCGGCCGGCGGCCGCCTCGGCTGGATCCTGCGTGATGGTGATGCGCCCGCGCTCGGTCTGGCGGGCGCGCGCGAACACGGCGGGATCGGGCTCGTAGCCCTTCGGGCAGGCCAGCGCCAGATCCAGCCCCAGGATGCCCGCCGCCTCGATCCACGAGTTGGCCATGTTGTTGCCGTCGCCGATCCAGGCATAGCGAACGCCGCGCAGCGTGCGTCCGACGTCGCCGGTGATCGACAGCGTCGCGTCCGGCCTGCGCGCGGCGCTGTCGCGGCCGTGCGCGAACTGGAACACCGTCTGCAGATCGGCCAGCACCTGGCACGGGTGCAGCAGATCCGTCAGGCCGTTGATCACCGGCACGCTGGCGAACCCGGCCAGCTCCTCGGCTCGATTCTGGCCGAAGGTGCGAATGACGATCGCGTGGCAATAGCCGGACAGCACGCGCGCGGTGTCGCGTATCGGCTCGCCCCGCTCGATCTGCGAGCCCTGACTGCCCAGGTACAGCGCGTGCCCGCCAAGCTCGTACATCGCGATCTCGAAGCTGGCGCGCGTGCGGGTGGACGCCTTCTCGAACACCATACCGAGCACGCGGCCCGGGCGGGTGGCGTGCGGCTCGCCCAGCATGCGCAGCAGGCGGAACTCCTCGGCGCGACCGATCAGCCGATCGATGCCGCCGTCGGGGATGTCCCAAAAGCTGAGAAAGTCCTTGCCCGTCGTGATGCCGCTGCCTGCCATGATTCGGGTCCTCGCCGCCCTAGCCTACCGGCCCTGACCGAGGACGTCGTCCAGGATGGCGATCGCCTCGTCGACGTCGGCCTTCGACGCCACCAGCGCAGGCGCGAAGCGGACGACGCTGCCGCCCGCGACGGAGATCAGCAGGCCGGCGTCGCGCGCCGCCGCCACCACCGGAGCGGCGTCGCCGTCCAGCACCAGCCCTGGCAGCAGGCCCCGCCCGCGCGCGCCGCGCGTGCGCGGGCGCCGCCGCTCCGCCAGACGCAGCAGCGCCGACCCGAGGTACGACCCGACGTCGCGGCAGCGCTCGAGCAGGTTCTCGCGATCGATCGCCTGCTGGACGTAGAGCGCGCCCGCCGTCGCCAGCGGGTTGCCGCCGAAGGTGGCGGCGTGCGAGCCCGGCTCGAAGCCGCGCGCCACCTCCTCGTTCGCCAGCATGGCGCCGATGGGAACGCCGCCCGCGAGACCCTTGGCCAGCGTGACGACGTCGGGGACGACGCCTTCCTTCTCGAAGGCGTAGAAGGTGCCGGTCCGCCCGGTGCCGGTCTGCACCTCGTCGAAGATCACCACGGCGCCGACGTCCGTGCAGTGGCGCCGCAGCTCTTGCAGGTAACCGGGCGGCGGCAAGAGGATGCCGCCCTCGGCCTGAATCGGCTCGACGATCACCGCGCAGGTCGACGACGTGATCCCTGCCCGCGCCGCCGCGATGTCGCCGTACGGGAGAAAGCGCACCGGCCCCACCAGCGGCCCGAAGCCGTCGCGATACTTGGCCTGCCCGGTCACGGCCAGCGCGCCCATCGTGCGCCCGTGAAAGCCGTTCTCGAACGCCACCAGCTCGACGCGCTCCGGTTTCTTCTGCACCACCGCTTGATATCGGCGGGCCAGCTTCAGCGCCGCCTCGTTGGCCTCCGTGCCGCTGTTGCAGAAGAACACGCGCCCGCGGAACGCGCGCTTGGTCAGAGCTTCGGCCAGGCGGATCTGGTTCTCGAGGTAATAGAGGTTCGACGCGTGGATGAGACGCCGCGCCTGCGCGGACAGGACATCGGCCAGGCCGGGATCGCAGTGACCGAGAACGCAGACAGCGATGCCGGCGGTCATGTCCAGATAACGAACGCCGTCGACGTCCCACAGACGGCACCCCTCGCCGCGGCTGAACACCACCGGGGCTTGTCTGTAGTTGTTGATCAAAAGTCGCTGCGCGGTCTGTACCAGATCGTCTTGCACGGACATTGCGGTCACTTTATCAGAACATCTTGACGCGGGCGCTTGTGCGAACGTCCGTCAAGGATCAAGTTCCCGCGAACCCGCATGCGCCCCATCGCCACGATCGTAGCCACGGCCACCGCGGTGCCGCCTCACCGGGCCAGCCAGGAAGAGATCAAGGCCGCCTTCGCGCGCCTTTTTCCGATGGCGGAGCGGCGCCGCTCCGCCGTGCTGGCGTCGAACTTCGACAACGCCGCCATCGAACGCCGCCACAGCGTCTATCCG
>DATKEU010000147.1:0-22710 GCA_035544495.1 Polyangia bacterium | reverse complement strand
CGGCATCCGCGTCGGCGAGCTGGTGTGGATCGACAGCGCGCCCGCTGGCCGCGTGCAGGCCGAGGTGGTCGGATTTCGCGGCGACGAGGTGGTGCTGATGCCCCTCGGCGAGGCGGCCGGCATCGGACCCGATTCGATGGTGACGCCCACCGGCCGTCCGCTGGCCATCACCGCTGGCCCGGGCCTGCTGGGGCGGGTCCTCGACGGCCTGGGGCGGCCGATCGACGGGGGTGGCGCGCTGGACGGCAGCGGCGGGGCCAGCGACTGGCCGGTGGATCGCGCGGCGCCCGATCCGCTGACCCGCCGGCGCATCGCGCGCCCGCTGGCGCTGGGCGTGCGCGCCATCGACGCCCTGATGACCGTCGGCGAGGGCCAGCGCCTGGGTCTCTTCGCCGGCGCCGGCGTGGGCAAGTCGACGCTGCTCGGCCAGATCGCGCGCAACACCGACGCCGACGTGAACGTGATCTGCCTGTGCGGCGAGCGCGGGCGCGAGGTGCTCGACTTCCTCGAGCAGTCGCTGGGCGCGGTGGGGCGCGCCCGCTCCGTGGTGGTTTGCGCGACCAGCGACGCCCCCAGCCTGGTGCGACTCAAGTCGGCCTTCGTCGCCACCGCCATCGCCGAGTGGTTCCGCGCGCAGGGGCGGCGCGTGCTGTTCATGATGGATTCGCTGACCCGCTTCGCCCGCGCCCAGCGCGAGGTCGGGCTGGCGGCCGGCGAACCGTCCGTCCGTCACGGGTTCCCGCCCAGCGTCTTCGCCATGCTGCCGCGCCTGCTGGAGCGGACGGGCAACAGCGCCCGCGGATCGATCACCGCGCTTTACACCGTGCTGGTGGCGGGCGGCGACATGGACGAGCCGATCGCCGACGAGGTGCGCGGGATTCTGGACGGGCACGTGGTGCTGTCGCGCGCGCTGGCCGATCGCAACCACTGGCCGGCCGTCGACGTCCTCCCGTCGTTGTCGCGCCTGATGACCGCGGTGGCCGATCGCCCGCACCAGGCGGCCGCCGCCCGCCTGCGCGCCATCCTGGCGGCGTACGAGCGGCAGCGCGATCTCATCGCGCTGGGCGCGTATCAGCGCGGGTCGGATCCGCGCACCGACGAGGCGATCGCCCGCATCGACGGCATCGAGGCCTTCCTGCGCCAAGACGCCTGCGAGGCGGCGCCGTTCGACGAGACCCGGCACCGCTTGCTGCAGCTGGGCGCTTAGGGCAACGTCAAGCGACGATCGACGCACAGGAGCGCGCCATGTCCGACTGTCTGTTCTGCAAGATCCGCGACGAGAAGATCCCCGCCGCCATCACCTACCGCGACGAGCACGTGCTGGCGTTCAAGGACATCGGACCGAAGGCGCCGCTGCACCAGTTGGTGATCCCGCTGCGCCACATTCCCAGCCTCGCCGACGCCACGCTGGCCGACGCCGAGCTGTTCGGCCGCATGATGGTCGTCGCCGCCCGCATCGCCAAGGACGCCGGCTATGGCGAGGGCGGGTTCCGCGTGGTGATGAACGCCGGCCCCGACGCTGGCCAGAGCGTCTTTCACGCCCACCTGCACGTCCTGGCGGGGCGATCGCTCGCCTGGCCCCCCGGATGAGCGAAGTCGGTTGCTGTTTTCAATCGCAACCAAACCGGGCACAATGCCGGCCCATCATGAGCCAGAAAATGACATTCCCTCGTGCATTTGTGCTGCTCGTTGGTTCCACCCTCGTCGGTTTCGGGTGCGCGTCGGCCCCGGCCCCCAGCGCTGAATCGAGCGGCACGACCGCAGCCGCGCCGTCGGGCGCGGGCGGCGCGGGACCTGCGGCCGCCAGCAGTGGCAACGCCGCGCCAGCGGCCCCGGCACCGGCCGCCCCCGCGCCGGCGACGACGCCGCCGCCGCTCAAGAACCTGCCCGGCATGACCGTGACCTGGAACGACCTCGATCTCGGGCAGCGCAAGGAATACATGAAGAAGGCGATCATGCCGCGCATGAGCGACGAGTTCGCCGCCTTCAACTCCAAGTTCAACGAGTTCACCTGCGCCACCTGCCACGGCACCAGCATCAAGAAGGGCGTCTTCAAGATGCCGAACCCGGAGCTGCCGAAGCTGTCGAAGAACCCCGACGTGATGAAGAAGATGGCGTCGGGGAAGCCGGAGTGGTTCATGTTCATGGCCGACATGGTCAAGCCTCACATGGCGGACCTGCTGGGCATGAAGGCGTTCGATCCGAAGACCAAGACCGGCGTCTTCGGCTGCCAGAACTGTCACGTGTTCGAGTAACGCGCGTCAGCCGCCGTCAACGGGCCGGGCAGTGGCGCGCCGGCCGGCGTCGAGCAGCGCGATGATGCGATCGACGTCGTAGACGGCGCCGCGCCAGACGCCGCCGCTGGCCGCTTGCAGCGCGGCCCACAACCGGGTGTCCGCCGGGAGGTGGACATCCGGCGTCAGATCGGCGCGCGAGGCGCGCCGCCGCAGCTCATCGTCGTCGGGCACGACGTCGTCGGCGTGGGCGCCGGCGCCGCCGTCGGCGGCGCGCACGAGATCGACGGAGCCGCGCAGGTTGCGCGTGTCGACGACGACGCGCACGCGATCGCCGTCGCGCAGCTTGCCGAGCGGGCCGCCCGCCAGCGCCTCCGGGCTGACGTGGCCGATGCAGGGGCCGGTGGAGACGCCGGAGAAGCGCGCGTCGGTGACCAGGGCGACGCGGTTGGCGTGGGGCAGGTACTTGAGCGCCGCCGTCACCTGGTACGACTCCTCCATGCCGGCGCCCAGCGGCCCGCGGCAGCAGAGGATCACCACGTCGCCCGGCGCGATGCCACCCTCGTCGGTGCGCTTGATGGCGGCGATGGCCGCCTGCTCGGTGATGAAGACACGCGCCCGCCCGATCAGCCGGAAGACGCCGTCGCCGTCGAGGGCGGCGCGATCGATGGCGGTGCTCTTGATGACCGCGCCCTCGGGCGCCAGGTTGCCGCGCACGAAGGTGACGGTGCTGGTCATGCCGGCGCGGCGCGCGCCCTCCGGGCTCATGATCACCTGATCGGGATCGACGCCGTCCTCGCTGCGCAGCCGCGCGCGAAGAAGCCGCCGGCGGTCCGAGCCCTCCCAGTCGTCTAGCGCCTGTCCGAGCGGCGCGCCGCCGGCGGTCAGCGCGGCGAGATCGAGCAGGCCCAGCGCGCGCAGGTGCAACATCACCTCTGGCACGCCGCCGGCGAGAAAAACGCGCACCGTCGGGTGGACGCCGTTCGGCAGTGAGTCCACCAGCCGCGGCACGCGGTGGTTGACGTCGATCCAGTCGTCGACCGTCGGCAGCGGCAGCCCCGCCGCGTGCGCCACGGCCGGAATGTGCAGCAGCAGGTTCGTCGAGCCGCCGAACGCCGCGTACACCACCATGGCGTTGCGCAACGCCGCCGGCGTCAGCACGTCGCGCCCGCGCAGGCCGCGCGCCCCCTGCGCCAGCACCGCCGCCACCGAGCGACGGGCCGCCTCGCGCCAGATCGGCTGCCCCGACGGCATCAGGGCGCTGTGCGGGACGGCCAGGCCCAGCGCCTCGGCCACCACCTGCGACGTCGCCGCCGTCCCCAGGAACTGACAGCCGCCGCCCGGCGAGCCGCAGGCGCGGCAGCCGATATCTGACGCCTCGTCCAGCGTGATCTGCCCGTGCGCGAAGCGCGCGCCGATCGTCTGCGCCTTGCCCGCGTCCTCGCCGTCGCTGGCCGGCAGCGTGACGCCGCCCGGGATCAACACCACCGGGAGATCCGCCATCCCGCCGAGCGCCATCATCATCGCCGGCAATCCCTTGTCGCAGGTGGCGACGCCGATCAGCGCCTTGCGCGTGGGCAGCGAGCGCGCCAGTCGCCGCAACACAATCGCCGCGTCGTTGCGGTAGGGCAGGCTGTCCAGCATGCCGGTCGTCCCCTGCGTGCGGCCGTCGCAGGGATCGGTGCAAAAACCCGCGAACGGCGTGCAGCCCTGGCGGCGCAGCGCGCGCGCCGCCTCGTCCATGAGCAGGCTGATCTCCCAGTGGCCGGTGTGATAGCCGAGGGCGATCGGCGATCCGTCGGGCGCGCGCAGTCCCCCCGACGTGCCGAGGATCAGGACCTCGGGGCGTCCGAGCTCGGCGGCCGGCAAGCCCATCCCCACGTCCTGCGTCCAGCCGAAGAGATCGCCGCTGGGCCGCCGCACCAGATCGTCCGCGGTCAGCGGCAACTTGCCGGGCGGGCCGGGGGCGCGGGTGCGAACGTCGAAGATGGATACGTCGTCAGTCGAGAACAGGTTCATGCGCGCGACGGTGCGACGACGTTGACCAGCATGCCGATGCCGGTGATGCCGATGCGGATCTCGTCGCCGGGAAGCAACGAAAACTCGTTGGGCGGCACGATGCCGGTGCCCGTGAAGAGCAAGGCGCCGTTCGGAAAGCTGGTCTCGCGATACAGATACGCCACCAGCGCCTCGGGCGTGCGCTTGAGCTGCGCCAGCGTGGTCTCGCCGGCGAAGGTCGGGCGGCCGTCGCGGATGATCTCGAGGTTGATCGCGGTCTGCGGCGCGGGCGGCGCCGCGGGCAACGCCAGGCCCGGACCCACGGCGCACGCGCCGTCGTAGACCTTGGCTTGCGGCAAATAGAGCGGGTTTTCTCCCTCGATGTCACGCGAGCTCATGTCGTTGCCGACGCTGAACCCGAAGATGCGGCCCGTGTTGTTGATGGCCAGCACCAGCTCCGGCTCGGGCACGTTCCAGCGAGAGTCGCGCCGCAGGCGCACGGGCTGTCCGTGGCCCACGACCCGCTCGGGCGTCGATTTGAAGAACAGCTCCGGGCGATCGGCCTCGTAGACCTTGGCGTAGAAGTCAGCGCCGCCGGCCGCCTGCGCCTCCTCCATGCGGGCGTCGCGGCTGCGATAGTACGTCACGCCCGCCGCCCAGACCTCCTGGCGCTCGGTCGGCGCCAGCACGGCGCGGGGATCGTAGCGGCCGGTCTGCGGCGTGCTGGCGGCGACCTCGACGGCGGCGGCGACCGCCGCTCGCGGATCGGCGGCGCGAAACATGGCGTCCCACGACAGCTCCGACGGCGGCACCGTGACGTACCGGCCGGCGTCTTCCACCACCATTCCGTTTGTCGTGCGATAGACGTGCATGCGCGCATGATAGCGTAGCGATCGTCCAAGAGAGCCATGATTGACACGCGCGAGGCGCTCAGCGCGGCGTCGTCGGCTTGCGCGCGCTGGCGACGCCGGTGGCCATTTTTGGCCTGACCACCTGATGAACAGCGTCTTTGTCTTTGGACGTCACCCTGGCGGGCGCGGCCCGCGGGACGAGAATTGTCGTCCCCGGTGTCACTTCGCCGTCGTCGGCGACGGTGTTGATGAGACGCAGGCGCGCCAGTGACAGCTTGCGGGCGCGCGCCAGACGGAGCAGCGTCTCGCCGGGGCGCACCACCACCGGCTCGAGGTTGTCGGGCCGCAGATCGGCCAGCGCCCTGCCGCCGGCGCGCGCCGCCGCGCCCGCGGGGACGCGCAAAGGCGTCGGGCCGCGCTCGGGCGGCGTGCGGCGCCGCGGGTAGATCGGGTTCAGCGCCGCCAGCTCGTCACTGCCGACGCCCAGCCGCGCCGCCAGGCGGTCGAAGCTGACGGCGGGCGGAACCGAGACGACGTCGAACGGCCGGGGCGCGTCGGCCGGCGGCTCGTCGATGCCGAAGGCGTCGTGATTCCTCTCGACGATCGCGACGGCGAGAACCTTCGGCACGTACTCCGTCGTCTCCCAGGGCAGCCCCGCCTCGACGCGGCCGAGCGTCGCATAGTCGTTGGTGTTGTAGCGAATGATCGACTCCAGCACCGCGAAGACGCCGGCGTTGTAGCCGGCCAGCGCCAGCTCCCAGCTGCCGAAGCGCTGGTACAGATCGGCGAGGTACTTGGCGGCGGCGGCGGAGCTCTTCTCCAGATCGCGCCGTTCGTCGACCCAGAAGGTGACCTCGAGACCGTATCCGCGCGCGACGCTGGGAATGAATTGCCAGTAGCCGCCCGCGCCCCGGCTCGACAGCGCCGACGGAGAAAAACCGCTCTCGACCATGGCCACGGACGCCAGGCCCAGCGGCAGCCGCTCGCGCGCCAGCGCCTGCTCGATGGCGGCGCGGTGGGCGGGGAAGCGGCGCAACCAGCCGCGCACGGTCTCGCGAGCGCGGGGGTCGTTCCTGTACTGGTCGAGATACTGCGTGACCCGCGGGTACCAGCGCAGCGGCAGATCCGGCAGCGCCAGCGATCGCATCCAGGCCGGCCTGTCGCCGATCGGCTGCGCGCCGTTGGAGCGCGGCGCCGGCGGCGGGGCGGCGCTGGTCGAAGGCGAGGGCGACGGCGCGATCGGGGCGGCGGGGCCGCCGGCTGCTTCAAGGGGCGGTGGTCCCGACGGCGTCGGCTGCTGCTTCAGCGCCGTCGCGCAGCCTGTCGCCGCCAACAAACCCAGCCAGGCGACGGGGATCCGCCATCGGTGGTTTCTACCGTCCCAGACGTCGCACGGCACCCCGCCACCTTACCCGGAACGTGCCCAAGGCGCATTCGGCGAAACCGAACGCCGGCGCCGACGCCGACGCCCGGTGACCGTCGCTCGTAAAGCGCCTTTGTTGACTGCGATTTTCATCGGACCGGCGCAACGGGGACGACACCTGGCCGGGCAGTCCAGCGTATTCCATCGAGCGTTGCGGCAAGTCGAAGTGGATCGTTTCCAGAACATCGGACAATGAGCACGAGCGCAAGATGATCGGCGACACGTTTGGTGGGTACGAGATTATCGCGAAGATCAGCGCGGGCGGAATGGGCGCCGTCTATCTCGCCAAGAATCAGTACATCGCCCGCAACGCGGCCATCAAAGTCCTGCACCCGGAGCTGTCGCAGGATCCCGATGCGGTGACGCGACTTTTCCGGGAGGCGCGCGCCGCCTCGCTGATCCGCCACCATGGAATCGTCGAGGTGTTCGACTGCGCCATGCACCCGAGCGGGTCGCCCTATGTCGTCATGGAGCATCTCGAGGGAGAGAGCGTCGCTGAACGAATCAAACGACTGGGTCCGTTCTCCGTGCAGTCAGCGATCGTCATGGCAAAGCAGATCGCCAACGCGCTGGCGGCGGTGCACCGCGCCGGGCTGGCGCACCGCGATCTCAAGCCAGGCAACATCTTCCTGGTGCAGCGCCCGGGAGAGGCCGAAACGCTGGCCACGAAGATTCTCGACTTTGGAATCGTCAAGGCGGTGAGCGCCGAAACCGGAATGCCGCGAATAACGAAGACGGGCATTGTTCTCGGAACCCCGGACTACATGTCTCCCGAGCAGTGCCGCGGCGATCGGAACATCAATCAGCGGACGGACATCTACTCATTGGGGTGTCTCATCTACGCGCTGACGGCGGGACGGCCTCCGTTCGTGCGCGAGTCACCGGGCGATCTGCTGCTGGCTCACATTGCTGAAGTGCCGCCGCCGCTCTCTCGATTCGTCAAGGCCCCGCCGCCGAGCTTGGAACAGCTGGTCGCGCAGATGGTGCGCAAGTCTCCCAGCGACCGCCCTCAAACGATGGAGGAGATCGAGCTCGCCATCGAGGGCTGTTTGCTCGAGCTCCGCGCGCCCCAAACGCCGCTGGCGGTCGAGCGCACGACGGCTCCTCGCCGGTTTCAGGCGCGCCGTTCCGCCCGCTTTATCGCCGCCCTCGCCGTCGCCGCCGCCGTCGCCGTCGTTGCCGGTGTTTTCGGCGTGGGACTGGTGCGACGCGAGCGGCGGAGCGCGGCCAGCGTCAGCGTTCGACCCGCGCCAGCGACGCCAGCGAAGACGGCGGCGCCGGTCTTGCCGTCGCCGCCATCGCCGTCGCCGCCGCCGTCGCCACTGCGGGCGCCGGTTCGCACCGCCGCGTCGCTGGCGCCCGAGTCGAAGGTTCATCGGTCACGAAGCCCCGCCCGGCGGAGGAAGTCCAAACGCGATCCGGACGGGCTGATGGGGCTCGGCGACTGACCGGCTGATTGATTTGCAAAAGAGGAGCACAGAGACAATGGGAACAGGAAGG
This sequence comes from Polyangia bacterium, assembly GCA_035544495.1. Lineage (GTDB taxonomy): Bacteria > Myxococcota_A > Polyangia > Fen-1088 > Fen-1088 > DATKEU01. Next base: position 14,704 of record DATKEU010000147.1, on the reverse strand, counting down.
TTCGTGAAAGTCGCATCGCTGCTGCTTTGTGCCGCTTGCGGCTCGGTGACTTCGGCGGGAAGCAGCAATGTCGAAACGGACGGGTCCGGCGGCACCAGCGCCGCTTCCGGAGGAAGCAGCGGCGGTTCGGGTGGCGGCGTCGTCGTCAAATCGCCGGGGCTGGTCGACGATTTCGAAGACCTGGATCTCATCAACAGCTTCGGCGGCAAGAACGCGGTCTATCACGACGACCTCATGCCGCCGTCGTCGATTGCCCTCGACCTGACCGTCGCGGGCAGCACGTTGCCGGGCGGCAGTCCGAAAGCGGCGGCGCGTATCTCGGGCGTCATGCAAGCCAACGTCGGTCCGCAATATCCGTTCTGTCTCTTCGAGCTTCCGCTCAACGCGCCCGCCGGTCTCAACATCAACGCGCGCGCGCCGATGCGGCAGTTGACGTTTTCATACCGGGCCGGTCCCGCCAGCGTGGGGATGGTGCACCGGGTGACGCTGACCGAGCAGCCGCAGCCCCGGCCGAGCGGCGACTACGGTTGGTTCATCTGGAGCTTCACGCCGACCGATCTATCGTGGCACAAGGTCAGTGTTCACTTCCCGGGCTATACGGGAACGGAGCCAGTGTTGACCCAGTCGTACGGCGTCCCCGTGTCCTGGGAGGCCTACTCCAGCCAGCGCATCTATTCCGTCACGTTCATGACGTTCAGCGGCCCCAGCGAGCCACAGAAGTTCGACCTGGCCATCGACGACGTCATGTTCGAATAGGATGGCGCCACCGGTGCCGGCACGACGGGGGGGTTCCGGCGGGCGGCCACGGCGCGCTCACGTTCCGCTCCCGTTCCGCCGATGTGCCGGCCATGTCGATCCGCCGCGCCTGGAAGTCGCTGGCAGCCGATCAGTCGGGCGCCACCGCCGTCGAGTACGCCCTGATCCTGGCCGCCATCGCCGGCCTCATCATGGTCGTGATCTTCACGTTCGGCGGCAAGGTGAAAGGCCAGTACGACACCTTCGAGCAGAAGATGCCGTAGCAATCCCGCTGTCAGTGACCGAGGAGGTCGCTGACCCAGGAGACATCGGCCGGCGGCGCCTGATTGATCTCGGCGGCCCAGTCTTGGTCATTGAGCCGCTGGTAGTTCTCGGTGACCTTCTGGTGATACGCGGAGGCGAGGCCCGCGTAGGCGCGCGGCCCGGTGCAGGTGTCGACGGTGACCACCAGCAAGCGCGGATAACCCGTGGCCACGTGCAGGACGTTGCCGACGTCCTCGAACTGCTCGTCCTGCGGCGCCGTGTGGACGTCGGCGATGGTGGGGTCGAACTCCGTCGGGTTCGTGCCGAAGAAGAGCTTCGGATACCAGCCCTGGGCGAAGGCGCCGCCACAGACCTGCTGGACCTTGACGATGTCGTTGATGAAGGCGAGATCGGCGGCGGTGTGCGGCGTCCCCGTGCGCTGGTGCTCGGCCATCTCGCGCAGGATGCCGGCGACGTCGCCGAGGTGAAGGAAGTAGGTCTTCACGTCCGCCGTCATGGCGGACGTAGAACCCGCGGTCAGCGTGTCGGCCAGGGCCGCGCCCTTGCCGGCGAAGCTCTGCAGGGCGGCGAAGAAGCCGGGATACGGATCCACGTAGGCGTCGGGGAACTCGCAGGCGATGCCGGTCGAGTACGACTGCTTGGCGTAAAGGATGGTGTCACGCCGCAGCTCCGCCCACGACGCGAGCTGCGTGTTGAGCAGGCGGCGGCCCCACGGCTCGGTGCGGGCGACGGCCGGCAGGCCGCTGCCCATCTCGGCCAGCTCCGCGGACGGTGACAGCGCGCGCAGGGCGCCCAGCCATTCGTTGTAGAGGTTGGCGTGCCAGAACGTGTCGTCGTACTTGCCGACCAGCAGGCGCACCGCCTCGAGCGCGGGAGCGTAGGCGTGCTTGGTCAGATCGCCCGCCAGCAGCGCCACCGCCTGATCGTTGGCGAGCGCGGCGTACGCCACGTCCAGCGGGTCGGGCAGCATGCGCGGCGGGTCGCGCTTGGGCACGCGATCGAAGGTGACGTTCGAGAAGACGTGCGAATCGACCACATAGCGCTGGCCCAGGAACAGCCAGGTCGCCGACAGCGGCAGCGTTCCGTCGACGCCGCTCACGATCACCTGGCTGTTGATCGCCTGCTTGCCGTAGCCGCCCGCGATGATCTGCTGGGCGATGGTCTGGTCGGGCAGCGCCGCCAGGCCGGCGAGGTCGCTGACGCCGAGGTCGGCCATGAGCTGATCGATCTGGGGCGGCGTCATCGAGTCGGGCTCGCCGACGAAGGCGCGCACGACGGCGTCGACCAGCTGCCAGCGCTGCAGCGACGCCGCGTCCATCGACCGGCGCAGCGCGACGGCCAGATCCAGCTGGCGGCGCAGGAAGCTGGGCTCGCCGGTCAGCTCGTCGACGTGGATGATCGGGACCTCGGTGCGACCGAGCCAGATCATCGCGCGGAAGTACTGCTCGAGGGCCGGAACCCCCACGTAATGGCCACGCGGCTTGAACTGCGAGAAGTCGTAGTGGACGGGAACCCCGAACAGCGTGATGCCCTGGACACCCGTCGCGCCGTTGGCGGCGTCGACCAGCCGCTTGGCCATGCCGGCGTCGCCGCCCGCCACGACCGTCGGAGCTGTCTGGCCGAGCAGCGCCTTCGCCACCGCCAGATACAGATCGGCGTCGGCCCGCGCCGTCGCGCCCAGGCCGTCGCCGTCAGCGGCCAGGCGCGCGCGCATGGCGTCCAGCAACGCGCCCAGCTCGACGGTCAACCGATCGAGCTCGACGGCCTTCAGGATGGCGTCGTACGAGCGGTGGACGGCGTGCATGATCGAATCGGCCGAGACGAAGACGGGCAGGTGATCGGCGTAGATGGCGTCGTACCCGTAGGCGAACCCGGGATATTTCTTGTCGGCCGAGATGACGAAGCCGTTCTTGGCCAGGACGCCCAGCTCGCCGGCGCTGAGCATGACGTGCGACGCTTGCAAGAGGGCGAGGTTGACGGCCGCCATCGGGTCGTAAGAGAGCTGGGCGGCGAACGGCAGGGCGCGCGCGGCGACCAGCGCGTCGGCGGTCAGCGACCTGGTCGCGGCGATGTCCTGTTTCAGGGCGTCCAGCGCGGCTTGCTGCTGCGCGGTCGCGCCCACCGTCACCGGGCTGCCGCTCGGGACGGCCGGGGTCGGGGTCGGGGCGCTGCCGCCCGAGCAACCAGCGGCCATGAGCAGGACGGACAGGAACGAACCGCCAAGGCGCACCCGGGTGCTCATGAGGCGATTCGAAGCAAGTACCGGGCCTGCGATGGCCCGGTTCGGGCGCGCCCGAAACCAGCGATTTCCACGGACGCGCCCGTCATGCTCCCCAGAAATCTGACGCCTCCGTCGCGGTCGCGTCACGGGCCGGATGGACGCGACCGCGCGCGGCGCGCCGGCCGGTCAGTCGCCGGCCGGTCAGCTGACCGAGATGTCGACGCTGGGTCGCAGCTCGCAGCAGACGTTCATCACCTTGTGGATGACGCTGTTCTTCAGCGCCGGGATCAGCGCGGCGTCCCCCGCCTTGCCCTCGTCGAGGTTGACGTAGGCGACCTGGGTCAGGAGGTAATCGAAGCGCGGGGCCCACTTTCGCGAGCCCAGGCGCGCCGTCGTCGAGCAGTTGTCGACCATGTACGCCACGCCGCGCGCGTGCATGTACGGGTTCAGCGAATCGACCGACTCGATGATCGACTCGTTGGCCGCCTCCGAATTGGGATGCCCCTTCTCGAGCAGGATGTCGATCTGCGCCATCATCGTGGCGATGTAGACGCCGGCGGTGAAGGGGTGAACGGGGATCTTGTTCTCCGCGCGCCGGGCGCGCACGGCGGCGCCGACCTTCCAGGTCTCCGTGCCGTCGATCTTGCCCATCGGGTTCTTCTTCAGGCGCTCGCCGGCCAGGACCACGCCGCGGATCTCGTTGCCGGTCGAGACCTCGTCGTAGATCTCGGCCAGGACCTCGCGCGCCGGCGGGTACGCCGCCGCGTACGCGCGCTCGAACTCGACCTTGCCGGCGGCGTCGAGGCCGTCGTACACGGCCATGATCCCGCGCTTGGAGATCGTCTTCGAGATCGGGCCGGTGATCGACTCGGCCGAGTTGAGGAACGCGTCCTCCTTGCTCATGCCCTGCGCGACATAGCGGCGGTACAGGCTCTCGATGATCCCGTGCACGGCGCCCAGCAGGATGCCGCGCTCGCCGTAGATGTCCGACTTGTACTCGGACTCGAGCGTGGTCTGGAACGTGTACGGCGATCCCAGCGCCACCGACCAGGCCAGCGCGGTGTCGGTCGCCTTGCCGTCGATGTCCTGCTGCACGGCGAAGCTGGCGTTGATGCCGGCGCCGTTGACCTCCTTGCCCTGCACGTACAGGCGCCGCACCGACGGGCCCATCCCCTTCGGGCAGACGGCGATGACGTTGACGTTGGCCGGGAACTTCGCGCCCACGTTCCGCAAGTGGCCGAGGAGGAAGCCGTGCGACAGGCCCAGCGTGGCGCCCGGGCGCAGGTTCTCGAACACCTGCGCGTAAAGCTCGGCCTGGGCGGCGTCGGCGATCAGCAAGAGGACCAGGTCGGACTCGCGCACGACGGCGAACATCTCGCCCAGCGTCCCCTTCTCCTCGGAGAAGCCGGCCTTGCGCGCCTCGGCCATCGAGCTCGACCCCGGGCGCAGGCCGACCTTGACCTTGATGCCGGTCCCCTCCAGCGAATCGCGCAGGTTCTGCGCCTGGGCCGGCCCCTGCGAGCCCCAGCCGATGACGCCGATCTGCTTGATGCCGCCCAGCGCCCTCGGCAGCAGCGGGAACAGGTGGCGTCCGCCTTTGACGATCTGCTCGGTGCGATCGCCCATCTGGACGGTGTCCACCGGGAAGACCTTCGACGAGAAATGGAGTGCTTCAGGCATGGCGTTCCTCCGCGCTGCGGCGTTTTCGTTCGCTGGGAAGCTACCAGACTAGCGGGCCGGCGCCATTGCGTAAAATGAATTAACATCAACTGACTATCCCGCCCGACGCAACAGACCGCTCCCCGGCGACGACGGGCGCACAAAGACGATAGACCGATGGACTACGACGGCCTCAAGCTGTTCCTTCACCTCTCGGGCACGCTGCACTTCCTGCGCACCAGCCGCGCCTGCCACGTCAGCCCGTCGGCGCTGTCGCGCGCCATCCAGCGCCTCGAGCGCGAGACCGGCTGGCCCCTGTTCGAGCGCGACCGCCGCACGGTGCGCCTGACGCCGGAGGGGGCGCGCTTCGCCGATCACGCGCGCGAGACGCTGGACTCCTGGGAGCGCCTGCGCCATGCCCTGCGCGGAAAATCGGACCAGGTCGCCGGCACCATCGCCATCTTCGCCTCGGTGACCGCCACCCAGAGCTTCCTCCCCGAGCTGCTCACCGGCTTTCGCGAGCGCTATCCCGACATCCACATCAAGCTCGAGACCGGCTACGCCGCCGACGCGCTGGCCATGCTGGCCCAGGGGTCGGTCGACGTCACCGTGGCCGCCCTGCCCGATCGCATTCCGGCGGCGCTGGTGGCCCGCGTCGTGACGCGCACGCCGCTGGTCTTCATCGCGCCGGCGCGCTCGTGCCCCGTGCAGCGCCTGGCCGCCGCGCGGACGGTCGCCTGGGCGGAGGTGCCGATCGTGCTGCCGTCGTCGGGCCTGGCGCGCACGCTGGCCGACCGCTGGTTCCGCCGCAAGCGGGTGACGCCGGCGATCTACAGCGAGGTTCCCGGCAGCGAAGCGACGATGGCCCTGGTCAGCCTGGGCGCCGCCGTCGGCATCGTCCCCCGCCTGGTCATGGAGAAGAGCCCCCTGCGCGCCCAGGTGCGCGCGCTGCCGGTCGATCCGGAGCTGGGCGAGTTCCGCGTCGGCTTCTGCACGCAGCGGCGCAAGCTCTCCTCGCCGCTGGTGCGGGCCTTCTGGCAGTGGATCGAACGCGTCAGGTAGCGGTCGCGCCGTATAGGAGCCGACCCGTCGACGGGACAGGCTCCTAGAGCCGGCGCGCCGCCACCGCGCCCTCCGCCGCCGACCCGACCGCCGCCACGTAGCGCGCCTGCACGCCGCCCGAGAAGCGCGCCGCCGGCTTCTGCCAGCTGTCGCTGAAGCGGCGGGCGTTCAGGTCCTGTGTCACCTCCAGCGAGCGCTTGTCGAGATCGATCGACACCGTGTCGCCGCCGCGCAGGAACGCCAGCGGCCCGCCCACGAACGCCTCCGGCGCCACCTGTCCCACCATCAGGCCGGCGCTGCGCGCGGCGACGCGCCCGTCGGTGACCAGCGCCGTCTGGCCGTCGAGGCCTTTCGCCGCCAGCGCCGCCGTGATCGCCTGCGTCTGCCGCAGGCCCGGCCCGCCCTTCGGGCCCTGGTAACGAACGACCACCACGTCGCCGGCGCGCACCTCGCCGCCGGCGATCGCCGCCAGGCAAGCGTCGACGGCGTCGAAGACACGCGCCGGACCGGTGAACGCCGCGCGCGCCGGAATCGCCGCCGCCGCCAGCGCGCCGTCGGGCGCCAGCCCGCCGCGCAGGACCGCGAACGATCCACCGGCGAGCAAGGGACTGTCCACCGCCCGCAGAATCTCCTGGCCCGGCGTCTCGTCGGCGCGGCGGGACTCCTCGAACAGGCTGGCCCCGCTGACCGTCGGCGCGTCCTGCACCAGCTTGGCCTCGACCAGCCGGCGCGCCAGGAGGCGCGTGCCGCCCGCGCGCTCGAAGGCGGCGAAGGAGAAGCGATCGGGCGCGGCGTCCAGCAGCACCGGCACGCGCACCGCCACGGCGTCGACGTCGCCCAGCGCCAGGGCCACGCCCGCCTCGCGCGCCAGCGCCAGGAGATGAATCACCGCCCCCGCGCCCCCGACGGTGGCGGCCACGGCGGCGACCGCGTTGTCGAACGCCGCCCGGGTCAGAAGCTGCCGCGGCCGCACCCCGCGCGCGATGAGGCGCATCCCCAGCTCGCCGCAGCGGACGGCGGCGATGTCCTTGCGCGCGTCGCCGGCGGCGATGTCGCCGAAGCCCATCGGCGACAGCCCCAGCACCTGCGCGGCGATGGCCATCACGGCGGCGCCGGTCTCGTCGCCGCAGGGGGGCGCCCCCACACGCGCGGCGTCCTCGGGCGAGCCGCCGTACAGGATCAGCCCCGGCAGATCCAGGCGCGCCAGCGCCATGGCGATGGCCGGCAGCGCGTTCCCGCAGCCCGCCACCGCGACCACGCCGGCGCAGCCCGCGGCCGCCACCGCCATCTCGACCGCGTCCGCGGCCACCTCGCGCGGCACCAGCGACGGCGCCTGGCCCGGCTCGCAGACGACGCTGCTGGCGATCGCCACCGGCGTGCCGCCCGCCACCCGCACGCCGTCGCGAACCTTGTCGGCCAGGCGGCGCAGGTACAGGTTGCAGGGCGTGGCGTCGGTCCACGAATCGACCACCGCCACGCGCGGGTGCTCGCCCTCCGCGAACACGCGCGCCCCCTCCCCGCCCACGCCCACCATGCCGACGACCGACCGCGCCGCTCTATCCTAGGCCGTGGCCTTGAGGCTCGCCGGTTGTCCCTTGGCGCCGTACCAGGCGATGAACAGGTAGCAGATGGCCGGGATGATGAAGCAGTGGTGCAGGCCGATGTTGTCGGCCAGCAGGCCTTGCAGCGGCGGGATCAGCGCGCCGCCCACGATCGCCATGCACAGGATCCCCGACCCCTGGCTGGTGTGCTTGCCCAGGCCGTCGATGGCGATGGTGAAGATGGTGGGGAACATGATCGAGTTGAACAGCCCAACCGCGATGATCGACCACATGGCCGCCGGCCCGCTGGTCAGCATCGTCAGGATCACCAGCGCGGTCGCGCCCAGCGCGTGGACGGCCAGCACCTTGCCGGGACGGTACAGGCGCAGGGTCAGCAGCGAGCCGATGAAGCGCCCCACCATGGCGCCGCCCCAGTAAAACGAGACGTACTTCGCGCCCTGCGCCTCGGGCAGCCCGCCGATGGCCGGCTCCTTGAAATAGTTGACCAGCACGCTGCCGATGGCCACCTCGGCGCCGACGTAGACGAAGATGGCGACCGCGCCCAGCACCAGGTGGCGATAGCTCCAGGCGCTCTTGTGCAGCGCCTCGCCGGCGGCGCTCTCGGAGGTGGCGTTGCCGTCAATCTTCGGCAGACGGAAAGCGGCGATGAACACCGCCAGGACGAACAGCGCCGCCGCCAGGCCGACGTACGGCGTCTGCACGGAGCTCGCCTCGGCCAGCCGATACGCCTCGGCGGCGGCCGGCGACATCTGCTTGATCTGCTCGCTGGACTTGACGGTCGTCGACAGGATCAGGAACGACCCGAACAGCGGCGCCACCGTGGTGCCCAGCGAGTTCAGGGCCTGCGTCAGCGTCAGCCGGCTGGACGCCGTCTCCGGCTTTCCCAGCACGGCGACGAACGGGTTGGCCGCCACCTGAAGCAGCGTGATGCCCGACGCCAGCACGAACAACGCCAGCAGGAACAGCGCGTACGAACGGGAGCCCGCCGCCGGGTAGAACATCAGGCAGCCGATGCCGGCCGTGATGAGCCCGATGATGATGCCGTTCTTGTACCCGAGCTTGGTGACGATCGACCCCGACGGCAGCGACACGACGAAGTACGCCGTGAAGAAGGCGAACTGCACCATCATGGCCTGGGCGTAGTTCAGCTCGAAGATGCCCTTGAGGTGCGGGATGATGATGTCGTTCAGGCAGGTGATGAACCCCCACATGAAGAACAGCGAGGTCAGCACCACCAGCGGCAGAAGGTAGGGGTTCCGCGAGCCCGCCACGGGCGTGGACGTCTGAACGGAGACCGGAAGGGAGGATCCGCCTGCCATGGGCACGCTCCTAGTCCGAGTGGTTTGATCGGAGGAGCGGACCATAGCCGCGGGCAAGAGGTCGGTCAAACGCTAACGGGCTGGACCTGGCGGGCGCGCGCGCGTCAGGCGACGAGCTGGCGTTCCGGCTCGGCGGGGTCGCCTCCGCGCGTGCCGGCGGCGGTCGAACGGGCGCCGAGCTCGTGTGCCACACCCTCGAAACCAACCGGGAATCCTTGCTGCGTCAGCAAGCGGAGCTGCCCCACCAGACGCACCGGGCGCGCGTCGGCGGCCGCGATGGTGATCTCGAAGCGCAAGTCGCCCCGCCCGCCGGCCGCGATCGCCCGCGCCAGGTGGGCGCGCGCGTCGTCGCGGGCTTCGGGAACGATGAGATCGAAGATCGACCCGCGCAGGATCTCGGCGCGCGGGCGGCCCGTGATGTCGGCGCCGGCCGGGTTGACCGCCGTGAACCGACCCTCGAGGTCGATGGCGAAGACGGCGTCGGTCACGTTGCCGGTCAGGTCGGCGTAGCGCTCGTCCAGGGCGACCTGGCGTTCCTGCTGGTGGCGAACCGCGTGGTGCAGGTCGCCGAGCTGGCGGCGCAGCGCGATCACCCAGACCCCCAGCAACCCCACCAGAACCGCCAGCCAAACCATTTCGCTGGCCTTACATCGACGGGAGCGCCGCCGACTTGAGGTCGACCACGCGATCCTTGTAATGCCGGGCGGCCTCGACACCTTTCCAGGGTGAAGGCATCAACTGTGAACCGAGAGTCGTCCGCCATGGCCCCATCCGCCACCGCCTCCCACCGCCCGAGCGCCGCGAAAGACTGCCCGTGCGCCGCGCCCATTGACGAGGGAGCGGACCGCCAGTTCCTGGATTGGGTGGGACGGCTGGTGCGCCAGCACCGCGACCAGCTGATCCGCGTCGCCCGGCGCGAAGGGGTGACCGCCGCGGACGCCTTCGACGTCGTGCAAGAGGCCTTTGGGACGTTCCTGACCCTGCCGCAGGCGCAGTCATTGGTGGACGCGCCGGTCGAATCGGCCCGGCTGCTGGCCGCGCTGGCGCGCAACGCCGCCCGCAACCGGCGCCGGCTGGCCGCCGTCGCGCGCCCGCACGACGCGGACGATGCCGCCCTGGACGCCCTGCCCGCGGCGGTGCCGTCGGTCGAAGAGCTGATCGCCACCGCCGAGGAGACAGTGAGGCTGCGCGGCTGCGTGCAGAGCCTGGGCGACATCCAGCGCGCGGTCGTCACGCTGCGCATGCTCGAGGAGATCGACGGCGCCGACGTGGCGCGGGCGCTGGGCATCACGCCCGGACACGTGGCCGTGCTGCTCCACCGCGCCAAGGCCAATCTGCAAGCGTGCATGACCGCCCCCCGCCGGGCATGAGCAATCGAAAGGAAGAGGGAGCGAAGATGCCGAGCGAGAACCTGATCGAGATCACCGACACCAACTTCGACGAGCAGGCGCTGCGGTCGCCGCTGCCCGTGCTGGTCGACTTCACCGCCGCCTGGTGCGGCCCGTGCAAGGTCATCGCCCCGCACGTCGACGCCATCGCCGACGCCTATGCCGGCCGCCTGCGCGTCGGAAAGTGCGACGTGGACGCCAACCCGGAGCTGACCGCGCGCCTGGACGTGCGCAGCATGCCGACGCTGATGGTGTTCAAGAACGGCCAGGTCGTCAGCCAGATGATCGGCGCCGCGCCCCGCGCCCGGCTGGAAGCCCTGGTCGCGAAAGCACTCGGCTGATCTGATCTAACCAACCCAGCAGGCGAGATCAGCCAGCGCGCTTCTCCGCCAGCCAATCGAGCAGCCGCTCCGCTGGCCAGGCGTTGGCCACGCGGGCCGGATCGAGCCAGGCGCGCTCGGCGTTCAGCGTGGCGAAGCGGACGCGGTCCAGCTCGTCGGTGACGTGGGCGTCGCTGGTCATCAGGAAGGCGAGCGCGCGACCGCGCGCGCGGCGCAGGTGCTCGACCGAGAGATCCAGGCGGGGCAGCGCGCCGTTCACCTCCAGCGCGGTGCCGGTCGCCTCTGCGGCGGCGAAGACCGCGTCGACGTCCAGATCGATGGGCGCCCGCCCGCCGATCATGCGCGCCGACAGGTGGCCGATCATCCGCACGGTCGGATCCGCCATCGCCGTCACCACGCGCCGGGTCTGCGCCGCCCGATCGAGATCGAAGTGGTCGTGCACGGACGCCAGGCACCAGTCGAACTGCTGCCGGAACGGAAGGTCATAGTCCAGCTCGCCCTCCGGGCCGATGTTGAGCTCGATCCCGTGCAGGAGGCGCAGGCTGTCACCCAGCGCCGCCTGCCGCTCGATGATGCGCGCCCGCTGCCCCAGCAGCGCCTCGCGGCCGACGCCGGCGCGCGTCCCCTCGGCGTGCTCGGTGATGGCCAGGACGCGCAGGCCGCGCGCCAGGGCCGCGGCGATCACCTCGTCCAGCGACGACTGGGCGTCGCCCGACGTCGACGTGTGGACGTGAAAGTCGCCGATCACCCCGCCGATGGGCCGCGGCAGCGCGCCCGCCTCCGCCGCCTCGATCTCGCCGCCGTCCTCGCGCAGGACCGGCGCGATGAACGGCAGGCCCAGCGCCGCGTAGATCGCCTCCTCGGTCTCGCTGGCCACCACGCGGCCACCCTCGAGCTCGCTCAGGGCGTACTCGTTCAGCGTCATCCCGCGCGCCAGCGCCCGCTGGCGCAGCTTGATGTTGTGGCCCTTCGATCCCGTGAAGTAGAGCAGCGCCGCCCCCAGCTGGTGAGGCGCCACGACGCGCACGTCGACCTGGGTGCCGCGGTGGGTGACGACGCTGGTCTTGGTGTCGCCCCTGGCCAGCACGCGCTCGGCCAGGGGCATCGCCACCAGCGCCTCCATCACCGGCGCGGCGGCGCGCGCCTCCGCCGCCACGATGATGTCGACGTCGCCGACCGTCTCGCAGAACCGGCGCAGCGAGCCGCACACCGCCACGTCGCGGACGCCGTCCACGTCGCGCAGGCGCGCCACGATCCGCGCCGCCAGCGGGTGCGCGGCCGCGATGGGCGTGCGCCCGACCGCGCCCTGCGCCTCCAGGCGGGCGATGCCGCGCGACAGGTTCTCCTCGGACTTGGGCCCGAACCCACGCAGCGTGCGCAGGGCGTGGCTGGCGATGGCCGCCCGCAGATCGGCGATCGACTGGATCCCCAGCTCGCTGCGCAAGCGCCCCAGCGCCTTCGGCCCCAGCCCCGGAAGGCGCAGCAGCGCCACCACGCCGGGCGGGTGCTTGGTGCGCAAGAGCTCCAGCTTGGCCACCTTGCCGGTGTCGCACAGCTCGCGGATCTTCTCGGCGGTGCTCTTGCCGATCCCCTCGATCTGTTGCAGCTCCTTCGCCGACAGCAGCCCCGGATCCTTCCCCAGCGTCTCGATGGCGTTGGCGGCGCTCTCGTAGGCCCGCACCCGGAACGACTGCGGGTCCTCCTCCTCCAGCATCGTCAGCTCCGCCAGCTCGCGGAGCATCTCCAGCACGTCTTCCTTTCGATCCGCCACCACCCGGATCTACCGTCGATCGCGTCCATAGACCATCCCGTCTGGCGGACATAGAGACGCGGCCTGATGGCAGTCGCCCTTGCCGCGAAGGTGGCTTGCTGCGAACCTTTGGTGGCTCGGAAGGTCGATGTCGTCACATCAGCGGGAGGGGCAGCGGTGAATCTGGTCTCGGTGATTGCCGAGCAGGGGCTGCTCCTGGTGTTCGCCAACGTGCTTCTTCAGCAGCTCGGCGTTCCCATACCGGCCGAGCCGACGCTGGTCGTGGCGGGCAGTCTGGCTGCGCGCGGGCTGCTGCCGCTGCCCGGACTGGTGGGCGTGACCTGGCTGGCGGTGCTGATCGCCGACTCGAGCTGGTACTGGATGGGCCGTCGCTATGGCAATCAGGTCCTGCGGATCGTTTGCCGGCTGGCGCTGTCGCCCGACTCGTGCGTGCGGACCACGGAGCAAACCTTCGCCCGCTGGGGCCTGAAGTCGCTGGCGGTGGCCAAGTTCATACCAGGGTTCTCCATGGTGGCGCCGCCGCTGGCCGGCGCCATGCGAGCCAGCTGGTCGCGCTTTCTGTTTTTCGATCTCGTCGCGGCGGCGCTGTGGTCGTCGGTCGGGATCGGCGCCGGGTTGATCTGCTACCGGCAGGTCGATCGGATGCTGGCGGCGCTCGCGGGACTGGGCGGATGGGCGCCCGTGGTCGGGGGGATCCTGCTGGCCGCATTCGTGGGCGGAAAATGGCTTCAGCGGCGGCGATTTTACCGGAGCCTGCGCATGGCCCGCATCTCCGTCGGCGAGCTCAAACGCCTGGTCGACATCGGCGCCAACCCGGTGGTCTTCGACGTTCGCACCGCCAACGCCCGCGAGCGCGATCCGGTCCGCATCCCGGGCGCCATCGCCTTCGACGTATCGCAGGTGGACGCCGTCGTGGCCGAGCTGCGCGACGAGCGCGAGGTCATCCTCTATTGCAATTGCCCGAGCGAGGCGTCCGCGGCGCGCATCGCTCGCTTGCTGATGGATCGAGGCGTCCGGTCGGTGCGCCCGCTGGCCGGCGGCCTGCAAGCCTGGATAGAGGCCGGGTTCAAGGCTGAGACGGGCTGATGGCACGCTCCGGCCGTGGCGCGAGCCCTGGCGCGTCCCGGCCGTCGTCGCCACGCGCGCATCCCGCCCCGTAGACCGCCGCGGCGCAACTTCGCCCGGGCGCGGTCCGATTTCTGGGTGTCGTTTGTGGTAAAAGGAGACCGCCCATGGGAAGCGTCAACAAAGTCATTTTGATCGGGAATCTCGGAGCAGACCCGGAGCTGAAGTACACGCCCAGCAGCCGCCCTCTTTGCAACCTGCGGATCGCCACCAGCGAGGTGTTCAAGGACAAGGCCGGCCAGCGCCAGGAGCGGACGGAGTGGCACCGCGTGACCGTCTGGGGCGACCAGGCCGAGAACTGCTCGAAGTATCTGGCCAAGGGCCGGTCGGTCTACATCGAGGGCCGGCTGCAGACCCGTTCCTACGACAAGGACGGGCAGAAGCACTATGCGACCGACGTGGTCGCCGATCGCGTCGTCTTCCTGGGCGGCGGGGGCGGCGCCGGAACCGAGGCGGGCGGTGGGCGGCGGGGCCCGGGCGCGCCCGCGGGGACGAGCAGCGGCGGGGGCGGCGGCGGGCGCGGCGGATTCGAGGGCGGACCGCCGGACGAGGGGGGCGCGCCGCCCTCCGACGACGACATCCCGTTCTAGCGCAAACGCCCGGCGGCGCGCCAAGCCGCCTTCCTGTTCGACGATCTTAACTGGGAGAATCATTTTGCATCGAGCGCGCCGCCCGACAATGTCCAGGAACGGTTCCGCCATTCTCTTCTTTTTCTCGTCGGCGCTGCTGGTGGCCGCCGGCGCCGGCTGCGGAGACTCTCACCTGGGCGGTTATTTCGACGGGGGGCCGGATGTGTCGGGCGGGGGCTTCGATCTCCGCCTCGAGATTCCGACGACGGTCACGCCGCCGCCCCCGATCGATCCGGGGTCGAAGCTGCTCGTGCCCAACGAGGCGCTGCTGGTGGGCAACGGTCCCGACAGCTGCAGCAACCAGTCGCCGCCCACGTCGGATCGCTGGTGCGCCTTCTCCGCCCCGTCGTCCTTCCTGGGGAACCACGACCTGTGGGTCATCAACATCACCCGGGTGCTGTCCGGCAAGACCGTGACCTGCACCGGCAGCGACCCGAACTGCCTGCGCTTGACCAGCACGCTGTTCGACGGCGACCTGACCATGCACGGCTTTCAGGGCGACACGCTGATTTATTACGCCGAGAACAACGGCAACAGCATGAACTTCATCGGCACGGCGTACGCGTGGCGCCCGGAGTGGGCGGTGCCGCGCGCGCTGTCGTCGCAG
>DATKEU010000146.1:0-2085 GCA_035544495.1 Polyangia bacterium | reverse complement strand
CTGGTACTACCCGCTGGCCGGTGGCGCCGGCGGTGTCGGCGTGGCGACGTCCGGGCCCGTCGCGGCGGCGCTGACCGCCACCACGCCAGCGTCAGGCGTCGACGCCATGTCGGATCGGCTGCTGATCTTCGATCTCGGCGCGTCGACGTTCGCCTCGCTCTATGACCAGCCGACCGGGATGTACAACAGTGATCTGGTCGGCGAGCACGACGGGCGCATGCTGATGAACCTGCAGGGCGACGGTTTCCTGGTCGTCGACGTCAGCAACCCGGCGGCGCCGAACGGCGTTCGCTTCGTGCGCACGCTCGGGTGGGCGAACAATATCGAGTTTTCGGGCGACGACGTCTACATCGCCTCGGGATACTACGGGCTGCAGCACTTTGCGCTGACGGACGCGCCCGCGCTGCTCGCGACCGCGATGCCATAGCGGGCGCGCCCCGACCGATCGGCGGCCGGGACGCGCGTCAGGGCTTCGTCGCTTCGATAAGGCTGAACAGACCCTGGCTGGGCAACACGCGTTCGAAGCGCAGGCCGGCGGCGTCCAGCAGGCCGGCGAACTCGTCCTTGGTTCGCTCGCGTCCGTCCAGCATGACCAGCATGTTCAGATCCATCAGGTGCACGGGCGGCGGCCCGATGGTCTCCGGCACCACCATCTCGACCACCAGCACCTTGGCCCCGGGCTTGGCGGCGCGCTGCACGTTCTTCAGGATGGCGATCGACTTCTCGTCGTCCCAGTCGTGCACGATCGCCTTCAGGATGTAGAGATCGCCGCCCGCCGGCACGGACGCGAAGAAGTCGCCGGCCTGGGCCTGCAAGCGATCACCGAAGCCGTACGAGCTCACCTTGCCGCGCCCGCGCTCGATCACCTCCGGCAGATCGAACAGGATGCCGCGCGCGCCCGGTGCCGCGCGCAGCGCGCCCGCCAGCATCACCCCCTCGCTGCCGCCGACGTCGACGATGGTCGAGTGGGGCTTGAAATCGAAGGCGGGCAACGTCTCGGCGGCGACGATCGCCGACAGGTTGCTCATCCCCCGCGCGAAGGTGCCGCCTTCGTCGGGGGTCTTCGCGTAGTGCTCCCAGATGGTCATGCCCAGGCTGTCGCGCGCGCCGCTCTTGCCCGACTTCACCGCCTCGTAGAGCTTGCCCCAGGGCAGCCAGTGCCCGGTCGCCAGCTCCGCCACCACCAGATCGCGCAGCGATCCGGGCGCGTCCCGGCGCAACGTATCGCCGAGCGGCGTGCTGGCGAACGTCCCGGGCGCGACCTCGCTGAGCATGCCCACCGAGGCGGCGGCGCGCAGCAGGCGGCGCAGCGTCGCGGGATTCGCCTCGACGGCGCGCGCCAGCTCGTCCGCGGAGCGCGGGCCGGACGCCAGCCGATCGGGGATGTCGAACCGGGCGATGGCGGCGGCGGTCTGGGCCACCCAATAGCCCATCATGATTTGCAGCATCTGAACCGGCGGTGGCGGGGACGCGTGGCTGGGGTGCGACATGGCCTCTCCTCTGGCTGCTGTACGTGCGACCGGCGGCGGCGGATCGTGGCCGCGCTTTCGGGAGGCTTGCGCGACCAATCCCGCAGAGCCGGATGGCCTGCTCGTACGTACACATGTTAGAAAAATGCGCATGCGCCGCCACGCCACGGTCTCGGCTTCGCGGCCCCGGGTGCTGCCCTGGGGCTGGGGCGGCCGCGCGGGCGGCGCGGTGCTGATCTCGGTGCTCGCCCACGCGGCGGCGGCCGTCACCGCCGGCGCCGTGTTCGGGACCCGTGTTCGCGGCGCGGCGCCGGAACACGACACCGTCGAGATCAGCGTCGACGCGCCGGTGCCCGGGGCGGCGCTGGCTCCGGGCACGGAACCGGTGCCCGCGCCGCCAGTGAAGGCCGCCAGGCTGGTGCGCCGCCCGACGCCCATGGCCCGGCCAGCGCTGGCGGCGGCGCCGGCGCCCGCAGCGGCGTCGCCCGCGACCTCGGAGTCGACCGTCGCCGTTCCCGCCGCCGCCGTGCCGCCCGCGCGCTTCGCCATGAGCGCGGCGACCCTGGCCGCGGTCCCTGCCCGCGTCGGCGCGGGCGTCGCCGCGGGCCCGACCGGC
>DATKEU010000145.1:0-2890 GCA_035544495.1 Polyangia bacterium | reverse complement strand
CACCACCACCCGCGCGGCGATCTCGCGCGCCACCGACGTCGCCCGCAACGCGCGCACGCGATCGCCGATCGACTCGACCGTCGCCATGCCCCAGTCGGCCACGAAGCGCACCGCCGTCGCGATCACCGACGTGGCGACGCCGACCGTTCCGGCCGGCACCGCCACATCGACGCCACCGTGGCGCGCGATCCGGATCGGCAGGGGCAGGTTCAGCGAGCGATAGCCGGCGGCCAGCTCGCGCAAGGAGAGCGGGCGGGTGGCCAGCCCCGCCTCGACCAGCAGCGCTCCCGCGTCCGCGCCCGCGAACGGCGCGCGCCGCACCAGCAGCGCCGAGATCTCGTCCGCCAGCCGGGCGTCGAAGGGCGGCTCGCGCCGGACTCCGCGCATGGGGGGACGGGACGCCGCGGACGCCAGCGCTCGTTCGCCGGGCGATCCGCGCGCCGCCTCCTCGCGCGCGGCCAGCAGATCGACCAGGCAGTGCGCGCCGAACTTGGGCAGGCGCAGATAGCGTTCGATCGACCAGGCATTGACGTGCGCCAGCGACGGGCGCAGGCGCTCGAGCGCGCAGCGCGTGCGATCGTCCAGCACCAGCGCGCCGAGCATGATCTCCGGCGCCGGAAGTGGCGCCAGCAACACCTCCTGGCGCAGGCGATGGGCGTTGCGCGAGACCGCGCGAACCACGTCGCGCGCCAGACGGTGCCGTTCATCGGCGGACAGCGAGTCCGTGTCGGCGTCGACGGCCAGGACGCGCGACGCACGGCAGAGCTCGCGCAGCGCGGCCGGAACGATCACGCCGCCCGCGCGCGGGAAGCGGCGGTCGGCTGTTCCGAGCGTGCTCACCTCGTGCAAAGTACACGACTTTGTATTTCGCCGATGTTTCCATGTCGTAAATGACAGGTAACATCGCTGATGTGTCGTGCGGATCGCAGCCTGCAACGAATCTCGCGTCGATCGTGCAGCCTGCAACGCCCGAAGCTGGCCGTCGGGCGGGGACCGGCGGCTCAGCCGTCGCTACCCGCGGTCCCGATCGGCCGAGCGCACCTCGCTGACCGGGCGGATCTCCATCGAGAAATCCACCGCCCGCGCCGAATGCGTCAGGCCGCCGATCGAGACGACGTCGACGCCGGCCTTGCTGATCTCGCGCATGCGGTCCAGCGTGATACCACCCGAGATCTCGATGATGGTGCGAGGGGCGCGGTCGCGCACGCGCTTGACCCCTTCGGTAAGCTCGCGCGAGCCGAAGTTGTCGAGCAGGATGACCTCGGCGCCGGCTTCGATCGCCTCGTCCAGCTGAGCCATGGTGTCGACCTCGACGGAGATGCGCAGGCCGTGCGGAGCCCGCGAGCGCGCGCGGCGCACGGCCTCGCGTACGCTGCCCACCAGGGCGATGTGGTTGTCCTTGATGAGGAGGCCGGCCGCCAGATCGTTGCGGTGGTTGACGCCGCCGCCGGTGCGCACGGCGTACTTTTGCAGCGCGCGCATGCCCGGCGTCGTCTTGCGTGTGTCGGTGATGCGCAGCTTGGCGCCGCCCGCCGCCGCCACGAACGCCTGAGTCAGGCTGGCCACGCCCGACAGGTGCTGCAGGAAATTCAGCGCCGTCCGTTCGCCGGCCAGCAGCGCCGACGCCGGGCCGCGCACGGTGGCCACCAGCGTCCCCGCCGCCACCGGGTCGCCGTCCGCCACCCGGCTGCGCACGCGCGTGCGCCAGTCGATGCGCATGAAGACCGCCTCGACGATGCCCAGGCCGCACACGACCAGGCGCTCGCGGGCGACGATGTCGGCCTCCGCCTCCTGACTCTCGTCGATCACCGCCGCCGTCGTGACGTCACCGCCGGCGACGTCTTCCTCCAGCGCGAGATCCAGCAGGCGCTGCACGGCCGGCGTGTACCAGGGCGCCGCGTACACGCTCACGCCGGCACCTCGATCCAGTTCTCGACGCGCCAGCCACGCCGCCGGGCGGCGCGTCGCAGTCGCGGGTCGGGGTTGACGATGACCTGGTGGCCGACCCGTTCCAGCATCGGCAGGTCGCTGTACGAGTCGGTGTAAAACCAGCTGGCCTGCAGGTCCAACTCGCGCGAAAGGCCGATCTTCTCCGCCCAGTGCACCTTGCCAGCGCCGAAGCAGGCCGGCCCCAGCAGCTTGCCGGTGAACTGACCGTCGGCCACCTCCAGCTGCGTGGAGATGGTCTCGTCCAGCCCCAGCGTCTCGGCGATCGGCCGCGTCACGTAGGTCGGCGACGACGACAGGATGGCCAGCAGGTGGCCCTGATCGCGGTGCTGTTCGATCTGTCGCAGCGCCGCCGGCAGGAGCAGTGGCAGGACCTCCTCCTCGACCCACGAGCGGCAGCGATCGGCGAAGTCCTTCTCCGACCAGCCGCGCATCTGCGCGACGATGGACGCAATCACCTCCTGCAAATCGATCAACGACAGGTGGTACTTCAACATCCAGCCCATCGCCCGCACGGCGCGCAGGAAAGAGATCTCACCGCGCCGGCGCAGGTCTTTCAGGAACAGGCCGCCCGTGTTGCACGCGACGAGGGTTCGATCGACGTCGAAGAAAGCACCTATGCGCGGCATCAGCGGGGCAAGAGTCTATCACCCTTTGCGCGCCGCGGCCCGCCTCCGACGGAGGCGGATTTGACCGCCGGCGGACAAGAGAGTAGGAACTAGGACTTCGCGATGCGGTTGACCGGCGGGACGGACAGGGGGCGGCGTTTGGTGACACCGCGCGGGCACCGGACCCGTCCGACGGGCGCCAAGGTGCGCGAGGCGATGTTCAACATCCTGGGGCCCCCACCCGAAGGCGCGGTCCTGGACCTCTTCGCCGGCACGGGCGCCCTGGGTCTCGAAGCGCTGTCGCGCGGCGCCGCGCGCGCGGTGTTCGTCGAGCG
>DATKEU010000144.1:0-3115 GCA_035544495.1 Polyangia bacterium | reverse complement strand
ACGATCGATGGCGTGCCCACGGCGGTGTTCGACGGCGGCTTGAACGAGGTGGCGCTGTTTGCCATCGATCGTCACCCGTCCCATCCGAACCGCATCGGCGGCTTCGACGTGCACGGCTTCGAGCCGCGGACGTTCACCATCGATCCCACGCAGAGATTCATGATCGTCGCCAACCAGAAGGCGATGAACGTGCTCGGCGACGATGGCAAGGTCCACACCGTGAACCCGAATCTCGTGGTCTTCCGCATCGAGAAAGATGGCTCGCTGGTCTTCCTGCACAGCTACGACCTCGGCGGCGAAACGCTGTGGGTCGATTCGGCTCGCCTTGGCGAGGCCGACTGACGAGAAGGAGGAAGGGGGCGCTGCCGTCGGAGCGCGACGGCAGCGCTTCGTGCCGAGGGCTCGCGACCGCTCGAAGGAGCGAAGGAGATGCCGACGCCGAGCGGGATCACGACGGCGGGAATGGGGTGTTGTCGTCTGCTGTCGGCTATGAAAGAAGGCGTCAAGGAATCTCCGACCTCAACGTTCCGCTCGAGGTAAACATGAAGCGCGTGACGGGTATTGGCGGCATCTTCTTCAAGGCGAAAGATCCGAAGGCCATGCAGGCCTGGTACAAGCGGCACCTCGGCATCGACGTGCAAGCCTGGGGAGGCGCCGTTTTCCGCTGGACGGACGCGGAGGGCAAGCCGGCGGGTGGCACGACGGCGTGGTGCATCGCGCCCGCCGAGAGCGACTCCTTCGCGCCGAGCAAGGCTCCTTTCATGGTGAACTACCGGGTCGCCGACCTCCGCGCCTTGCTCGCAGACCTCCGGGAAGAAGGCTGCAACGTGCTGGACAAGTTCGACGACTCCGAGTACGGGAAGTTCGGCTGGGTCATTGATCCGGAAGGCAACAAGGTCGAGCTTTGGGAGCCGCCCGCCGGACAATAGCGCCGGGCGCTGGCTCGTCGCATGGGCCAGGCAAGGGTGAAATGACGGTTGGTTCAATTCTCTGGCGGCGGCTCGACAGTCCGGGGCACGACGCCTGTCGCCTGCAGCAGGGCGGCCCTGGCTGGCAGGTTGACGGCACCGCGGTCTTCCAGCTGGGCGGATGTCCCGCGCGGCTGACCTACGGCGCGACGTGCGACGTTTCGTGGCGCGCGCAAAGCGGTCACGTCCGCGGTTGGATCGGCGATCGGACGGTCGCGCTCTCCGTCGAGCGGACAGCGGCGGGAGCCTGGACGCTCAACGGCGAAGAGGTGCCTGGTCTTCGCGACTGCGTGGATCTCGATTTCGGCTTCACTCCCTCGACGAATCTCCTGCAACTTCGTCGACTGGCGCTCGATTGTGGTCAGGCTGCCGACGCGCCAGCCGCCTGGCTTGACGTGTCGACCGGCGTGCTCGACGTTCTCGGCCAGCGTTACGAGCGGCGATCGGAGACGACATACTGGTACCAGGCGCCGCGCTTCGCCTATGCCGCGCTTCTCGAGGTCGATCACGTCGGGTTCGTCCGGACGTATCCTGGCCTCTGGCAAGCCGAGTCGTGACCTCAGCGCCGCCGCCTTTGCTAATGTCGGGCCGAACGTCCATGGAGGAGACGACGCGGGAATCACCGCCACCAGAGCCACCCGCGCCGGCACCCCCGACCGATCGGGCCAGCGATGCCCGGCATTTCGCCCGCAGCGGCGTGCTGCAGTTGCTGTCGGCGCTGGGCCAGGGCCTGCTGCCCGTCACCCACATCCTGATCGCGCGGCTGTTCGGCGCGGCCACGTTCGGCGCCTATCAGGCGAGCGTGGCGATCCTGGACGTGCTGTCTCGCGCCGGCCTGGTCGGCTCGATGCACGGCATGCATCGCTTCATCCCTCCCGCCCGCGCCGCCGGTGATTCGGACCTCGAGCAACGCGCGCTGGGGACCGGCATCCGGATGACCGTCGCCGTCTCCTGCGTCTTGGCCGTCGGGCTGGCGATCTTGGCGCCGCTGGTGGCGCGCGCGTGGCACGAACCCAGCCTGGCGGCGACGCTGCCCATCATGGCGCCCGCCATCCTGCTGGCGACGACGACCCTGGCGCTGATCGCGGCGACCATGGCCGCGAAGGTGGCGCGCATGAGCCTTTACGTGCGCGGAATCTCCGAGCCGCTGTCGCTGCTGCTCGCGGTCGTGGTCGCCTGGTGGCTGGGGCCGAGCCTGCGCAGCCTGACCGTCGCGCACGTGACGTCGGCGGCGATCGTCGCGGCGCTGGCGGCGGCCGCCTGCGCGCGCGTGTTCGGCGGGGCGTATCTGCGACGGTCCCTGCGCGCCCCGCGAGACCCCGCTTTCGTCCGCTTCGCGCTGCCGCTGGGGGCGGCCGATCTGATGAGCGCCGTGCTGAACCGGACCGACACCTTCATCATCGCCAGCTTCGTGGGCCTCGACGCGCTGGCGATCTACACGGCGGCCGAATTCATCACGCGCGTGATCGCCAACCCCCGTTACCTGTTCGACTCCATCATCGCGCCCGTTCTCTCCGAAGCGTTGCACATGAAGGATCACGCGCGCGCCCGTTACAACCTGGCGCTGGTGACCCGCTGGGTGATCACGGCTTGCGCGCCGATCGCGGTGACCGTGATCGTGCTGCGCGCCGAGATCCTGGGGCTCTACGGCGCGGCGTTCGCCTCGGGATCGACCGTGCTGGTCATCCTGGCCATCCACCAGCTGGTCGTCGGCTGTCTCGGCCTGACGCCGTACGTGGTGGCGATGGGCGGGCGGGCGCGCCTGTTCCTGGTCAACAATCTGTGCGCGGCGGCATTGAACGTCGGGCTCGGCGTGGCGCTGGTCCCGCGGTTCGGGATCGAGGGCGCCGCGGTCTCGATCCTGGTCAGCATGGCGGCGTTCCAGGTGGCCCTCACCATCGAGGCGTGGATTCTGGAGCGCGTGCATCCCTTCACGACGGCGCAGCTGAAGCCGGTGGTGGCGGCGCTGGCCGCGTTCGCCGTCGAGTCGACGCTGCACCGGCTGATGGGGGCCGGCGCGGCGCGCGTGCTGGCCGTGATCGCGGCCGGGCTGGCATGCTACATCGCGGCGCTGGCGGCGCTTGGCCTCGCTCCGGAGGAGCGCGACGGGTTGCGCCGCCTGGTGGCCCGCGTTCGCCGTCGCGGGC
>DATKEU010000143.1:0-6109 GCA_035544495.1 Polyangia bacterium | reverse complement strand
ATCGTGCTGGCGTTCTGCGCGACGTCGCTGGCGGGTTACGTCCTCGGCACCATCTTCGTCACGCGCGGCGCCGGCCTGGCGGCCATCCAGAACGAGTTTCTCTCCTCGGTCTCGCACGAGCTGCGCACGCCCCTGACGTCGATCCGCCTTTACATCGACACGCTCCGCGAGGGCCGAATCAGCGATCCCGTGGAGACCCAGCGCTGCCTGACCGTCGTGCACCAGGAGATCACCCGCCTGGACACGCTGGTGGGAAAGCTGATCGCGCTCTCCAAGATCGAGTCGCGGCGCGCCGCCTTCGAACGGCGGCCGGTGGCTCTGACCGAGGTCATCGACGAGGCGCTGGTGGCGTTCAAGGCGATCAGCGTCGGCAGCGGCGTCGACCTCCACGTTCAGGTGGCGCCCGAGCTGATGGTGCACGGCGATCGCGGCGCGCTGGGACAGGCGGTGGCGAACCTGCTCGCCAACTCGTGGAAGTACACGGACGCCGAGACCCGCCGCATCGACGTCACCACCGGCGCCGACAGCCGGCACGTCTGGATCGTCGTCACCGACAACGGCATCGGCATCCCCGCCGACGAGCAGAAGATCATCTTCGAGAAGTTCGAGCGCGGAACCGCGGCCATCGATCGCGACAGCACGGGCAGCGGCCTGGGCCTTTCGATCGTGCAGGCCATCGCCAAGGCCCACCGGGGCAAGGTCGAGGTTCACTCGGAGCCGCACCGCGGAGCCCGCTTCCGTATCACGCTGCCGCGCTGGCGGTCCGAGGCGGCGTGACCGCGCCCGCTGACGAGGCTGCCTCGGGGCCGCTGGTGATGATCGTCGAGGATGACGCCGCCATCGCCGCGGGCTTGGCCCTCAACCTGCGGTTGCAGGGCTATCGCCATGAGGTCGTCGGCGACGGCGAGAGCGCGCGCGAGCGCATCGCCGCCGCGCGCCCGGCGCTGGTGCTGCTGGACATCTCGCTGCCCAAGCAGAGCGGGCTGTGGGTGCTGGAACGGCTGCGCGAGAGCGGCGATTCCGTGCCGGTGATCGTCCTGTCGGCGCGCCAGGACGAATACGACAAGGTGGCGGCGCTGCGCCTGGGGGCCGACGACTACGTCACCAAACCGTTCGCGCTGGCCGAGCTCCTGGCGCGCGTGGCGGCGGTGCTGCGCCGGGCCCGCCCGCCCGCGGCGCCCGACGTGCCGGCGGATGCCGCCCCGGCGCCCAGCCTGCGCTTCGGCGACGTCGTCGTCGACCTGCACGCGCGCACGGTCAGCCGGCGCGGCGAGGAGGTGCGCTTGACGCACCTCGAATTCCAGCTGTTGACGTTCTTCTGCCGCAGCCGCGGCAAGGTCTTCTCGCGCGACGAGCTGCTGCGCGCCGTCTGGGGCATGCAGCACGGCTGCACGCTGCGCACCGTCGACAACTTCGTCGGCCAGCTGCGGGCCAAGCTGGAGGACGACCCCGACCGGCCCCGCTATCTGCGGACCGTCCGCGGCAGCGGCTACCGCTTCACGCCGGAGTGAGGTCGCAGACGCCCCGAACGCCCTCAATGTTCGGGTCGTTCCCGACGATTCATCGAGCAGGGACGCCATGCTCGTGAATCAATGGATGAGCCGCGAGGTCATCCGCGCGGCTCCGGAGGACACGCTGGCGGCCGCGATCGAGCGGATGGTGCGCGCCCGGGTGCGCCGCCTGCTGGTCGAGGACAACGGGCAGGCGATCGGCGTCCTGGCCCGCAGCGACGTGCTGCGCGCGGGTCCGGCGGGCGCCAACCCATTCTCCGCGCTGGGGCTCTGCGCTGGCTTCGGCATGCCGGTGCGCGAGGCGATGAGCCGCGTGGTGGTCAGCGTGCCGCCCGACATGCCGATCGAGGACGCCGCCCGCCTGATGAACAGCCGCAAGATCGGCATCCTGCCGGTGGTGTCGGGCGGCCGCACCGTCGGTGTCCTCACGCGTTCGGATCTGTCGCGCGCCTTCATCGCCATGCTGGGCGAGGACGAAGCCGGCCTGCGAATCTCGTTCGACATCACCGACACCGAGGACGCGGTGGCGTTCTCGGTCAGCCTGGCGGGCCGCCACGGCATGCGCCTGGCCAGCGTCTCCACCTTCACGATCGACGGGCGGCGATCGGCGGTCGTGCGCCTGATCGGCGTCGAACGAGCAGGGATGGTCGACGAGATCTGGAAGACCGGCCACCGCGTGCTGAGCGTGGTCCGCCGGACAAAAGACGGAGGGCCTTAGTCGATCAAGCCGCCGCCAGCACCGGCAGGCGCAGCCAGGCGCGGGGTCGCATCTCGTGGCCATCCTCCTCGCCCTCGTGTGGCTGGCTGGCCAGCACCTGCAGCTCCGTCCACAGACCGGCGAACGCCTGGCGCTCGAGCCCCAGCGTCAGGAAGAAGAACGGCGAGTGTCCGGACGGCGTCTGAATGACGGCGTCGACGGTGCGCTGGGCTCCGTCGGCGCGCAGCGTGCCGTGGGCGCGGTACGAATGCTCGCCCACCTGCTCGACGGTCTTCGAGGCGAACGACAGCAAATCCGGGTTGCGGCGCGTCGGCGCGGCCCCGGACGTGGCGGTGGCATCGAAGAGCAAGGCCGCGCTGGCCTGCCCGTCTTCCCACCCGCTGACGCTGACTGGGCGCCAGTGATCGAAGCGTCCGGACAGCAGCAGATCGGCGCCCGCAACGCGCAAGCTGATCGGGCGATCAGGGACCAGGGGGATCGGGGTTTCGGACTTCCGGGTGATTTCCTTGTCAGTCACAACGAACTTAAAGAAAGCACCGCGGCACCGGCGTCAAGCCGCCAGCGGGTCGCGGCCCGGTCCCAGCTGGCGCAGCTTGTCCAGCAGCGAGGGGGCGACCTGCCAGCGCTGCACCAGCTCGCGCAGCCGGGCGGCGGCCTCTTCGTCGAAGCGACGAACGCGCCGCGCCATGATCAGCTCGTTCTTCGGCGTGTGCTCCCAACCCGCAAGCTCGGTGACGACGACCTTGTAGCCCAGCGCCTCGAGCGCCAGGCCGCGGATGACGTTGGTGAGGTGCGATCCCAGCTCGCGGCGGTGCAGCGGGTGCTGGATCAGCGCCAGGTCGGCGGCCGCGCGCGACGCCGGCTCGCCCAGCTGGCGCGCCAGCTCGGCCTGACAGCAGGGGACGACCGCGACGTGATCGGCTTGCCCGCCGACCGCCAAAACCAGCGCATCGTCGGTGGCGGTGTCGCACGCGTGCAGGGCCACGACGACGTCGGCCGCCGGCAGCGCCGCCGCCGCGCCGGCGATCGGGGTCTCGACGAACTGAAAGCGCTCCTGGCCGTAGCGCGCGGCGCGCGCGCGGCCGGACTCCACCAGCTCCGGACGCCATTCGATCGACGTCAGGTGGCCGCGCCCGGCGGGACCGATCACCAGCTCGTACAGCAGGAAGCCGAGATAGCTCTTGCCGGCGCCGCAGTCGATGACGCCCGGATCGCCGTGACGGGCGAAGGCGTCGTCGAGCGCCGGGCGCAGCAGGCCCAGGAAATGTCGGATCTGCTTCAGCTTGCGGCGGGCGTCGGCGTTGAGCTGCCCGTCGCGGGTCAAGAGGTGCAGGTCCTTGAGCAGCTCGATCGACATACCCGCGGGGACGGCGGGATCGGCCAGCGGCGAGGGAATCGGCCGGCGGGGCACGCGGCCAGTCTACCAGCCTGTCCCCGCATTCACGGGCAGGCTGCAGTCGCCGTCCACCTCACGCGTCCTGGCCGGAGGCGTTGCCGGCGAACCGGTAGCCGATGCCGCGCACGGTTTCGATGTAATCGCCCGCGTCGCCCAGCTTCTCGCGCAGCCGTTTGACGTGCGTGTCGACGGTGCGGGTGGTGTTCTCCCCGCTCACGCCCCAGACGTCGTCCAGCAAGACGGACCGGGACTGCACGCGGTCGCGCCGGTCATAAAGCGTGCACAGCAGCTTGAGCTCCAGCGCCGTCAGCACCACCTCGTGACCGTCCACCAGCACGCGCGGCACGTCGCGATCGATGCTGAGGCGGCCGAAGGTCACCGAACCGCTGGGCGGCGGCGCCTCGGCGCGCTTGCGACGCAGGACGGCCTGCACGCGCAGCATCAGCTCGCGCACGCTGAACGGCTTGACCACGTAGTCGTCGGCGCCCAGCTCGAACCCGACGACGCGATCGACCTCGGCCCCGCGCGCTGTCACCATGATGATCGGGATTCCGCGCGACTGGGGGTGACTCTTGAGGTTGCGGCAGACCTCCAGGCCCGACATGTCCGGCAGCATCAGATCGAGGAGGATCAGATCGGGCGGCGACTGCTGGACCAGCGACATCACCGGCGCCCCGCGCGCCGACAGCGAGACGGCGTGTCCAGCCGCGCGCAGGTTGTAATCCATGACGTCCTGAAGGTCCTTCTCGTCTTCGACCACCAGGACGCGGGCCATGGCCGCTCCTTTTATCATCTTTGCCGGCCAGCGGCCGTGGGGGTGATGGGCCGCCCCGGGTTGCATCAGTCTTCCGACGCCGTCGGCCCGTCAGCGTCGGACAGGCGATACCCGGCGCCGCGCACCGTCTCGATCAGCGCGCCCGCCACGCCCAGCTTGTCGCGCAGCCGCTTGACGTGCGTGTCGACGGTGCGCGTGGTGGCACCGGGGCTGTAACCCCAGACGTCTTCCAGGAGGTCGTCGCGCGAGCGCACGCGCCCGCGGTGCTCGACCAGGTACGAGAGGAAACGCATCTCCAGCGCGCTGACGTGCACCTCCTGGCCGCTGACGAAGACGCGGTGAGCGTCACTGTCGACGGTCAGCGAGCCGATGGTCACCGCGCGCCGCTTGCCGCGTGCCTTGCCGTCGGCGGGCTCCGGCTCGGGACCGGTGCGGCGGCGCCGCACGAAGGCGTTCACGCGCAGCACCAGCTCGCGCATGCTGAACGGTTTGACGACGTAGTCGTTCGCGCCCAGCTCGAAGCCGACGACGCGGTCGATCTCCTCGCCCTTGGCGGTCAGCATGATCACCACGGGCTGCCGGCCGTCGCCGGAGCTGCGGATGCGGCGGCAGATCTCCGTCCCCGACATATCGGGCAGCATCAGATCCAGCAGCACGACGTCGGGCGCGAAGGAATCCAGGCGGGCGATGGCCACCGCGCCCGACTCCGCGGTCTCCACGTTGTACCCGTTGCTTTGCAGGTTGAAGCTGAGCAGTTCGCGCAGGTCCGGCTCGTCCTCGACGACCAGGACACGCCGGCCGGTAGAGACAGAGACTGATTCGCTCATCACGGCGGCGACGATACGACCCCCGGGTGACGATTCCGTGACAGGGCGGTGAATTCTCCGCTCCGACCTCGCGTCAATCCCGGGCGGGCCGCGCGCCGGCGCGGTCTTGCGACGGTGGGCGTCGTCGCGTAGGGTGAACCCCGCGCCGCCGCCAAACCACGCGAAATGTCGGCGCGATTCCCCGCGCCGAAAGGAACGTCAGGCATGGACCACCTGCTCTTGGGCCGCCGTTTTTTCCTGGCCGTCGCCTCGATCGCCGCCACTCTGGCCGTCGCCGCCAGCGCCGCGCCGGCGCGCGCCCAAGCGGGCGGGAGCGCCACGGCCGACCCGATGATCGTCACCGCCAAGCTGGTCGAGATCCCGACCAAGTTCCCGCCGGACGACCTTTACGACTACGCCTTCGTCATGAAGTACGAGGTC
This sequence comes from Polyangia bacterium, assembly GCA_035544495.1. Taxonomy (GTDB): domain Bacteria; phylum Myxococcota_A; class Polyangia; order Fen-1088; family Fen-1088; genus DATKEU01. The sequence continues at coordinate 462 of DATKEU010000143.1, read as the reverse complement.
GTGGGCGGCCCCATGGACAAGCAGACCATCCTGGTCGCGCACTACAAGCCGAAGCAGCCGCGCAGCAAGATCAAGGAGAAGCACACCAGCGGCAAGCTGCGCTCGTTCAACCAGGGCGATACGCACAAGCTGAAGCTGACCGCCGATCTGAAGAAGGTCTGGAAGGGCGACCTCATCGACGAGTACGCCGCCACCGACCGCAAGAGCGTGCGCTACTGGTGCCTGGAAGCGGATCCCGCTTGAGCGCCGAAGGAGCCTGAGGGGCCTTTCCGCGCGCCCTTCCCATGCGACGAGAGCCGGACCCGGATCCTGCTCGGCACGCGTTGTCTCCGGCGGGCAGGGCCCGCCTCCGATCCGCTGGCGTGAAGAGCTGGGGTTGGTGGTTGGCGGCGGCGGCGTTCGTGGTCGCGTGGGCGCCGGCTGCTGACGGAGACATCTGGTGGCACCTCGCGGCCGGGCGCG
>DATKEU010000142.1:0-14232 GCA_035544495.1 Polyangia bacterium | reverse complement strand
GCTGGCGGCGGCGCCCGGGTCGAGGCGGCGGCGCGGGCGTTGATCGCCGCCGGCGCCGATCTGTCGCTGGTGGGTCCGGCGCCGCCGGCGCTGCTCGAGCTGGCGGCGGCGCACGGCCGCCCGATCGCGAACCTGGACCCGGCGGCGCCGCCCGAGGCGCTGCGCCCGCGCGCGCTGCTCTTCGACGCCACCGCCATCGCCGACGCCCGCGGCCTGCGCGCGCTTTACGATTTTTTCCATCCGCTCGTCGGCAAGCTGGCGCCCAGCGGGCGCGTCGTGGTGCTGGCGCGGCCGGTGGCGGCGGCGCTGTCGGCCGAGGCGGCGGCGGCCCAGGCGGCGCTCGAGGGCGTGGTGCGCAGCCTGGCCAAGGAGATCGGCCGGCATGGCTCGACGGCGCAGCTGTGCATCGTGCACGCCGGCGCCGAGGAGCGCCTCGAGCCCGTGCTGCGCTATCTGCTCTCGGCGCGCGCGGCGTTCGTCAGCGGCCAGCCCATCACCATCGACGCGCGCGCGGTGGCGCCGCCCGGGCCGGCCCCGACGGTGCGCGTCCTCGAGGGAAAGGTCGCGCTGGTGACCGGCGCCGCGCGTGGGATCGGCGAGGCCACCTGCCGCTTGCTGGCCGCCGAGGGCGCGCGCGTCGTCTGCCTGGATCGCCCGGCCGACGCCGGCGCGGCCGCTCAGCTGGCGCGCGCCATCGGCGGCGAGGGGCTGGGCGTCGACATCGGCGATGCGGGCGCCGCGCGCGCCATCGCCGAGCACGTCGCCCGGCACCACGGAGGCGTCGACGTGCTGGTGCACAACGCCGGCATCACCCGCGACAAGACGCTGGGACGCATGCCGGGGGAGGCGTGGGACGCGGTCATCGACGTCAACCTGGGCGCCATCGCGCGCATCGACGCCGCCCTGGACCAGGCCGGCTTGCTGCGCCGGTTCGGGCGGGAGATCTGCCTCGCCTCCGTCGCCGGCATCGCGGGCAACCTGGGCCAGACCAACTACGCCGCCTCGAAGGCGGGCGTCGCCGCCTACGTGCGCCGGCGCGCCGTCGATCTGGCCGAGCGCGGGATCACCGCCAACGCCGTCGCGCCGGGCTTCATCGAGACGCGCATGACGGCCGCCATCCCGCTCTTCGTTCGCGAGGCGGGCCGGCGCCTGAGCGCGCTGGGGCAGGGCGGCCAACCCGCGGACGTGGGGCAGCTGATCACGTTCCTGGCCTCGCCCGGCGCGGCTGGCGTCACCGGCGCTGTGCTGCGCGTGTGCGGCGGCGCCCTGATCGGGGCGTGACGCCGGGACCACCGAGAGACGAAAGGACCGTTCATGCCATCAGGAACCGACAACCCCGTCGCCCGCGGCCGGCGCGCCGTCGTCATCGGCGGCGTGCGCACGCCCTTCGTGAAAGCCTTCGCCGAGTTTCTGAAGCTGGACACCATCGCCCTCGGCGGGGCGGCGGTGCGCGGGCTGCTGGCGCGCCATCCGGTGCCGCGCTCCGAGATCGACGCAGTGGTCTGGGGCGGCGTCATCCTCCCCGGCATGTCGCCCAACGTGGGGCGCGAGCTCGCCCTCGACCTCGGCCTGCCGCCCGCCGTCGAGGCGATGACGGTCACGCGCGCCTGCGCGTCGGGCCTGCAGGCGGTGACGCTGGCAGCGGCTGCCATCGAGCGCGGCGAGGCCGACGTCGTCATCGCCGGGGGCTCGGATTCGACCAGCAACGCCGAGGTGAAGCTGCCCCAGAAGGTGGTGCACGCGGCGGCGCCGCTCATCTACGGCAAGCCGACGCCCGCGGATGTGCTGGGCGTGCTGGCGCAGATGTTCCCGCTGTCGGAGGCGCTGCCGCGGGTCCCGCGGATCGCCGAGCGGACCACCGGCAAGCTGATGGGCGAGTCGGCCGAGGAGATGGCGCGCCGGAACGAGATCCCGCGGGCCGCGCAGGACGCCTTCGCCGTGCGCTCGCACCAGCGCGCCGCCGCCGCCATCGCCAGCGGACGGTTCGCCGGCGAGGTCGTCGCCGTCGAGGCGGGCCCTCGCTGGGTGCATGCCGACACGCTGGTGCGCGCCGACACCAGCGTCGAGAAGCTCGCCAAGCTGCGCCCGGTCTTCGCCGCCGACGGAACCCTGACCGCCGGCAACTCGAGCCCGCTCACCGACGGCGCGGCGGCGGTGCTGCTGGCGAGCGAGGAGAAGGCGGCGGCGCTGGGCCTGCGCCCGCTGGCGCGCTTCGCCTCCTGGGCCTACGTGGGCGTCGATCCCGCCGATCAGCTGCTCATCGGTCCGGCGCTGGCGATGCCGCTGGCCTTGCGGCGGGCGGGGCTGGAGCTCTCCGACGTCGATCTCGTCGACATGCACGAGGCCTTCGCCGCGCAGGTGCTGAGCGTGCTGAAGGTGCTGGGCAGCGACGCCTTCGCGCGCCTGCGCCTCGGCCGCGCGCGCGCCGTGGGCGAGATCGATCCCGCGCGCCTCAACGTCCACGGCGGCTCGCTGGCGCTGGGCCATCCCTTCGCCGCCACGGGCGCGCGCATGGTCACCACCATGGCGAGCGAGCTGGCCACCACCGGCAAGCGCACCGCGCTGCTGGGGATCTGCGCCGCCGGCGGGTTGGGCGCGGCGGCGGTGCTGGAAAACGCCGCGGTCTAGTTCAGATCGCGCCTGCCAGCGATCGCGCCGGCGGCGCTAGGCGCGGCCACGGATCTTCGCCAGCCACCAGCGCACGCCGACGAACAGGAAACGCCAGTCCTTGAGGAACTCGGGCGGCTTGCCTTCGAAGGCGTGGCCGACGAACTGGAACACCCACCCGACGGCGAACAGCGCCACCGCCACCAGCCACAGCTCGGCCACGAACGGCGAGAGGACAAAGAGCGGGATCGAGACCGCGATCATCGGAATGCCGACAGTGTGGCAAAAACGATTCTTCGGGTTCTGATGCCCCTCGGCATACTCGCTGATCCACTCATCCCAGCTGCGCGACGTCATCAGGCTCATGGTCTCACCTCTGTTCGGGTCCCTGAAAGATACCCCAGAGCGCTATTGACCGGTATTCAATTGCTGTTAAAAGATCGCGGTTGCCGCGGCCGGGCCCGGCCCGACGCCCCGATAGAGGCCCGCGACGCATAATCACCACCATGACCGCCGCGCCCCACATCGGCCTGCCCACGCCGGCGGACCTGCGGACCATTCACTCGCTGGTCGACATGCTGGACTACAGCGTCGCGCGCCAGGCCCAGCAGGCGCTGTTTCTGACCAAGCTCGACGGCCGGTGGGTGGAGACCAGCTACGCGGACTTCAAGCAGCAGGTCAACGACCTGCGCGGGGGCCTGGCCGCGCTGGGCGTGGGCCCGCGGGATCGCGTCGGCATCATCTCGCACAACTGCATCGCCTGGGCGGCGGCGGCCTATGCCAGTTACGGGCTGGGTGCCGCCTTCGTCCCCATGTACGAATCGCAGGCGGAGCGCGAGTGGGCGTTCATCGTGCGCGACGCCGGCATCAAGGTGCTGTTCGTCGCCAACGCCGACATCTACCGGCGGGTCGCCGAGTTCCCGCAGATGCTCAACTGCCTGGAGCACGTCGTGCTGCTGGAGGGCGACGACGCCAGGCTGACGTATCAGTCGCTGCTGGCCGCGGGCGCGCGCCGCCGTGCCGAGGCCGTGCACCCGGCGCCGCCGGCGACCGCGTGCCTGCTGTACACCTCGGGGACGATGGGCGAGCCGAAAGGGGTGATCCTCTCGCACGCCAACATCCTGGCCAACGTCGGCGCGCTGATGAAGGTCATCCCGATGTCGAACGACTATCGGACGCTGTCGTTCCTGCCGTGGGCGCACGCCTTCGGCCACACCGTCGAGCTGCACCTGGTGATCGCGGTCGGCGCCTCGGTGGCCATCGCGGAGAGCCTGGACGCGCTGGTGGCGAACTTCGCCGAGGTGCGCCCGACGGTGCTGGTGGCGGTGCCGCGCGTGTTCGAACGCGTCCACGCCGGCGTGCTGGCGCTGATGGCCGCCAAGCCCGCGCCCCTGCGCCGGCTCTTCGAGCGCGGCGTCGACGTCGCCGAGCGCATGCGCCGTGGCGAATCGCCCGGCGCGGGTGGCCGGTTCTGGCGCTGGCTGGCCGACAAGGTCCTGTTCCGCCGAATCCGGGCGCGCTTCGGCGGGCGCCTGCGCTTCGCCATCTCGGGCGCGGCGGCGCTGTCGCGCGAGGCCGCCGACCTGATGGAGACGATCGGCGTTGCCGTCTACGAAGGCTATGGCCTGACGGAAGCCGGGCCGGTGGTGGCCGCCAACGTCCCCGGGCAGCGCAAGGCCGGCAGCGTTGGCCGCCCGCTGCCCGACGTGCAGATCGAGATCGATCGCGCCGCCAACGACGACCCCGACGTCGATCAGGGCGAGATCATCGTGCGGGGTCCCAACGTCATGGCCGGTTATCACAACCGTGAAGCCGAGAACCGCGCCGCCTTCGCCGCCGATCGCGGCCTGCGCACCGGTGACCTCGGTTATCTGGACGCAGACAATTTTCTCCACATCACCGGACGGCTGAAAGAGCAGTACAAGCTGTCGAACGGCAAGTACGTGGCGCCGGTGCGGCTCGAGGAGCGCTTGAAGGGGTCGCCTCACATCGGCAACGTGCTGGTCTACGGCGACAACCGTCCGTTCAACGTCGCCCTGGTCGTCCCCAGCGCCGACCTCATCGCCGCCTGGAAGCGCGGCGAAAAGACCGAGGACGACCTGCGCCCCCTGATCGCGGCTGAGATCGACCGGCGCTCCCGGGACTTCAAGGGCTTCGAACGGATCCGTTCGTTCGCGCTGCTGAGGGAAGACTTCACGCTGTCTAACCACCTCCTCACACCATCGCTGAAATTGAAACGCCGCCCGATCATTCAGCGTTTCGCGCTGGAGATAGAGCGCCTCTACGAAGTCGGTTCTGCCCCCGCCTGATCGCATCGCATGGCGGCATGGCCAAGCGGCGGCCGCCGGCAGGCGGATTGATTGGGGGAAATCGGCTCGATTCCCTTTAGACTCTGTTGTGTGACCGCCCCCGCCGATCCGTCCGGCACTCACTCCGTGATCGGACGGGTCATCAACAACTACGAGATCAAGTCCGTCCTGGCGGAAGGCGGCATGGGCAAGGTGTACCTGGCCGAGCATCCCTTCATGGGGCGCCGCGCGGCCATCAAGGTGCTGCGTGGCATTTATCTGGAAGACACGAGCATGGTGACGCGCTTCGTGAACGAAGCCCGCGCCGCCAACGCGATCCACCACCCCAACATCGTCGAGATCATCGACGTCGGGTACCTGCCCGATGGACCGCCTTACCTGATGATGGAATTCCTGGAGGGCGAGACCCTGCAGCAGCGACTGACGCGCGTGATGCGCCTGCCGCCGCCGGAAGCGGTTCGCATTCTCGATCAGGCGGCCTCGGCCCTGGAGGCGGCGCACGCCGCCGGGATCATCCACCGCGATCTCAAGCCCGACAACCTCTTCTTGATCCCCGACCCGACGACGCCCGGCGCCGACCGGGTGAAGGTCGTGGATTTTGGAATTGCCAAATTAGAGGGCCCGGGCCTGGGCGATTCCGTGCGCACGACCGGCGTGGTGCTGGGCACGCCCCATTACATGTCGCCGGAACAGTGCCGGGGCACCAGCGTCGATCATCGGACCGATATCTACGCCCTCGGCGCCATCCTTTATCAGGTGCTGTGTGGCAGGCCGCCTTTCGTCGGCGACGCCCAGATCGACGTGATGATGATGCACGTGGTGAAGATCCCGGCGGCGCCGCGCGAGCTTTATCCGGAAATCCCGGCGCAGCTGGAAGCGATCGCGCTGCGCGCCCTGGCCAAGAGACCCGAGGAGCGATTCGCGTCCATGGCCGACCTGCGGGCGGCGCTGCGCCAGTTGCCGACGACGGTGCGTGGCCTGCCGCTGTCAACGGGCGGCCTGACGCCGTCGCCGGTGGTGGCTTCGCTGTCGGGCGCGACCGAGCCCGTGGGCTCCCGCCGCTGGGGCCTGTGGGTGTCGCTGGCGATCGCCGTCGGCATCGGGGTCGGGTGGGTGTCAGCCCTGCGCGTGGGGGGCGTTTCGGCTGACGGCGGCGCCTCGCCGCGTCCAGCCACCACCATGGGCAAGTTGCCGATCGCCCGATCACGCGCCGGCGTACCTTCCGCGCCGGTCCCGGCCGCGCCGTCAGCGCCGCCAGCGCCGACCGGGGCAGCGGCGGCCCCGGCGCGGCCGGCGGCGGCGGACAAGACCCCCGCGGCCGCAGCCGGCACCGGGGAGCCCGCGCACGCGCGCCCGTCTGCGGCGGACGGGGAGTCGGCGCGGCCGTCCAAGCAGAACGCGCGGCGGTTCGCCAGCAGCGCTGCCGCGCGTGGCCGGGGCGCCGCGGCGCGAACCAAAGGGCGCCAGGCGGCATCGGATTCCGATCGCAATACCTGGATGAACAAGTGGTGAGCGTGTCGGGGCGCGCTGCGCGCCGGGGCTTCGCGACCGCTTGATTCCAAGGCGAAACCCGCCCGACGCCTCTGGCGGGACGGCCGATCCGTTACTAAATTCTGCTTGGGAATAATGAAGACCGTTGGTCGTTCATAGTAGGGCAAGATGAGGTGCAGCATGGAAATCGTGGTGGGGCGGACGGAGAATGGTGGCGAGACGCGGGTGTTCATCGAGGGCGTCCTCGATGCGGTGACCGTCTCCGAGGTGCGACCGTCGCTGGAGGCGGTGGTCGCTGAGCGGTCGAAGCGCGTGGTCGTCGATCTGTCGCGACTGCGATTGATCGACAGCTGCGGCGTTGGCGCTCTGGTCGCTATTTACAAGAAGGCGCGCGCCAACGACACCTCGTTCGCCGTCTCGGGGGCCAACCAGCAGCCACTGGCGGTGCTGAAGCTTTTGAACCTGGATCGCGTGCTGGGCAAGGGCACGGTCCGCGAAGGCCTGACGCGCGCGCCGATCGGCAACGATCGCCCCGCTGACCATCTGGCGCCGGTCGCGAAGGTCGCCGCCGCCTCGTAAGTGCGTTTGACCCCATCCGGCTGGGCCGGGTGCAAGATCAGCGCAATCTTCGCCGGTTACGGGAATTTGGCGACCGCCGCGGGCGGCACTGGCCCCCGCGCCGCGGATTTGCCTTTGACGGGGGCTGTCCTCCTCCCTCATTGTGGGCCTTCAGAGCTCGAGCCTCTGGAGGATCTCATGACTCGCTCTTTTGTGTGTGGTGCTTTGCTTGCCACGGCCCTGCTCGGCGCCGGGTGTGGCAGCGCGAGCGTCCCGAACAGTGGTTCCGGCAGCGGGGGCGGGAGCGGAACGGGCGGATCGAACGGTGGCACCGGCGGCCAGGGCACGGACGCCGCGCAGCCTGGCGGCAGCGGCGGCGGCGAGCCCGTGGGCAGTGGCGGTCAGGGCGGCGCGCCCTCCGACGCCGGCTCGGGCGGGATGCCGGCGCCCGGCGGGATGGGCGGCGGACTGCCGGAGGTCAGCAGCGAAGGCGACGGTGACCGCACCATTGGACCGGCCTACACCCCCGATCCGCTCACCCAGCGCGCGGCGGACGCGCCGGCGGGAAAAGATTTCGCCTTCATGCTTCCGCTTGCCGGAAGCAAGTACTACACGGGCGCCGGACAAAAGAACGCCATCGCGAACCGGCCCATCTCCGTGCACGTGCCGATGCAGTACGACCCGGCTCACCCGGCGGCGCTGATGGTCACGCAGGATGCGCAGGGCGGAAACTATCTGCCCGCCGTCATCGACAATCTCGTCGCCAAGAGTGAGATTCCGGTCATCGTCCTCATCCGCGTCGCCAACGGCGGCGGCGATTCGGTGGGCAACGAGCGCGGCCTTGAATACGACACCGTCTCGGGACTCTACGCCGAGTGGGTCATCAAAGAGGTCGTGCCGGCGACGATCATGCAGGCGAAGACGCAGCTCAACATCGATCTCAAGATCACCGACGATCCGAACGGTCACCTCACCATGGGCGGCAGCTCGGGGGGCGCATGCGCGTTCTCGATGGTGTGGTGGCACCCCGATCTGTTCCGCCGCATGATCGGCTGGTCGCCGACGCTGGTGAACCAGGTGCCGGTGGGATCACCGTTCCCGCATGGCTGCTGGATTTACCACGACATCGATCCATACAGCATGGCGGCGCCGAACGGTCTGGTCGTGAACAGCTGCGAACCGGCGGCGGGCTTCACGGGCGACAGCAGCCCTGGGCCGTGCGACACGCCGCTGACGCAAGCGAAGTGCGAGGCGGTGCAAGGCTGCGCGTGGAACACCAAGAACAACCGCCCGATCCGCATCTGGCACGAATCAGCGACCGGTGATCTCGGCGCCGGTGGCGGCCCCGAAACCTACCGCAACTTCGATCTCGCCAACCAGCGCACGGCGGCCGCGCTGAAGCTGCGTGGCTATCACTACCACTACGATCACGCGCTCGGCGCCGGACACAACGACGGCAAGGTGCAGATGCAGACGATTGTCGAAGCGATGCGCTGGGTCTGGCGCGGATACAAGCTGCCGCAGTAGCCGCTGTCTTCGTTACAGGAACTCGCACAGGTAAGCGGCGGGTTCGGCGGCGCGGACGTCGAACCCGCTTTGGCCCGCGATCTCGAAGACGGTGCCGGCAGGGTAGGCGCGGAAGTCGCTGCTGCCGGGCAGGCGTGCCCACAGTTCGCCGCTGGTGACGGTCATGCGCTCGGGCGCGTCGGTGCCGAAGTGGTACTCGCCGGGAGCGACCACGCCCGCGGTCATGAGGCGGCCGAGGCGCTCGAAGCCGATGCTCTGGACTTTGCCTTCGAAGTAGGTGTTGTGCTTCAACATGGCGTGCGGCGCATGGTAGCAGACGCGGGCGGAGTCAGGGCGGCGGGCCGCCCGTCGCGTTCGGCGCGGGCCCGCGCGCGGGCGGTCGCGGTGACCTCGTTCCCGCCGCCGCCGGCCGCGATCAAGGGACGCCAGCACGAGCTGCGCGCGCTGGCGGCGGCGCTGCGCCGGGCGCCGGACGCGCCGATTGTGCTTCTCGGGGGCGGCGGCACGGGGAAGTCGCTGCTGGCGTGCGCGCTCGGCCACCGGGTGGCGCGCCACCACCCCGGCGGCATTCACTGGTTTCGCGCCGGCGTCTGGGATCACCGCACGCTGCTCGAGATGCTGGCCCTGCACTTCGGCGCCCCGCGCGCCAGCGACGGCTGCGGCCTGCGCGCCACGCTGGCGACGCGGGCGCGCACGTTCATCGTCCTCGACAATCACGAGAACGATCGAGCGATGGCGCGCCTTCTGGAAACGCTGCGCGGCTGTCCGGTCACCTGGCTTTTGACCGCCCGGCGCTGCCTGCTGTCGGGCGTGTCGATCTTTCCCGTGGTGGCGCCGCTGGCGATGGGCGCGCGGCCGGCGTTCCCGCGCGTCGCCGGCCTGACGGCCCTGCTGCGCTGGAATCCGCTGGCGCTGGACATCGCCGATGCGCTGGTCGGCAGCCGCGCGGTCGCCGCGAATCGCTTGCGGCGGTGGTTGCTGGAGCGCGGGGCGGAGCGCGTCGCCGTCATGGACGACGAAGACGACGTGGTCGAGGTACGCCTGCTCGTCGACTGGGCCTGGACGCGCCTGCCGGCGGGCGCGCGGCGCATGATGGCGGTGCTGGCCCACGGACAGGGTGACCATATCGGCGCGCCGTCGTTGCGCGTGCTCAGCGGCGCGGGCGCGCAGGCGGCCGGCTTCTTGCGCCGGCTGCGCCGCTGGCGTCTTGTACAAGAACCGTTGAAAGATCGCTATGCGCTGCACGCGGTGGTGCGGCGGGCGGTGGCGCGGCGGACGCGTTTCTCGCAGGCGCGCTTCTTCGCGCACTACGCCCGTCTCCTGGAACGGCGGCCCGACTTGCTGGAGATCGAGCAGAGCAATCTGTTCGCCGCCATGGATCACGCGCACCAGGTCTCGAGCCTGGGAGCCAGCCTGCGCATCGAACGCCTGCTGGAACGGTTGTGACGGCGGCGCGAAAATGAGGCAAAGTGGCGCGGCCGGGCAGCGCATTGAATCGCCCGGGCTGCATCCCCGTCGAAGAAACAAGGCGCCTGTGGCGCGCGAAAGCGAGGAAAGGACGAAGCCATGATGCCCTCCCCCATGTCGTTCCTGCTTTGGTCTTGCACGGTGGCGTCCGCGGCGCACCCGGCGGACGCGCCGCCACGGGCGCCGGTTTTTCTGGCGCAAGCGAACGCCTGGCGGGGCACGCCGATGCCGCCGCCCCCCGCGCCGGCGCCCGCGCCCGCGAACGAGTGGCGCGGCTACCCGGCGCAGGCCCCGCCGGCGCAGGTGGTCGAGACCGTGACCGCTCGTCCGGGCTTCGTCTGGGTACCAGGGCACCATACGTGGCGCCATCACGGCTGGGCCTGGACGCCGGGATACTGGGTGCGCGAGCGGCCCGGCCGTCGCTTCCATCCCGGGCGCTGGGAGTGGCAGTCCGATCACTACGTCTGGATCGATGGCGAGTGGTTGCCGGAGGGCCCCGGCGGCGCGTCGATCGTCGTCGAGGCGACGCCGCCCACGCCGCCGGCGCCGATCGTGGAGGTGACGCCGGCGCCGCGTCCAGGCTTCATCTGGATCCCGGGCGCGCACGAGTGGCGCGACGGCCGATACGTCTGGGTGGAAGGGCGCTGGGAGACTGCCCGTCCCGGCGCGCGCTGGCATTCCGGCCACTGGGACGACGACGGCCCCCGCCACGTCTGGCACCCCGGCGAGTGGCACGAGGAGCACGAGCGCGACCAGGAGCGCGGCCGCGGCCATCACGACCACGATCGCGATCACGACCACGATCGCGACCACGACCACGACCACGATCACGACCGGGGACACGACCACCATTGAGCGCGCGCGCCGAGGAGCGGTGATCGCCCGGCGGGACTAGGCGCGCGGAACGAAGGTCGGGTTCGCCGGTTCGCCGGCCGGGGTTCGTCAGGGAGGCTCGGAGCCCGTCCGAGAGGTTTCGAGCTTCCCGATCCGTTGCCCCGGGCGCAACAAGTGGACGCCCGGGCAACGGTATTTGCGCCCGCGAATTGCAAGAACCCTCGCGTCATGCGGTGCCCGGTGGCGACGCGGCCTGGCGCAGTTCGTGCTATACATATTTAGTAATGTCGATTACTAAATATGTAGGAACCAATGATAGGCAGGCTGGTTCCTCGCCAGGGAACGGCGTGGTTTCGCGCACGAGCGGGCTTCTCCACCTGCCGACCTGGTCGCGCTTGCGGGTGGCGTCGAAGCAGCGCGCGGTGGCGGGTCGTGGCGGCGATTTCTTCGAAGTGTTCCAGCACCGCGATGATCGGGTCACCACGGTGATGGCCGATGTGTGCGGCAACGGACCGGGGGCCGCCGCGCATGTCTCGGACATCCGCTGGATCCTTCGCCAGCACCTGGCGCGCGCGGAAGCGCCGGCGGCGATCCTGTCGGCGGTCAACGAATGGCTGATTACCCGGAAGGCACCCGATCGCTTCGTCACCGCCGTGTGCGCGCGGATCGACGTGCGCTTGGGACGCGCCGAGGTGGCCAGCGCCGGGCACCTGGGCCCGTTCGTCAAGCGCGCCAACGGCGGCGTCGAGAGCCTGGCCAACCGCGCCGGCCTGGCCCTCGGGATCCTGCCGGGACAGGCGTACCAGGAGACGGCGCTGGACGTTCACCCCGAGGACGCTCTGGTGCTGGCCACCGACGGGATCACCGATCGCCTGGCCAGCCCCAGCGATCTCCTGGGCGAGCGCGCGCTTCTGCGCCGGCTGGCGGCGGCGCCGCACGGGATCGAGCAGATCTGCGACTGTCTGCTGGGCGCGGAGGCGCTGGCGGGGGCGGACGCCACCATCGTCGTGCTGCAGCTGCCGCCGCGCCATCGCCGGGCGACGCCGGCGCCGCCGACGCTGGCGCGTTGAGATCGTTTTTGCGCCGGCGGCGGCGCGCGCGCAGGATAATAGGTGACTGGCGCGCCGCGCGCGCCTTCGGATGAAACCCGTCGATTCCTTCTTCCTGGGCCTGCGCGAGGCCTTTCGGCCCGACGACAGCGGCGGTGGGGCCCTGCTGGCCGGGCTGGTGCTGTTGCTGGCGGCGGCGCTGTTGTGGCTGGTGCGGCGGCGGCACCTCCGCGCGCGGGCCCGGACGGAGGATCTGCGCCGCTTCATCGCGCGGCATCACCTGACCGTCGACGACGTGGAGATGCTCGATGCGCTGGCGGCGCTGGCGGGCGAGCCGCCGCTGGAGGTGGGGACGCGCCTCGAGGTCTTCGAGCGCGCCACGGCGGCGGCGCTGCAAGAGCAGCGGCCGGCGCTGGCGGTGCGCGACAACGACGTCTTCGCCCGGACGCGGCGGCTGCGCCAGGCATTCGGGTTCGCCGAGCTGCCGGGCCATTTTCCGCTGCTGACCACGCGCGAGCTGGCCGTCGGGGCCCCGGTCGAGATCGGCGGCGCGCCGGCCACGGTGGTCGAGGTCAACGAGGCGTTCTGGTCGGTCGCCCCGCGGACCGGCGCGCGCACGGGGGCGGGCGCGGTCTTCGAGGCGTCGGTGGTGCGGGCGCACGACGCGCGTTACCTGCTCACCTGCCGCGTGCTGGAAGCGCGCTTCGTCGACGGGCAGCAGCGGCTGGTGCTGGCTCACGACGAGTCGCCCGTGCGCGAGCAGCTGCGCGAGTTCGTGCGCGTGGGCGTGCGCGGCGGGGTCTGGTTCCGGCCGGCGGCCAAACCCGGCGTGCCGGTGGTGGAGACGACCGGGACCCTGGTCGACGTCAGCCTCGGCGGGCTGGCGGCGCGCATCGCCGCGCCGCTGAACGCGGCCACCGTCGGCATGGTCGCGTTCGCGTTCGCGGACCAGCGCCATCAGGGGATCGAGGCGACGGTGCTGGATTGCCGCCGCGTCGAGGGCAACGCCGCCGCGAGCGGCGACGCCGGTCCGTTTCTGTTGCGCCTGCGCTTTCGCAAGTTCCCGGCGGGCGAGGAGCAGCGGCTGGCGGCGGCGATCAACCTGCACACGGCACGCCCGGCATTACCCGAGTCGGCGTAGCGCGCGCGTCGGTCCCTCACGGCTCGTCGGGCGGCGGCGGGTGGGCCAGGAAATCGCGCACCAGGTCGGCCAGGCCGCGCCGGTCGTAGGCGAAGAACAGCTCTTCGGGGCGCGGTGCGCGACGGAAGTAGTCGACCTCGGGGATGCGCGGGTAGTCGGGCCGGCGCGCGCCCGGCGGGCACGACTGCTCCGCCGGCGAGAGGCGGAGATCGTGCATCGCCTCCAGCGCGTACAGCTTGCGCCGCCGCAGCTCGCGATCGACCGGGTGCGAGTACACGCGCTGCACGTCGAGATCGCGCGCCTGAAGAGGCGGCAGCCCGACGTCGGTGTCGGCCGGGCCGTACGGGTACAGGTTCTCGGCGGCGTGGTTGGTGTAAAGCAGCAGCGTGACGGGGGCGCGCCAGGTCGCCAGCGCCTCGGCGGCGGCGACGGCGACGAACTGGTGATCGGGGTGGCTGTCCAGGATCGGGTGCGGCATGACGATGGTGGCCGGGCGAACCTTGACCAGGATCCGCCGGAGATCTTCCACCAGGTGCGCCCAGGTGGCGGTGCGCGACTTCCGGGGCAGCAGCGTCGACAGGTTCACGCGGCGATAGCGGGCGACGTCGCCGTTGGGGCCGTACAGCTCGGGGACGACGGCGAGCGGCTTGTCGTGCATCGCCTGCAGGCGGGCGTCGAAATAGCCGAGGTTGAAGCAGCGCCCGGGGGGCACGCCGCCCTGCCAGGGGACGGTCACGCTGTCCATTGCGCGCAAGGTGCCCTTCCAGGCGTACTGCTCGGCGGGGTCGGGCACGTCGTCGCGGTAGTTGGCGTCGCCGGCGTTGCCGGCGGTGACGGTGACGATGGTGGCGGCGCGCGCCTGGGCGTAAAGACCGAACGCCGCGATCTCGGCGTCGTCGGGGTGCGGGGCCAGGACCAGCAACGGGCGTTCCAGGGCGACGCCGTTCCAGAACAGGCGCACGGTGACGGCACCCGGACCCAGCGTGGCGGCGTGGGTCTCGAAGGTCAGCGCCGCGCCGCCGATCAGCGCCGCGCGCAGCGGGCTGATGTTCACCCAGCGCAGGCCGCGCGCGCCGGCGTCCAGGTGCTGGCGAACGTGAACGTCGCCGCTGGCGTTGCCGCTGCCGTCGCCGGCGCTGACGTCGATCCAGCTCGTCTCCGCGAGGCCCGCCGACGCGATCACCACGCCCACCAGCGCCGTGTCCCAGCCGGTACGCGCGGCTGGTGCTGGCGGCCAGGCGGCGCGCGC
>DATKEU010000141.1:0-23987 GCA_035544495.1 Polyangia bacterium | reverse complement strand
ACGTGGCGGAGGTCGAGGCGGTGCTGGCCTCGCGCGATCTGGTCATCGACGGTTGCCGGCGGGCGGCGCGCCGGGGCGATCGGGTCGTGCGGCTGGCGCGCCGGCCGGTGCTGTTCGCGCTGCTGCGCGCGCTGGCGGAAGCCTGGCCGGCCGGGGCAGCGCGCGACGACCTGATCGCGCGCGCGTTCGGCGCGCGCCGGACGAACCCCTCGCACCGCGCCCGCCTGCGCGTCGAGGTGGGACGCCTGCGCCACGAGCTGCGGCCGCTCGGCGACGTCCGCGCCACGGCGTCGGGCTTCGCGCTCGCGACGCGCGCGCCGGGCCAGGTGCGCGTGCTGGCCCCGCCCATCGACAGCCCCGACGCCGCCGTCCTGGCGCTGCTCGCCGACGGCGAGGCCTGGTCGACGTCGGCGCTGGCGATGGCGCTGGGATCCAGCCAGCGCACGGTGCAGCGGGCGCTGGTCGCGCTGGAGCAGGCCGGCCAGGTGCGCGCGCTCGGCGGCGGCCGCGCCCAGCGCTGGCTCTCGGCGCCCGTGGCCGGATTCGCGACGCCATTGTTGCTCCCCATCGCGGGTGGATTCGGATAGCAGTGATGGGGTGAAGGACACCAAGGAGCCGTCGATGAAAGACGAGGACAGCGCGCGTGGCGAGCCGGCGCGGATCGTGCGCGAGTACGGGCCGTTCCCGGACGCGCCACACGTCCACGGCGTCACGTTCGACGGCCGCCTGGTCTGGTTCGCCGCCGGCGAGAAGCTGCAGGCGTTCGAACCGGCGAGCGGCAAGCTGGCGCGCTCGCTGAACGTCGCCTGCGACGCCGGCACGGCCTTCGACGGCCGCCACCTGTTCCAGATCGCGGACGATCGCATCCTGAAGATCGATCCGGCGACCGGCGAGATCGTGTCGACCATCCCGGCCCCGGGAGGCGGCCGCGACTCGGGGCTGGCCTGGGCCGAGGGGACGTTGTGGGTGGGGCAATATCGCGACCGCCGGATCCACCAGATCGATCCGGGCACGGGCGCCATCCTGCGCACCATCCAGTCGAACCGCTTCGTCACCGGCGTGACCTGGGCCGACGGCGAGCTGTGGCACGGGACCTGGGAGGGGGACGACGCCGACATCCGGCGCGTCGACCCCGACAGCGGCGAGGTGCTGAACCGGCTGACCATGCCCGAGGGGACGATGGTGAGCGGACTGGAGGCGGATCGCGGCGACCTCTTCTACGCGGGCGGCGGCGAGAGCGGCCGGATCCGCGCCGTGCGCAGGCCGCGGCGGCGATCGAAAAACCCGCGATAGCGCGCTCGCATCGGCGCTGGCCGGCGCTCGTCGGCGGTAGAGTGCGGGGGAATGCAGGCCGCGCAAAGCGAACCGGCGAATTCCAGGCGCGCGGGCGAGCTGGTCGCGATCTTCGGGCTCGGGCCCGCGCTGCTGGCGCTGGCGCCGCGCTGGGCGGTCAGCCTCGGCATCCTCGGCGGCGGCATGCTGGCGATGATGCTCCTGCGCGCGGATGCGACGTTCGCGCCCGGCGGGCTGTGGGGCTGGTCGCGGGCGCGCGGCGCGCTCGGGCGTGTGCTGGCGCGCGCGGCGCTGGCGGGGGTGGCCATGCTGGCGTTCGTGGCGTGGCACGCTCCGGCGGCGCTGTTCCGGTTGCCGCGGACGCGGCCGGTCGCCTGGGCAGCCGTGATGATTCTCTATCCGATCTCGGCTTACGCGCAGGAGGTGCTCTATCGCACCTTCTTCTTTCATCGCTATGGCCGCCTGTTCCCGCGCGCCGGCGCGCGCGTGGCGGCCAGCGCGGCGCTGTTCGGCTGGGCGCACATCGCGGTCAACAACCTGGTCGCCGTCGGGCTGGCGACGATCGTGGGCCTTCTGTTCTCCTGGACCTACGAGCGCACGCGCTCGACGGCGCTGGTGGCGCTCGAGCACGCCCTCTACGGCGACGTCCTCTTCACCGTGGGCCTCGGCGAGATCTTCTATTCCGTCTCGCGCTGGATGAGCTAGCGGGTGCCCTGCCCCGATCCCAGCGGCGGGGGCAGGCGCCTGATCCAGGTGTCGACGCGGGCCCGGACCGAGGCCGGCAAGTGCGGCCAGGCGAAGTAGGACGCACCACCCAGCACCGCCAGGATCAGCGCCGCGCGAATCAGCATCCGCCGCAGCCATCTCTTGAAGCGCGCGCCGACGCTGGGCATGGCGACGATCACCTTCGTCGGCCCGGCGGTCCGCGTGGCGCTGGCCAGCTGCGCGGCTTGCGACGCGTCCTCGCGCGTGGGCTGGTTGTACGCCGTGGCCTCGGCGCGCGTGCGGGCGGGGCTCGTCTCGTCGCCGCTGCCCTCGTCCTGGTCGATGTCGGTCGCCGCGATCTCTTCGAGCTCGATGTCCAGGCTGCCGAGATCGATGGCGATGCTGGGGTCGGGGGGCGCGCCCGTCGGCGCGGGGACGGGCGGCTTGGCGCCATCGCGCGCGCTCAGCGTCTCCAGCCAGCGCTTGAGGGGCGCGGGCCCGCTCGGTTGCCCCATCTTCACGAGGATGGCGTCGATCCGATCCGCCATCTGCTCGGCGGTCTGCCAGCGCTTGTCGGGGTCGGCGCGCAGGGCGCGGTTGATCAGCCGCTCGACGTCCTGGTTCATGTCGCGGACGATCATCGACGGCTTCTCGGGCCGCGCGCGTCGCACCTGCATGATGACGTCCGCGTCGGTCGGCCCGTCGAACGGCTTGCGTCCGGTCGTGAGCAAGTAGAGCACGGCGCCCACGGAGAACAGATCCGAGCGAGCGTCGATCGGCCGGGCGTGCGTCTGCTCGGGCGACATGTACGCGAACTTGCCCTTGATGACGCCCGTGGCTGACTTCTCGCTCTTGCCGACGGCCTTCGCGATGCCGAAGTCGGCCAGCTTCACCTCCCCGTGCTGGCTGATGAGCACGTTCTGCGGCGTCACGTCCCGGTGGACGATCCCCAGCAACCGCCCGTCGCGCTCGCGCGTGTGGACGTAGGCCAGGCCCCGGCAGAGGGCGCTGACGATCGTCAGGGCCAGCGGCGTCGGCAGCTTCAGCTTCGCGTCGCGGGCGCGGCGCCGGATCTGCTCCAGGTTCCAGCCGTCGACGAACTCCAGCACCAGGAAGTACTGGTCGCCCACCCGGCCCAGATCCAGCACCTGCACCAGGTTGCTGTGGTTCAGCGTCGAGGCGATGTGCGCCTCGTCGACCAGCATGCGCACGAACTTCGGATCGGCGGCCAGCGTGGGCAGGATGCGCTTCAACACCACGGGCTTCTGGAACCCCTCCTCGCCCTGCTGCAGGGCCAGGAAGATCTCCGCCATCCCGCCGCGGGCGATCTTGCTGACGACGTGGTAGCGCGTCCTGGGCGACATCGCCCCGGAGAATACCCGCGAAGCTGTCCGGGCGTCAGCGATCGGAACGGCGCCCGCGCTCGGCCTCCGCGACCGTCCCGCTTATGCGCTGCGGGTACGGCTTGCCGGGTTTCAGCCCGCGCCACAGGATGCGGTTGAAACGCCCGGGCGGCACGCGGTCGGCGTCGTCGAAATCCAGCCCCGCCGTCACCCGCGCCCAGTAACGCGCGCCGTGCCGCGGCCGCACCACCGGCCCCGCCGCGAACTTGACCCCCAGCCCCCCGCCCGCGCGCGCCACCATCGTCCCCGCCAGCACCGTCGACGCCTCGGCGACATAGCTCCACGCGCCCGACGACCGGATGTCGAACACGTCGGCCATCGGCCGCTGGAAGGCGGTGTTGAGGTTGATGTGCGGCGTGCCGAGCACGTCCTCGATGGTGCGCAGCGCGTTCACCTGGCTGTAGTGCGCGCTGACGACGGCGCCCTGCTTGACGAAGGCGCCCACCACATAGGCGGTGGCTCGGTGCGAATCGACGTGGTCGGGGCCGTCCTGGCAGTCGTCCTCGGTCACGATGATCAGCGTGTCGGCGCCGTAGGGGCTGTGCGCCACGGTCTCGACCAGACGCCCGACAGCCAGATCGTCGTCCGCTTGCTGCGTCTCCGGCGTGTTCACACCGCCGAGCGCGGAGCCGAAGCTGCCCATGTGATCGTGGCTGAAGCGGACCAGCGACAGGCTCGGCAGCTTGCCGTTCGCCACGTACTGGTCGAACTCACGCTTCCATTCGTTGTACCGCCACAGATCGGGGTAGTTCTGGTCGTATCCGCGGAAGTAGACGTCGGTCAGCGGCGCCAGCGCGGGATCCAGCGGTCCCACCTGGATGACGCCGGCCCCGAACGGATCGACGACGGGGCTGGCCTTGGTGCCGATGCTGCCGATGTTGTTCACCAGGAAGCCGTAGTTGCGCACGGTCCCGCCCGCCTTCAGCACGGCGTCGAAGATGTATCCGCCCTGGATGCCGAACGGCGCATCGGTCGAGGCGTGGTTGCCGACGCCGGTCAGCACGTTGTCCGTGCCGCCGGGCAGGCCCGCCGTCGCCGCCGAGTAGTTCATCGTGCCGGCCACGCCCGCCACCGCGTCGCGCGCCGCCACCGTCGGCAGGTTCACGGGCACGCCGCGGTTCGCCCCCTCCGACTCGTACGACAGGCCGCGGTTGACGAACGCGTAGTTGATCTGCTGCGTGATGGTCTCGGTGTTGGTTACGCGCCCCTGCAGGCTCCACGACCAGCCGTCCATGCTGCCGTCGCCCGGGTCGGTGAAGTTGTCCAGCGTGACGAACTGCTGCGACAGGCGATGAAAGTTCGGCGTCAGCGTCTTGTCGAACTGAACCAGCGAATCGTCGGCGCTGGCGCCGTTGGTCAGATCGCCCAGGATCTGATCGAACGTGCGGTTCTCTTTCACGATGTAGATGACGTGCTTGATGTGGCGCCGCAGGAAAGCCATCGTCCGGCGCTCATCGCCGCTCTGTTCGCGGTCATAGAAGTTGTTGGCCGCGGCCACGCGGGTCAGGCGTTCCAGCTCCCCCGCCTCGGGCACCGGCGCGCTGACCAGCGACGCCCGCTCCAGCTGGAACTGGTACTGGTTGGTGCCGCGCGCGGCGGCCGCGGCGGCGGCGTTGCCTCCCGGGTACATGAACGACGTGATCGACGCCGTGTTGCTGGACAGGTGGCCCGGGTTGGGGCCGGTGACGCTCTTGCCGTTGATGATGTACATCGAGCGGCCGTCGTGGCTGAAGGTGATGTCGTGCGGTTCGTAGGACGTCGGGATCAGGCCCGCCACGCGGTAGCGATCCTCGCCGAACAGGGGAATCACCGCGATGTCGTTGGCGCCGGCGTTCACCGCGTACAGCGTGCGGCCGTCCGGTGACAGGGTCACGGAGAACGTCGCGGCGCCGGTCAGGTGCGCGGCCCCCGCGTGCCGGTCCTCGCGGTCGTCACCGTCGCCGCCGCGCGACGGCGGCATCAGCCAGCCCGGCGCGCGCGCGTCGATCTTGGCCACCACCTCGTTGGTCGCCGTCTCGATGACCGCCACCTGGTCGGCGTTGTCCTGGGCCACGAACAGCTGGCTGCCCGATGCGCTCAGGGTCATGCCCAGCGCGTTGCCGTCCAGGTGGATGCGCTTGACCAGCTTGCCCGCCGTCGGCGCGCTGACGTCGACGACCACCACCTCGCGGTCGCGATCCGACGACACGTACGCGGTGCCGTTGCCCTTGACCACCACGGCGAACGGGAACGTGCCGCCCACGCCGCCGGTGGTGCCTTCGTTGCCGGGGAAGAACGGGCGCAGATCGTGTTCATACCGAACCGTGGCGGTGGCGGCGTCGACCACGCTGATCGAATCGTTGTAGTTGTTGACGACCACCAGCGTGTGCCCGTCGGCGGACAGAGCCAGGCCGCCGGCGTTCGGGTTCACGCCCACGCCAATTCCCTTGCCGGCGTGGCCGAGGCCGATGACCGTGCTTTGCGCCCAGGTGCCGTCGGTCTGCGTATAGGCATAGATGGCGTCGTCGCGGCCGCCGGCGGCGTACAGCGTCCCGCCGTCGGGCGAGAAGGCCAGGCCCACGTGCGCGTTGGTCTGCTGGATGACCTGCTTCAGCAGCGGCGCCGCGTTGTGCGCGCCGCCGACGTCGAAGAAGAAGAGAAACTGCGTCGAGCTCGCGACGTCGAGCGTGCCGTCCGGCTTGTACAGCGAGTTCTGACCGGCGCACAGAACGACCAGCGTCCGCCCGTCCGGCGAGAGCTGCGACCGAACCGCCTCGCCGGCGATGAAGTTCGGGTACGCCGGCAGCCCCGGGTTCAGCAGCTGCTGCACCGAACCGCGCGCCGCCGTCGGCGTGATGAATTGACCGGTGGCCAGCTGCTGGGGCCGCATGCCCGGCGCATCCGCCAGCGCGCGCCCCGATGCGAACAAAGACAGACCCAGCACCGCGCTCTTGAGGGAAACAGGACACCTGCGCCCGTTCATCGACCCGCCTCCTTGCTATTGGGTTCGCGACCGCGCCCGCGGGGCCTCGCGACCGGCTGGCGCGGCGCTGACTCTAGTCGGTCGCGCCTCGGCCGCACGTCACGGTTTCGCCAAAACCCGGCAACCGACCGATCCAGTTGCGCGGCGATCGTGTGTCAGGGAGTGGCGGGCCGCGCGACAGTCGTTCAGCGCGGCGTTGCCGACGATACGGCGTGCGCCTCGGTCCCGGCGCCAACGGACGCGACCGTCACCGCGCGGACCGACCCCACCAGCGCCCGGTACAGATCCACCATCGTGGACATCTTCATCAAGGTCCAGGGATGAAGAAGGCCATAGCCGTTCTTCGTGAACACCAGATCGTCTGCCAGGTAGACCGCCGCGTGAACCGGCGCGCCGCGGCCGTCCAGCAGCACGATCAGATCGCCCAGCGTGGGCGGCTTGCCCGTGGGCTGGTACCGGGTCCGCAGCGACGCCGCGACGTACTCCGGATCGTCGACGTGGCCGTCGACGTGCTCGGCGCCGAAATTGAGCGCGGTCCAGAAGCAGTCGGCGTGAGACTCCACGGGATCGGACGGATCCGGATAGCGGTTGAGAAATCGCCCGGGCATGGCGGCCAGAAAGGCCAGCACGTTGATGTCGGCGCCGCCCTTCACCCGCGTCAGCGCGTCCAGCAGGGGCCGCTCGGCGGCGCTGTGCCCGGTCGGATCCCAGTAGCGAAGGATCCGATCGATGTCGGTCTTCGGGTCCAGCTTCAGGCGCACGACGAAGCTGTCGGCCCTGAGGATGGCGCGGGCGAAGCGGACACGCTCTCCGCCGTCGGCGATGAGCGACGATGCCGTGGAGAAATCGGCGAACAGCTGCCATGGCCCCGCTCCGTACAGCAGCGAGCGAAACTGCGCGATGGTGGAATCGGAGAGGCCGCGCGAAGCGAGGGACTCGACCAGCTCGGGCGAGACCGGGATCGGATCCCGCTGCTGCCGATTCCGGCTCGAGCGGGCGAGCTCGGCGTAGATGGACGTCCGGACGGCCGGCGAGATGCTCATCATGAACGCCACCGGCGGCGCCAGGAAGGTCCCTCCCGGGGTGGTGCTCCACAGCTCGGCGGTGCCGCTCAGGCCGACGACGACTCGATGCTCGACACCGGCCCCTTCCAGCAGCGCCGCCACCTGCTCTGGCGAACGGTCCTCGAAGAACCAGCGCGCGGGCCCTCCGCCCAGCTGGGGGAGCAGCTCCTTCGGCGGCTCGATCTTGATGGGGATGTACTCCAGCTCTCCCCAGGGTCCCGCGCCCGCCCGCGTCGCCGATCGCCAAGACGCCGTGGCCGGCGCGGTCTCGGGGCGCCACGTGACCCGGCCGGCGATGAAGCCGGCGCAAAGGCACATCGTCACCCCCGTCAGGATCGAAACGCGCAGCACCAGCAGCTGTTGATTGGGCAGCGGCGGCAATTCTACTCGCCCAGTCCTGGCGCGCTGCACGGCTGCAGCAGCCATCGGTCGAACATCGGCAAAGCTGAAGCCGATCGGGTTGTACAAGACCGATTCGCGCGTCGTACAAGATCATTCCCGGGCACGGCGGAGCAAACCCCAGCGTAACCCCCGATCTATGTGTTGTACAAGATCCGCCGCTGCTGCCGCACCGGGCACATCCTTCCAGGATGCGGGGGGGCGGACGCGACGCCGCCGATGGATGCCGCCCCGGCCGCGCCGGCCACGTTCGTTAGGTCGAGGGTGAAAACAGCGGCGAACCCGCCTCTACCGCCTTTGACACGCGTTTCATCTGCGTGGCGAGCATGATCCAGCTCCATCCGCGCATGATCATCTCGATCGCGACCAGCGTGCCGATCGTGATCAACGACGTGGCCGGCCAGCCAGCGGCGATCCAGGCTCCGAACAGCGCCGTCACCACCCCGTTGGCCAGCGCCCAGCCCCAGCTCGGAAAGCGGACGACGATCGCCATCGCGACGCGCGCGATACCGGCGACCAGGAACAGCGCCGCCACGGCCAGGGTCAGTCCCGCGGCGCCCGCCGCCGGGCGCGCCATCAGCAGCACCCCGAGCACGATGCCCGCAATGCCGCTGAGCAGATGGAGCACGATGCCGCTCCACCGTCGCGCGCCGAAGACGGTGGCGGTCTCGAACACGCCCGCCACGAGCACGAACGCGCCGTACCACACCACCGTCGCGATCGTGGTCAGCAGCGGCATCGTGAGCGCGATGGTGCCGAAGACGATGAGCGCGATCCCGAGCGCGAAGAAGCGGCCCGTGTGCACGGGCTGACGAACGTCGAAGTATCGCGTCTCCATGGCGCTATCCCTCCACCGCCTGGCGCGCCAGCTCCAGCGCTTGCCGCAAGAGCTCGCTCCGCCGCTGATACTCCGCGCGGGTTGCCTTGATACGGGCGTCGATCTTGGTCTTGACGTCGCCGCGGGCCTGGCCGAGTCGCCCTTCGAGTAGCCTGAGCTTGGCTTCCCCCTCGCGTGTCGCCGCATCGAGCGCGGCCTTCGCGCGGTCCTGCGCCGCGTACAGCTCGCTCTTGGCGCGCGCGATCTTCGCGTCCAGCTTGCCCCGCTGCTCTTTCAGCGCGCGCGACTGCTCGTCGCGCAAGCTGGTCAGCTCCGTGCGCAGGGTCTTCACGTCGCGTTCGATTTGCGAGTCGATCACCTCTCCGCGTACGCGTCGCAATACGACGCCGCCCACCTCTTCGATGCGGGTATCGACGGGGGTGACCCACTCCTCCCAGGCCTCCGCGACCACCGCGACCTTGCCGGGCTCCAGTTGTCGCGAGGCTTCGTCGAGGAAGCTGTCGTTCACGCCGACCCGCGCCAGATCGTACAGAAGACCACCGAGCGTGCCGGCACCCACGGCCACGGCCAACCCGACCGGGCCAGCGAACAGTCCCAGCAAGCTGCCGGTGAGGAGCCCAACTGCGGTTCCCGCCGGCCCCTCTTCTGCGGCCCGCTTCACGCTGACCGACCCGTCGCTCCCCTTG
This sequence comes from Polyangia bacterium, assembly GCA_035544495.1. Taxonomy (GTDB): domain Bacteria; phylum Myxococcota_A; class Polyangia; order Fen-1088; family Fen-1088; genus DATKEU01. The sequence continues at coordinate 14,637 of DATKEU010000141.1, read as the reverse complement.
GCGATCACTGCCGCGCTGTAAAGCGTAATGCTCCCCTCTGCGTCAAGCTCTCGCAGAGCAGTCGCGCCCCGATAAGCATCGGCTTCTGTTCGAAAAATCATCACCAGCATCCTGTCCATAGTGACTCTCCTTTCCGGTCGGGTTCTGAGTGACTTTGCAGCAGTCGCCAATTAATATTTTGTGCGCTTTGGGTGAATCGCCGGGGGCGACAGAAATGCTGACAGTGGGCGCCAAGGCGGCCGGCGTCGGCTCTCTGTTGGCGGTCGCGGCGAGGCCGGCGGTTGCGGCGCTCCAGGCGCGCGGCCTGGATCCTGTCCCGGTGCTGCGCGCGGCGAACCTCGGGCCGCAGGCGCTGGAGTCTCTGGAGTATCGGCTGCCCCACGCCAGCGTGCGAACACTGTGGGAGGACGCGGCGGCGGCCGCCGGCGATCGTTGGTTTGGCATGCACGTGGCGCTTTCCTTGGCGCCCGGAATGTACGATTTGTTCGACTACATGCTGTCAACGCCAGCAACCGTCGGCGACGCGATCCAGCGGTTCACCCGGTACGCTCGCCTGGTTTACGATCACAGCAACCTCCACCTGATCGTCGAGCCATTGTGGGGTCGCATCGTCCGCCGGGTGCCCGTCACCGCGCCCCAGTACGACGAGTTCACGCTGACGCTCTTATTCGTGCGATGTCGGCAATCGAGCGGAGTCGCATGGCGCCCCGAGGAGGTGCGATTTCAGCACGCCCGCTCGGACGACGACGGCGAGCCGTCGCGGGTGTTCGGTTCCCCGGTGATCTTCGGCGCGCCGGAATCCGAAATTCGCTTGGACGCTTCGGTCCTGACACTGCCTCAGGTAAGCAGCGACGCCAAGCTGCAGGCGGTCTTGGCACGCTATGCGGACGCGTTGCTGACGTCGCTGCCGACGCGGGGATCGCTGCTGGGCCGGGTCTCGAGCGCCATCGCGCGCCAGATGTTGGACGAGTTGCCGACGCTGTCCTCGACGGCGCGGGCCACCGGGGTGCCCGCGCGCACCTTGCAGCGACACCTGGCGGCCGAGGGGGCCACGCACTCGGGGATGGTCGACGATGTCCGGCGCGAGCTTGCCCTCAAGCACCTCGGTAACGCGAGCATCAGCATCACCGAGATTGCGTATGCCCTCCACTTTACCGACCCGACCGCGTTCCACCGCGCTTTCAGGCGCTGGACGGGCGAGTCGCCGCTGCAGCACCGCCGGCGCCTGTTCGCCATTTGAAGGCGAACAGCGCGCTTCAAAGCAGACTGTCGGCCAGCCGCGCCGTGTTCTCGGCGATCTTCGCCAGCACCGGTCGCCGCCGCCATTCGTCGCGTGATAGCGCGCGGCTGCCGGCGAAGTAGCGCGCTTGGATCGCCTCGAGCGCCTGTACGACCGCACGGTCGTAGACCAGGAGGCTGACCTCTGAATCCAGCGCAAAAGACCGGATGTCGATGTTGACGGAGCCGATCACGGCGATTCGTCCGTCGACCGTCACGTGCTTCGCGTGCAAGAAGCGCGACGCATAAAGGTGAATGCGCACGCCGGCCTCCAGAAGTCGCTCGTAGTGGGAGCGCTGCGCCCACAGGGTGATGGGCTTGTTCGAGTGCTCCGGAACGACGAGGTGGACCTCCGCGCCGCGCACCGCGGCCGTCTCCAGCGCCACCAGGAACGGTTCGTCGGGCACAAAGTAGGGCGTCGTGATGACGACACGCTCGCTCGCGACGTGGAAGAGCGAGCAGAGGAGAGCCTGCGGGTTCTCGTGCGGGTAGAGGGGGCCGCTCGGTAGCACCTGCGCGGTTACCGTGCCGGTCGGCTCCGGATACGTCTGCGCATCCTCGAGAGTGAGCGACTGCTCGGTCTCCTCGTATCGGTCCGCCAACAGCAGCGCGTCGAGCTGGGTGACGACCGGGCCCATGACTCGGGCCATCAGCTCTTCGTTGGGATAGCCGCGGACGAACTCGGCGCCGACCAGGTTCTGCGAGCCGACGTATCCGATGCCACGATCGATGACGGCGATCTTGCGGTGATTGCGCAGATCGGCGCGTGCGGGGTTGCGGCGCAGCGGCCCGACTGGCATCGCGGCCACCACGTCGACACCGGCGGCGCGCAGGCCGGGACCGAGCTTGCGCAGCCCCTGCGCCGAGCCGAGGGCGTCCATGAGAACCCGGCAGCTGAGCCCGCGCCCCGCTGCGCGCTCGATCGCGGCGGCCACGCGGCGGCCAATCGCGTCGGCGGCGAAGATGTAGAAGAGCAGGTGCACCTCTGCCCGGGCCGCATCGATGTCGGCGATCAGACGGTCGACCATTCCTTCGTAGTCGACCAGCAACTCGACCCGGTTCCCGCCGATGGGCGCGAAACCGCCCAGTCGCTCGACGAGAACGGCCGTCGGTTCGTCGCGGGCGTCGAGCGCAGGGCGCGCCGCGCCGCCCGCTGTCTTCATCGCGGCCAGCACGGCGCGCACGCGGTCAGCGGCGCGCTGCTGGCGCTGGCGCCGCTTTTCCGGAACCCGAATGCGTCCGACGATCAGGAAGCAGCCGAGCCCGAACCACGGCACCAGGAAGATGAGCACCAACCACGCCCGGGCCGCAGCGGTTGCCCGGCGTTGGGGCACGTACCACAGCATGCCGAGACGGATGATCCACTCGCTCGCGACGTACAGCGACGCCAACCCTGGCTTCATGACGCCGACACCTCTCCGCAGGCTCGTCCGCGTGCGCCCGCGCTAGGTTCGCCGGCGGCGTGTCGCCAGCACACCATTCCACCGATCGTGGCTGACGGGGGCCTGGGCGCGCAGCGGACGCTGGAGCAACAGCCCAGCGATGAAACCTCCAACGTGGGCGGCGAAGGCCACCCCGCCCGCTGGATTGGAAGGCTGGAGCGCGTTCCAAAGATTGGCGCCAAAGAATTCCAGAATTACGAACCAGGCGGGGACATGCAGGAAAAATCCCCAGAACAGCCAGAGAAAGGGGATGGGGTTGATGATGGTGATGGGCGCCCTGGGATAGAGCAGCCCGTAGGCGGCGAGGACGCCGGCGATGGCGCCCGACGCGCCCAGCATCGGCACCGTCGAGTGGGGGCTGGCCGCGACCTGGGCGAACGCCGCTGCGACTCCGCACAGCAGGTAAAAGAGCGCATACCGCCCATGACCGAGAGCGTCCTCGACGTTGTCGCCGAAGATCCACAAAAACAGCATGTTGCCGCCGACGTGCATGAGGCTGCCGTGCAGGAACATGTGTGTGAAGAGGGACGGCAGAGTGCCGAGCGGATTCGCCACCAGCTGCGCGGGCACCAGCGCCCATCTGCGACTGAGCGCCTCGGCGTCATGTCCTGACGACAGGAACCATGCCTCCATGCCGAAGGCCGCCAAGTTGAGGGCGATCAGCACGTAGTTGACGACCGCGGTCGAGCGGGTCGGCAAGTGGTCGCGCACCGGAAGCATGGCGAGAGATCTACGCCTTTCGACGGATACTCACCACAAGATCTCGCGCGGCTGCTCGTCTCAGGCGTGACAGCGGAGCTCGATGCCCCGGTGAGACATCGCGATCTCCATGGATCGCTCTGTCAACGTCTCATCGCTCTGTCGACATAACTGTCGGGATTTGCGCGTTCGAGAAGACCTGCGCGTTCGAGAACACCTGATAGATGGCGCGCTGCCCGAGTGCAGAGCTGAGGGCTCAGCCCTCCCGCGCGACGCTCACGGAACGTTGACGAAGAAGGCAGCGTGCCCGTGCGGGGAATCCGCGGAGTCGTTGCACTCTTCGTAGAAATGAAACCGCACGGTCCACTGCCCCGACTGGTCGAGGACGAAGGGGCCTACCTTGTAGTTGCCCCCTGGTGATTCCTGGTTGGGAATGTCACGCGTGGGCGTCGGGTGCGTCGTGCCCAGGAGCGCTTCCACTTGGATGTTGGCCCCCGTGGCGGGCTGGCCGTCCATCCGTCGGACGACGTTCACCTGAAACGTGACGCCGACGTCCTTCTTCACGTCTGTCGACGTCCAGATGACGTGATACTTGCAGTCGTCGTCGTCGCCTTCGTTGTTGTACATCGTCGGCCCGTAGTCGCTGCCGCCGTTGTCCCCGCCGTCGTCGCCGCCCGCGGCGTCGTCGCCGGCGCTGCTGTCGCCTGGCTCGGCCACTTGACCGTCGATGCCGCCGGCGTCATCCGCTTCCGGGGGGGCGCTGCCGCCGCCCATCATGCACATCCCGATCGCCTGCTTGACGGCCATCCCGTTCTGGATGCAATGCATGTCGACGGGGCCGGGGACGGCCGCCATGGCCGAGGTCTGAAGTCCCGGGCTGCTGCTGCCACAACTGGCCAGCAGGGCAGCCGCCAGCAATCCGGCGCCTGGGGCGCAAAGTTTCAGGAAAAATTTTTCGGAAGACATGCAAGTGAGACTAGATCGCCCGCATCCGGAGCGGCCTGCATAAAAATTACGCAGCGTTCGCCGCCAACTGACCGGTCCCGGGCGCACCATCCCCTCGTGGCTAAGAAGGGGGAGCGGGGCAGGGCTTTTCTTCCCTTCCCGTCCCCTCGCGCCGTTGCCGCCGGCGTTTTACGGTCCGTTCATTGACGGCCTGGTGCGATGAATCGATAATGCGGCCCTTGCTCGAAAAACTTTGAGCGATTGGCCGTTAGATAAGGGGGCTCTTCGCATGACCTGTCTTGTCGTCAATCAACGATCCGCTGTGTCGACTTTCGGTTGGGCCGTGGGCGCCATGCTGGGCGCCTTGATCTTCGCTGGATGCGGTGGCTCTTCGTCCTCGGGCAACCAGGGCAGCGGCGGCAAAGGTGACGCCGGCCTGGACGGCGTGGCCGGTGGATCGGGCGGCCTCTCTGGCGGCGCGGGTGGAACCGGGGGCGGGACCGGCGGCCAGATCATCGACGCGCCGGCCGACGTGGGCGACGGGCCCGCCGCTGACGTGCCCGCCGACACGGGCGGCGACGCCACCGTGGATACGACCGGCGACGGCACCGGCGACGGCGCGAACGACGGCGCCGCGGACAGCGCGGGCGACCTCGCCCCCTGCGGCGCCGACGGCAGCACCTGCACGCTGACAACGGGCGGCAACGGCCTTTGCGTCAGCAACAGCTGCACCCCGTGCGTCGACACGACCGACGACAACCGGTGCTCGGCCACCTACGGGGCCATGCACATCTGCGTGGGCGGCGCGTGCGTGGCCGGCGGGTGCCACGCCTCGACCACCTGCAACGCCGGCAAGGTCTGCAGCACCACGGCCCACACCTGCGGCGACTGCGCGGGCGATCCGTCCTGCAAGAACGACACGGTCTACGGCGCCGCGACCATCTGCCTCGGCGGCTCGTGTGTCACCGGCGACTGTCACGACACCTCGGCCGATTGCCCGTCGGGGAAGCTGTGCGGCGTGACCACGACCCACCACTGCGACGCGTGCACGACCGACGCCCAGTGCACGGGCGACACGGCGTACGGCGCGAACCACCTCTGCGTCGGCGGCGGCTGCGTCGCCGGCAACTGCCACGACAGCAGCACGTGCAACGGCATGGTCTGCGGGGCCACCGCCGCCAACACCTGCGGCGCCTGCACGTCCGACAATCAGTGTCAGACGGACGCGAAGTACGGCGCGGCGTTCATCTGCGACACCACCGTCGGCCAGGCCAACAGCGGGAAGTGTGTCGCCGCCACCTGCACCACCGCTTCGGCTGCTTGCGCGGCCAACGCCGCGGATATCTGCTGCGGCGGGACCTGCACGGCCGGCAACTGCTGCACGGATGACGTTTGCCGGACCATGTTCGGACAAGGGTTCGCCTGCAGCGCGAACCACACCTGCTCGCAGTGCGCGGCGGCGCTGGCCAATCAGTACGTCGTCGACCCCGTGGGCGGCAACGACGCCACCGCCACCGGCAGCGGCAAGGTCGGGACGACGACCTTGGCCAGCTGCGCGTTCAAGACCATCACCCGGGCCCTGCAAGTGATCGGCGCATCGCCGCCGGCCGGCACCACCATCACCATCCTTGGAACCGCTGGAGGGACGACCAAGCTCTATACCGTCCAGGCGGCGGGACAGTCGGCGCCCGAGACGCTGCCGATCCGCCTGCCCACCAACGTCAAGATCACCACCGCCGGCGGCCCGGTTCAGGTGGTCCTGCCCGCCATGGCCAGCGCGTTCTTGCTCACCGCGGCCGGGGCCTCGATCGCCGGCGACCCGGCCGCCCAGTTGACCATCGACGGCGCGAATCAGACGTCGGGCTCCGCGATCGTGGTTCAGACGGGTGCCGGCAACACCGCCGCCCTCAGCGGCGTCAAGGTTCAGAACACCGGTGACGACGGCATCCTGGTGTCCAGCGGCACGCTGAACATCGGCGCGGGCGTGGTCGTGACCGGCGCGGGAACGACGGCAGCGGCCGGCACGCGCCACGACGGCCTGCACATCACCGGCGGCATCGTGAACATCACGGTCAACACCGGACAGACGCAGACCTCCTTCAGCAACAACTCGTCGCGCGGCATCGAGGTGGGCGGCGTCGGCATCCTCAACATCACCGGCGTTCCCGTCACCACCGCGCCCATCACCGGCGACGGCACCGTGGTCGCGCGGTTCAACGATCTGGCCAACATCTACATCAACCAGACGCCGGGTGCGGCGGCCGCGGTCAGCGTCATCGACGGCGTCGTGGCCTGGGCCAGCAACAACGGCCAGGGCGGCATCCACATCGTGGGCGGGTCGAAGGTCAAGCTGCGCCACAGCGTCTCGCTGGCGAACGCCCTTGCCGGCGTCGCGATCAACGACGGGGGCAACAACGCGGCCGGAAACAACCTGGCCGGCATCGACCTTGGAACGGCCAATGACTTTGGCCACAACATCCTGCAGGCGTCGATCGGATCGAACCCCAACCTGGGGGCCGGCGTGTGCGTGCGACCCGGAGCCAACGCGGGCGCGCAGACGCTGACGGCGATGGGCAACGTCTTCTCCGGCCCGCGCGACTGCTCGCAGACCGCGCCGGGCGCGGTCGCGCGGTCGGCGAACTGCGCTGGCCGGGTCGACGTCAGCATCGTGCCGGCCGGCAACGCCGTGATCACGCTGCCGCTCAACAACTGCCAGTAGCGACGGGCGCCGAACGCGAAGCTAGCGGGGCACGGAGGTCCGTGCGTCCCGGTGCTACGCTTTCCGCATCGCTGCGCCCGATCCCCCCTACACGATCTTCCTCCTGTCACCGGCGAACCTCGGCGGCCTGCGCGCCGGCCTGATCTTCAACCCGGATGCCGCGTTCCCGCTGGCGCGCGCGCTCGGCTCGCCGGAGGGGGCGCCGCTGGGCGCGGTGTTCAGCTTCGTCAGCGGGCTCTATTTCCGCGGCAAGATGGCCTACGCCGAGGCGTTCGGCCGGCCACCGCCGGGCCTTGGCGGCGCGCTGGTGATCAGCCCCAGCGAGGGACTGCGCTTCCTGCACGAGCCGGTCACGCGCGAGCGCCTGCGCGCCTGGGCAGGCGTGTCCATCGACGCCGGCAACACCGCTTTCACCGGCCCGCTGGCGCGGCACGCGGCGGCGCTGGACGCCGCGCACGGCCAGCAGACGCGTTTCGTGCTGCTGGGGAGCGTCGCCAGCGACAAATACGTCGCGCCGCTGGGCGAGGTGTTCGGCGATCGCCTGCTCTTTCCGGAAGAATTCCTCGGTCGCGGCGACATGAGCCGCGGCGCCCTGTGCCTGCGCGCGGTGCGGGCGAACCGCGAGCTCGCCTATGCTCCGGTCCCGCGCCCGGTTCCGCGCGCGCGCCGACCCGCGCCGCGCCCAGCGCGCGCACCCGCCGCCGAACCGAGCGCCGCGCTGGAGATGGTGATCCTGGTCGGCCTGCCGGGCGCCGGGAAGACCACCTTCGTCTCCCAGCGCTTCGCCGAACGCCACGTGCACGTCAGCAAGGATCGCCTGCCGCGCGGCCGCCGCGACGATCGCCACCAGGCGCAGCTGTGCGCTGCCTGGTTGTCGTGCGGCCGGTCGATCGTCGTCGACAACACCAACGCCGGCCGCGACGATCGGGCGCGCCTGATCGCGCTGGGGCGCACGCACGGCGCCCGCGTGATCGGCTATGCGTTCGACTGCACGCCCGACGCCTGCCTGGCGCGCAACGCCGGCCGCGAGGGCAAGGCCCGCGTCCCCAGCGTCGCCATCTTCGCCACGGCGCGGCGCCTCGTGCCGCCGACGCGCGACGAGGGGTTCGACGATCTCTACACCGTGCGCCCGCTGCCCGCGCTGCAGTTCGAGGTCACGCCCGCCGTCGAGTGAGCCGACGTGAGGAAGCATCCGCGCGCCCAGCCGCCCGCCGGTTTAGGGGAGCCAAGCACCGGCGTCCTTCCCGATCCCCGTCAGGATTTCTTCGCGATCCGTCCGGGAATAGTCGGCTCCTCGTTCGACGTTACCAGTGGGGGCTCGCGCGGGTCATGGTCCTTGAGTCCCGAGGTCGAACGGCGACATGCGACAAATAGCAAGCTCGGTGGCGGGGGCGCGCGTTCGTAACTGCGGCTGCGTGGGGGTGTCTCGCCGGCGTTGTGATCTGTGCGATCCGGAACGGTACGTCTTCCTCGCCTGCTCGCGCGCCTGTCTGGTCAAGCACCTGCGCGACGGCCACGGCTCCGCGGTCGAGGTCGACTCGTACCAGCGCGCCCTGGCGGAGGTGCGCAGGGTCAATCGGCAGCGGACCGACGCATGGACGCCGTACACCAGCTATCGCGAGCACCTGATGCGCCTGGTGCAAGAGGTCCCACGCCACGACGGGGTGTGCGTGCTGGGCGCGGGCAACTGTGACGATCTGGACCTGCCGTTCCTGGTGGGCGCGTTCGGCGAGGTGCACCTGGTCGACCTGGACGGCGATGCCCTGGCCCGTGGAATCGCCCGCACGCCCGAGCCGGTGCGCCGCCGGATCGTGACCCACGCCGGCATCGATCTGTCGGGCGGGCTGCGGCTCATCGATGACTGGGGCGAGCGACACCCGGGCGCGGCCGGCTTCGGCGCCAGCGCGCTGGACAGCGCGACGGCGATCAGCGGACAGATCGGACGCACGTTCGGCGCCGTGCTGTCGACGGGGCTGCTGAGCCAGCTCGCCCGTCCGTTCCGGCGCGCGCTGGCGATGACCGTCGCCGACTGGAAGGGCTTCACGAACGCGCTGGCGCTGGGGCATCTGGCGACGATGCTGCGGCTCATGCGCGCGGGCGCCGCCGCGGTGCTGGCGTGCGACGTGGCGTCGTCCGTCGGCGCCCCCGTCCTGGCAGAGCTGGCAACGTCGTTCCAGACGGACGACGTCGCGTTCGCGTCGGCGGTGGACGCGCTGGTTCGCGCCGGGAGGGTGACGTTGAACCCCGACCCGCGGACCTGGATTCAGCTCCTGGAGAGTCAGCCCCTGGCGGCGCAGGTGGCGCAACCGCGGCTGACGGCGCCCTGGCCGTGGGATCTGGGCGGCGTGCGGGCCCTGGTCTACGGCCTGCTGTTTTCGCGACTCTGAAGCCCCGCCGGCTCGCGCGGCCTCGTCACTCGATTGTTGCGCAGGCGTTTGGATCTCGTCACCGCTGCTGGGCGTGATCCGTGCCAAACAGCCCCGGGGAGTCAAACTATGCAACTTCGTCTTCGATCCTTGTTGGTGTTCTCCGTGGCCTTGGCGTGGGCGGCAGCAGCCTGCGATAGCAGCAGCAGCAGCGGCAGCGGTGGTTCGGGCGGCGGCGCCTCCGGTGGTCACGCCGGCACCGACGGCGGCGCCGACCTGGCGGGTTCCGACGCCGGGAGCGGCGGCGGCGCCGAGACCGACGCCGCCGGCGACGGCACCGACGCGCCGGCCGCCGCCGACGCCGGCCCGGACGCGCCCGCCGACGCCGCGGCGGATGGCGCCGAGGTGGCGCTGACGGCATTGAAGACGCTGGACGGCAAGCCGCCGCTGGTGATCGGCCACCGCGGGCTGCCCGGACTTTTCCCCGAGGAGACGCGCCCCTCGTACGAAGGCGCCGCCGCCGCCGGCGCCGACTCGCTGGAAGAGGATCTGCACCTGACCAAGGACTGCGTGCTGGTGGCGCGCCACAACCCGTGGCTCAGCGACAACACGAACATCACCCAGGTGGCGATGACCAACGCCGACGTCGCCAGCCGCAAGCGGACCGTCCCCGGCGTGATGGTCAACGTGACGTACTCGCTGGCCGCGTATGGCGGCCCGGCGCAGTACCTCAGCGATCGCACGGATCCCAACGATCCGAAGTCGGTGCTGAAGTCGCTGATCGTCGACGGCGAGGACCACACCAATGACTGGTCGATCACCGACTTCACCGCCGCCGAGCTGAAGCAATGGCTGGGCGGTACGACCTACGACGACGCTGCCGAGCGTCCGATGGACATGAACGGGAAGAACCCCATCCTGACCATGCAGGAGATCATCGACATCGCGGCCGCCAAGAGCTTCTCCATGGGCCGCACCATCACCGTCTATCCCGAGGCGAAGAACCCTTACTGGAACAACGCCCAGGCCATCGCCAACGGCTGCGGCACCGGCGCGCACCCGTTCGAGGACGCCATCGTCAAGTTGATCAACGACAACGGCCTCAACAGCAAGACGGCGCCCATCATCGTGCAGAGCTTCGACCCGGCCAGCTTGAAGTACATGCGCTCGATCGGCCTCGTCGCGCGGGTGATCCAGCTGATCGACGGCAACGACGTCAACTACGCCACCGGCGAGATGATCTATCAGACCAACGACGTCTATAACTTCGTCGACGGTCGGCCATACAGCTGGACCGTGGGCGGCGACGGGCGGTACTTCGGCGTGATGCTGACGACCGCCGGCCTGGACGAGATCAAGACCTACGCGGACGGCATCGGCCCCTGGAAGCCGCAGGTGATGACCTTGAAGGTCAGCCCGCTGCCGGCCAGCGGTCCTGACGGCGGCGCGTACACGCCCGCGTTCGCCGACGTGAACAGCGCCGTGCCGAACAGCGTGATCGCCGACGCCCACGCGCGCGGGCTGTTCGTTCACGTGTACACCTTCCGCAACGAGAAGAAGTACCTGGCCGGCGTGTACAAGACCGATCCCGTCGCGGAGTACCTGACCTTCTACCGGGCTGGCGTCGACGGCGTGTTCAGTGACTTCGCCAACACCGCCTTCGCCGCCCGCACCATGTACCTGGCCGAGACGGGGCGCTAGGTTCGCGAAGGGCGCTGTTCAGCGTCGAAACTCCCCCCCGTCTTCCGCGTAGACAGGGGGGACAACCATGGGCGCCCGATCGGTGATTCGGTGGGCGATGGCCGTCGGCGTCCTGGGGGTCGCCGACGGTTGTCGCGGAAACGCCGCGCCCGGGGACGCGACTCCCTCGCCGATCTTCAAGCTGGTCTCCAGCCTGCCTCGCAACGGCGCGGCCAGGCCGCAGAGCGACGCCATCGTCAACGGCATCCGCCAGGCCATCGCCGAGAAGAACGGCCGAGTCGGCGGGTATGCCGTCGCGTACGAGGACTGGGACGATGCCTCGGCGCAGACCGGCGACTGGGACATGGAGCTGGAGGCGGGCAACGCCCGGCGCGCGAGCGCCGATCCGAACGTCCTCTTCTACGTCGGCCCGTACAGCTCTGGTGCCGCCAAGGTCTCCCTGCCGATCCTCAATCGCGCGAACCTGGTGACGATTTCACCGACCAACACCTATGGGGGCTTGACCAAGGCCGGCGCCTCCGAGCCCGACGAGCCGGGGATCTATCAGCCGAGCGGCCGGATCACTTATTACCGGGTCGTCCCCACCGACGAAAGGCAGGGGAGCATCGGCGCCGCGTTCGCCAAGGCAAAAGGGTGGACGCGCATCTTCGTCGTTCACGACGGCGGTCTGTTCGGGCAAGGGACCGCCGACAGCTTCGTGGGCGTCGCGGGAAAGCTGGGGTTGCACATCGTCTCGAACGTCGCCGAGAAGATCGATCCCCGGGCGCCGGAGTACGCGGCCATCTTGCAGCGCGTGCGTCGCCTGCGGCCGGACGCCATCTATTTTGGCGGCACAACGCAGCCGAACGGCGGGCGCATGGCCAGGGATCTTCTGGCGGCGGCCGGTCCTCGGGCGGCGCTGGTGGCCCCTGACGGTTGCTTTCAAACCGCGTTCATCGAGGCCGCGGGCGCCGCCGTCCTGAACGGTCGAACCTTCGTCACCTTCGGCGGCCTGCCGCCTGCGAAGCTGACCGGCGCCGGTGCGGCGTTCGTCCGCGCGTACCGCCAGCGGTTCAACATCGAGCCGGAAGGCTATGCCGTCAACGGGTACATCGCCGCGCAGGTGGCCTTGCAGGCGTTCGAGAAGGCCGGCGGGAAGAATCGCGAGGCGGTGCGCCAGGCGATGGTGGGCCTGGGTCAGGTCAACGGCGCCCTGGGAACCTGGCGTTTCGACGAGCATGGCGACACCACACTCGCCACGATCAGCGTCAACGTCGTCGAGGACGGTCACTTCGCGTTCGTCGCCGCGGTCGACCAACCGGCCACCGACTGACGCCACCCGATCACCTGGGTACCTCGCCCGCGGCGACGCTCTTCTTGCAATCCGCGATGCGGGCGGCGTCGTTTCGCCGGTAGGCGGGGTTGTCGATGCGCGGGAACCCCTGGGCCATCGGGTCCTGACCCTCCCCTTCCCAGTTCGACACATCGGTGGCGCTGATGATGTCGGCGCCCGGGATGCCTCCCACCACGGAGACCTCCTGCTCCTCTCGAACCTCTTCCGAGGTGAAATATTCAGCGTCCATCAATCCTTCTCCCGGGCGGGCCGTCGCCTCCTGAGCAAGCAAGTCGTAGTCGACTTGAACTCCACCACAGACCCGAACTTCGTAGAGATACATGTAACCCTGGCGGCAATCGTTGGCGAATTTGGCTCCCGTTTCAGCGCTCATCGAGGTCGACAGATAGCCCGTTGTGGCGCTCACTCCGACGTGCCGGACAAGATCCAGATCGAGCGGTAGTCCGTAAAGCCGCGCCTTCGATTGCAAACCGTCGTTGAACGCGGTCCCGGGCCTCAAGCAACGACCACTGTAGACAGTACGACAGTCCTCGCAGTTTCGTTCCTTGCCTGCGGTGAACCGGGGCGGATTGCTGGGGCCCGCGACCGCGTTGGAGCCGCCCGGCGGCGGCGGGGGCGGCGGAGGCGGTGGGGACGAGTCCGGCGGTGGAGGCGACGGCGCTGGGGGCGGCGCGCTGGCGACGGGAGCTTGGGCCGCTGGCTGGTTGGCGCCGCCTCGTGACGGTTTTTTGAAAAAGGGCCAGCGCGTACTGAATCTCCACCCCTTTCGTGGCGGCCTGCTGCCCCCGGCGCCGCCGGAACTCCCCGGGTTGTTCGTCGGCGCGGGGGTCGTCGGGTCGTTCGATCCCGCTCCGGCTCCCTGGCTCTGGTTGGGAAAGGAGATGATCCCGTCGTCGTCCACGCCGTCGCAGGCATTGTGAGCCCACACCGCCAGCGCCCCGACGAAGTAGGTATGATCGACGGCGATCTCGAGGTTGAAAACGGGCTGCGGCTCCGCGACCACGTCGACCGCCCGAACGTCGATCGTCCCGCCCTCGGCGCCGACCAGCCGATCGCGCCCAGCCAACAGCCGGCCGGCCGGGGTCCAGCCCTGCTCTACGACGAACAGTCGATGGTCTGATGTCAGTTCCAGCGTGTCGATCAACCCAGCCGTGTCGGCCAGAGTCAGACGAACCAGCGAGACGGCGCCATTGACGAACGTCCGCACCACGGGCCGCCAGTTCAGATCGTGACCGGCCTCGCCACGCGACAGGACCCGATCGCCGGCGGTGATCGATTCGATGGATCGCCATCCGCCGTCGGTCAGGACCGGCGTGCCAGCGACGAAGCACTGACATCCGGCTCCCGTGCAGCCCCACGGATTGGGGGTTCCGAGCGGCCCTCCCGGCGCGTTGAGGGGCGCGTTGCCCGCGCCCGGCGCGCCGCCGCCGGCCGCGCCGTTCTTCGGAACGCACCGGACGACGCCGTCACCACCCACCTGGGCGATGGCGTCTCCTTCGCATTCGAGACCGCTCCTGGTCGACCTGCCGACGAATCGCACTCCGATGGCGCCCGCGAAGATGAACAGGCCCACGATGGCGATCTTTTCGATAGCCGCTCCGCGTGTGTCCCGCAGCAACGACCTCGAGGTGGACCGAGATTGCGTCACCATTTGGGGATCGGCGCCTGCGTGTCATCTCGGTCGCTCTTGCCGACCGGCATTTGCAGGGGAAGCGGATCATCCTCCGACAGCGACCGTCTCGCGATCGCTGACCGGCCAGCGCCGTCACCCGCGCGGTGGCGAGTCTCTCTCGCTCGGCTGGCGCCCGCTGTCCGATCCGGCGGCGAATCCTGCCCGGCCGTCGGCGCGAGCCCGTTGCCGTCCATCTTCTCAGGAGCGGGCGGCGCAGGCGCAGGGCTGGCAGGATGAGGCGGCGGCTCGGCCGCAGCCGGCTGCGGCGCTGCGATGGCGGGGGCGCGATTCGGGCTGGCGGCTTGAAACGGTGGGCGCTCGACCGCGGCGTGGCCCATCTGTCGAGAGATCACCCAGGCGACGCCCAGCCCCAGGGCGACGGCCGTCGTCGCCCTGGAGAGCATGATGAGCGGCCGGCGCCGCGCGACGGTTTTCCGTTGATAAGCCAGCGCCCTCCTCAACTCCGTCATGGAGGCGTAACG
>DATKEU010000140.1:0-9700 GCA_035544495.1 Polyangia bacterium | reverse complement strand
ACATTTAGGGAGACCTCTCCCGCCGCCAGCGGGAGAGGTCGGCGAGCCGAAGGCTCGCCGGGTGAGGGCAAGCCTTGCGAGAGCCAACGCCTTAGAATCCGTATCGTATAGTTTAGCCGTTCATGCCCGAACGCATCGTCGAGACCCGGTCGAAGAAGCTGCGCGTGATGTCGTCGCCCGCCGACGCCGCGCCGCTGCCGCCCAAGCCCGACTGGATCCGCATGAAGATGCCCGCCGGCGAGGCGTTCTTCGATCTCAAGAAGCGCGTCGCCGAGCTGGGCCTGCACACCGTCTGCGAGAGCGCGTCGTGTCCCAACATCGGCGAGTGCTGGAACCGGCGCTCGCTGACCATCATGATCCTGGGCGGCATCTGCACGCGCTCCTGCCAGTTCTGCGACGTCCCGACCGGCCGCCCGCTGCCGCCCGACGCCGGCGAGCCCGCGCGCGTGGCCACCATCCTGGCCGAGCTGGGCCTGCGCCACACCGTCATTACCTGCGTCGATCGCGACGACCTGCCCGACGGCGGCGCCGCGCACTGGGCGGCGACCATCCGGGCCGTGAAGGCCGCCGCGCCCGAGCTGGTGCTGGAGGTCCTGACCGGCGACTTCAAGGGCGACACCGGCGCCGTCGACACGGTGCTGGCCGCCGGCCCCGACGTCTTCGCCCACAACCTCGAGACCGTGCCGCGCCTGTCGCGCCAGGTGCGCGTCCAGGCCAGCTACGCCCGGTCGTACGCCGTCCTCCGCCACGCCAAGAACCGCGGCGCCATCACCAAGACCGGCCTCATGCTGGGCCTGGGCGAGGAGCTGGACGAGGTTCGGACCGTCCTGCGCGAGCTGCGCGAGATCGGCGCCGACATCCTGACCCTGGGCCAGTACCTGCGCCCCTCGCGCAACCACCTGCCGGTCGCCCGCTTCGTCCACCCGGACGAGTTCGCCGCCCTCAAGACCGAGGCCCTCGCCCTCGGCTTCCCCCACGTCGAATCCGGGCCCATGGTTCGTTCGAGCTACCACGCCGACGGCCAACGCGACATCGTCCGCGCCCTCGCCGGCAAATGATCCCCTATTTCAACGGGCACCTGTTCGACGTCTTCGGGCTGTCGATCCACATGTTCGGCGTGCTGGTCGCCATCGGCGTGCTGATCGGCGACCGCATCGTCGTCAAGGAAGGCGTCAAGCGCGGGCTGGACGAGCGGGACGTGAAGTTCATGAACGCCCGCATCGTCATCGGCGGCTTCATCATGGCCCACCTGGTGTCGGTGATTTTTTATTTTCCCGAACGCATCAAGGAAAACCCGCTGGTGCTGCTGAACGTCTGGTCGGGGCTGTCGTCGTTCGGCGGATTTCTGGGCGCGGCGCTGGCGTTTCTCTATTACACGCGCCGCGAGAAGATCCCGGCCCTGCGCTACGCCGACGCCGTCGCGCTGGGCCTGGTCGTCGGCTGGATCTTCGGGCGCACGGGCTGCTTCACGGCGCACGACCACCCGGGCCTGCACACCACGTTCTTCCTGGCCGTGAAATACCCGGACGGCCCCCGCCACGATCTCGGCCTCGACGAGCTGCTGTTCACCATCGCGATCGCCGTCGTGCTCTTTCGTTACGCCCGCAAGCCGCGCGTCCCGGGCCGGGTGATTGGCCTCTTCGCCACGCTCTATGCTCCGGTCCGCTTCGGCCTGGATTTTCTGCGCGCCCGCGACGTGGCCCGCCCCGACGAGCGCTACGCCGGCCTGACGCCCGCGCAGTGGGCCTGCATCCTCTGCCTGGCGCTGGGGATCTGGCTGCTCACGCGGCGGGGGGCGATCGAGACGCCACCGCCAGCGTCACCGGCCCCCGTGGCCGCAACGTGACCGTGGGCAGGAGGCGCAGCCGGGTCTCGGGCGTGCGGGCGAGCGCGAACCGCTGACAGAGCACGGCGAGGATCAGCGTCGCCTCCATCATCGCGAACCGGTTGCCGATGCAGATGCGCGGGCCACCGCCGAAGGGGAAGTACGCGAAGCGCGGCAGCGGCGCGGGCGCGCCCAGCCAGCGCGCCGGCACGAACCGCTCAGGGTCGGCGAACAGCGCGGGGTCCCGGTGCACCGCCCACTGCGAGATGAAGACGCTGGCGCCCTTCGGGATGCGGTAGGGCCCTATCTGGACGTCGGCCAGCGCCTCGCGGCCGACGCCCCAGACCGGCGGGTAGAGGCGCATCGACTCCTGCAGGACCGCCTCGGCGCGCTTCAGGCGCTCGAGATCTCCGAAGCCCGGCCGGCGCCCGCCCAGCACCTCGGCGACCTCGGCCGCCAGCGCCTCCTGCTCGTCGGGATGGCCCGCCAGCAGATACAGCGCGTACGTCAGCGCGTGGGCCGTGGTCTCGTGTCCCGCCACGAACAGGGTCAGCGTCTCGTCGCGAAGCTGCCGGTCGCTCATGCGGCTGCCGTCCTCGTCCTGGGCCGCCAGCAACAGCGCCAGCAGGTCCGCGCCGGGCTCGGCGGCTGCGCGCCGCTGGGCGATGATGCGGTAAACGATCTCGTCGAGGCGCTTGATGTCGCCCCGGATGCGCAGCGCGCGCGGCGTGGGCAAGCGCCCGAGCCCCATCAGGCCGGAGAGCCCCAGGTTCCCGCTGAAGTCCTCCATCAGCCGCGTGATGGTGCCGCCGATGTCGCGCGCGTCGGCCGACAGGTCGGCCCCGAACAGCAGCTTGGCGACGATGTTCATCGTCAGCGCCATCATGTCCTGGTGGACGTTGCGCGTCTCCCCCGGACGCCAGCCCGAGACAGCGTCGATCGCCAGCGCCACCATGGTGTCGGCGTACGACCGAAGCTGCGCGTGATGAAACGCCGGCTGCATCAGGCGCCGCTGCCGCCGCCACAGGTCGCCCTCGCTCAGCACCAGGCCGTCGCCGATCGCCCGCGACAGCTGCCGGCTGATGCGGTCCTTGCGGAACGACGACGCCTGCTTGACCAGCACCTCTTCGATGTACGCCGGCCCGGAGACGAAGTAGAGCTGCAGCGGCAGGCGCGTGCGGACGAACGGACCGAAGCGCCGGGCCAGATCGGCCATCACCGCCGGCGCCTGGTCGCGCAGCATCCACTGCAACCGGAGCACGTCGCGCCAGCGGGGCCGCGGCGGTCGCGCCGCCGGTTCGGCGGGCGCGGCCGTCACAGCAGCTCATCCTCCGCGTGGGAGATGAGATCCTCGTACCGGCGCCGGTCGACCGACAGATCGCACTCGCCCAGGAACGCCGCATAGCTCATGAAGGCGGTCAGGTATGACAGGTCCCGCGCCCAGTCGGGCAGATAGCGCGGCTCGCTGACCACGCCCTCGCGCAGCAGGCGCCCGAACAGCGGGACGTCATCGAGATCGATCTTGCCGGCGAAGAACAGTCGCACCAGCTCGACGTGCCCCTTGACCAGGGCGACGCGCAGGAAGTTCGTCACGCGCAGAAGGCCATCCAGGTAGCAGACGTCTTTGGTGAAAGGCGCCCCGCCCTCGACGACGCCGCCGCGGCAGACGCGCCGGGCGCAGTCATAGGCGGCCGCCTCGTCGTGCCCGTGCCCGAGGAAGAACTGATAGAGCTGCAGGAAGTCCGCGCCGTTCTCCGCCATCTGGATGGCCAGCGTGCGGTCGGCCAGGCGGCGCAGTCGCTCCAGGCTGGTCGAGCGCGTGATGAACTCGGTCAGGACTGCCAGCCCCTCCTGCGTGGCGGTCGTGCGCGGCGAAGCGTAGCCGGTGAACGAGAGGTAGGGCTGCGCGCGGCCATTCAGCGCCGTCGCCAGGTGCACGTGCCCCTCGTGAAATTCCAGCTGCAAAAGGTCGCGCCGCGAGAAGCGGGCCCCGCGCTTGATCTTCACGCCGTCGACGCCAGCCACCGCCTTGGCGGCGATGCCGTCGGCCAGCTCGACGCGGATCGGGTGCTCGGGGAAGAACCGCGCGAAGCGCGCCGCCAGCACCGGCACCACCTCCTCCGCGGCCAGCGTCAGCTCGTCGACGGGGCTGGGCAGGTTCGCGGTCCCGGCCACGCTGCTCACCACCTGCGTGAAGTGATCCGCCAGATCCAGATTGGTCGTCCTCCGGTCGGCGGTCAGGCTCGATGGCCGGCCGTACAGCTCGACCGAGTGGTAATAGAACTCCTTGCGCCCCACGGATTGCAGCATGCGGGCCGCCGTCGCGTACGAATCGCAGGTGTCGCGCAGGAAGCGCTCGATGGCGTTGTCGCCGGTGATGCGCGCCTTGAGGGCGCGAAACCGCTCCACCGCCGTCCCCATCTCGGCAGGCACGCGGTACTCGGGCCGCGGTAGCTCGCGCGCGCCCGAGGCGAAGAAGGCGCGCTCGACCTCCTCGCCCCAGGACAGCGCCCGCAGCACGCGGATCGGCCGCTGCGCGTCCAGAATCTCGGCGGAGATCGCTTTGATGCTCTCGAGGACGCGCTCCGAAACCGCCATGTCACCGATCTGGAACCCTCAAAGGGTTCCAGACCTCCCGCGATGGAATCCGTCGGGCAAAGCCCGCCCGCCTCGCACGCGGCTACGTCCCAACCCCCACCCGGATCCCAGGCGGCACCGAATACGTGATCCAGGCGTTGCCACCGACCACCGCGCCCTGCCCGATCACGGTGCTGCCGCCCAGGATCGTCGCGTTGGCGTAGATGATCACGTCGTCCTCGATGGTGGGGTGGCGCTTGCGCCCCAGCGGCTTGTCGGTGCGGCCGCGGTCGCGCACCGACAGCGCGCCCAGCGTGACACCCTGATAGATGCGGACGCGGTTCCCGATCAACGACGTCTCGCCGATGACGATGCCGGTGCCGTGGTCGATGAAGAACGACTCGCCGACGGTGGCGCCCGGATGGATGTCGATCCCGGTGCGCGAGTGCGCGTGCTCCGTCAACATGCGCGGCACCACCTCGGCCCCGTCGTGCAAGAGCCGGTGCGCGGCCCGGTAGATCGCGATGGCGTACAGACCGGGATAGCAGGCGACGATCTCGTCGATGCCGGTGGCCGCCGGGTCGGAGTCGAACGCCGCCAGCACGTCCTTGCCCAGCGACGCCCGCAGGTCCGGCAGCGCCTGCAGCAACTTGCCGGTGATGGCCTGGGCGCGCCGCTGGCAGCGATCGCCCTTGCCCTGGTTCTTGGGGCAGTGCCGGTGCAGGCCCAGGTAGACGGACGCGCCCAGGCGCGCCTCCAGCGTCTCGATGGTGGCGGCCACGTGGTCGCGCAGGTCGCCGTCCGCGTTGCCCATTCGGTGCGATTCGGGCAACAGCACCTCCACCAGCTCCTCGGCCAGGATGCGGATGTCGTGGCGCGAGGGCAACGGCCCCTCCGACGCCAGCCCGGCGCGAAGACCGGCCGCGGCCGACAACACGCGATCGGCCAGCGCGGCGTACGGGGAACGCGAGAGGCTGCGACGCTGGGTGGCCATGACCCCTACGTTACTACGCCCCGGGCCCGGCATCACCTGGCCGCCCGCGCGCCGCCACCAGCGCTCGCAGCTTGGTCATCACCTCTTCACGGCGGCCCTCCGGCACCGTCACCCGCGTCGGCATCCCGCCCCCCAGGTGAAACAGCTTGACGAAGTCGAGCCCCGACTCGAAATCGGCGGCGATGGTCAGGGCGCCGGAATCGCGCACCACCGCCACCGGCGCCCGTTCCTGCCCGATCAGCAAGAGCTCCGTCTTGTCGAACGGCGCCGCTGACTGGATCTCGACGTAGGCGACGCCCCCCTCGACGCGATAACGGTCGGCGATGCGGCGCGACTGGTCCAGCAGCGGATCGATCGAACGCGCGGCCTTCTCGATCTCCTCCCAGTGCAGCGGCGCCTTGGTGCGCGCGACCAGGTACTGGACGACCCGGTGCTTGAGCGTCTCATCGCGAAAGCGCGCCCGCAGCGCGCGGTCGATGCGCGCCGCGATCGGCCCCGGCGTCCCGCGGCGGGTGTCCACGGCGCGCGCGTCGTCGTCGGCGCCCGGGTAGGGCTCGACGCCGCCCAGCACCCACTTGGCACCCGAATAGATCCCGTCCAGGTCCAGGTGCACCGCCAGCGTGTCGACGGGACCGGCCGCGAAGACCACCTCCGGCGTCACCATCTCCGGACAGGCGCCGTGCTGGGCCTTGGTGGACAGCACGAAGCGCGTGTCGCCGGCGAAATCGGCGTGGCGATCGTGGTCGTGGTGATCCACCCAGGCGGCCAGGCGGCTGCCCAGCCCCCGGATGAAGGGCAGCGTCGTCTTGTCGAACGACGAGCCGCCGCTGTCGCTGGCGAAGGCGACGTCCAGCACCGCCACCCTCCCCGCCAGCTTGTCGGCCGGTGGCAGCGTGCGCGGGGTCAGGTAAGCAAAGACCGGGATCGTCGACGACGTCACCGCCCAAAGATAGCCGAAGGTTCACGGGTCGGCCCCCGTCGGCGTCGGATTTCTGGCGCGCGCGGATTTCTGGCGCCCCCCGCGCCGGCGCTCATAATCGAAACAGCGAATGGTTCCCCTGCCCATCTTGCCGACGCTGCTGGCGGCGGCGGTCGCGCCGGGGGCGGCGCCCGCGGTCTCCGTTCCGTTCCGCACCGACGCCGCGCCCCGCCTGGATTCGCTGTACGGCGACGCCACCACGCTGCGCGCGGCGCTGGACGAATTCCAGGCGCTGGAGGTGCAGATGGGGGACGCGCGCGATCAGCTCTCGACCGCCGTGCACGAGACCCTGGCGGCGCTGCCGGCGCTGGAAACACCTGGCGGTTCGCGCAAGGCGCCGGCGCGAGCCTGCCCCGCCGCCCTGGCCGAACCCTACGCGCGCGCGCTGGCGGCGGGGACGCGCTTGCTGGCGCTGGGACACCGATTGCAGGCGCGCTATCGCGAGATCCGCCGCGGCGAGGACGGCGGCGACATCGCCGGCCTGACGCCCGATTATCGCTGGAAGGCCCGGCGCGCGCGCGAGCAGTACGCCCGGATCTTGACCGACTATCGCGAGATGCGCGTGGCCTTTCATGACCAGCTGGGGGCGGAGCTGCGCCACGCCGCCTGCAAGCTGGCCGGGCGACCGCTGGCCGCCGCGCCCGGATCGCCCGCGGTCTCCGACGACGGCGGCGCCCCCGAATCGCTGGACCCGCTGCAGCCGCAGGCCTGGTCCCTCGACTCGGTCGAGGGACCGGCCGAGGAGATCCTCCGCCCGCGGACGGCCGCGCCGCGCTCGCCCGCAGCCGAGCCGGGGGGCGGCGCCAGCGCGTCGGCGGCGACGCCGATCTGGATCGACATCGACAACTCGCTTTGCCCGCAGCCGACCCGCGTGACGATCGACGGCCAGGCGGTCGGCGACGTGGGCCAGCGCGCCGCCGCCTCGATACGCACGCGGGCGGGCCCGCACGAGATCTGCGTGCTGCCCGCCAGCGATCAACGGGCGTGCGGCGCCCCCGGCACGGTCCGCAAGGCCTATCTACACGAGGGCTGGAGCCTCACCGTCCACTGCGGGCGGCAGTGAAAGTACGAGGCGAAGAACGACGCCGGCGCCCGCCGAAGACTCAGGGCTGGCAGTTTCCGAACTTCGTGCTGGCGCCGATCGCCTTGCAGGTGGTGCCCATGGCGCACGTCGAGCTGGCCGTCGCGCAGATCGACCGGCAGGCCGCGCTGGAGCCCGCGCTGGCCACGCAGGTCAAGCTCGCCTTGCAGTCGTAATAGAGCACGCACGACCCGCCCTCCGCGCTCGCGGAGCTGGACGGGCAGTCGCACAGCGTGTTGCCGTCGTTCAGGAGGTAGCACGTCAGCCCGCTGGGGCAGCCGGTCTGGGCGATCGGATCGCAGTCCTGGCGAGGCACATCGCAGACTTTGGGGTTGAAGCCCAAGACGCTGGTCTGGGTGTTCACCGGAATGCTGCAGGAGATGCCGGCACCGCACTGGGCATCCGAGCTGCAGAGCCGATAGCAACGGTTGATCTTCCCGCACATCTCCCCCAGGCAGACCAGGCCGGGCGCACAGTCGTCGAAGCCCTGGACGCCTCCGTTCGTCAGCTGGCAGACCTCGCCCAGGGCCTTCGCCGGCGACGGCGCGCCGACGCAGCGAGGACCTGTCTTGGTGACGTTGCAGCGCTGGCCGCAACCGCAGCCCGTCTGGCAGGCCAGGCTGCACTCCTGGTTCAGACCCGGTTGCTCCGCGCACAGCGCGGTCGATCCGCAGTCAACCGGCCCGGTGTCGGGCTTGTAACAACGGCCCGACGAGTGACAGTAGAACCCGTCGGGGCAACTTTTCCCCGCGTCGACGGCGCAGCTGAACCCGCCGTTGGCGATGTTCGGGTTGTAACAGCCGCCCGCCGCCACCAAGAGAATCGCCGCCAGCGGCAGCGGGGCAGCAGGGCTGACGCAAGCCAGATTCCAGGCGATTGATTTTTTCATGTTCGCAGGCTTCAAAGGCAATATCCGTAGGTTTTGCTGCCATTGATCGACTGGCAGTGAGCGAGGCCGTCACAGGGAGCGCCCGCCATGTTGCAAACGCGGCGGCAATGAGTGTCGCCGTTATCACCGACGCAGGTCAGGCCGGGGATACAGTCCTCCAGGAACGTGCAGGGATCGGATTCGCGGCCCACCTGGCCACTGTTGCAGCCGCACAATGTCTGGTCCGGCCCCACCGGCGACAAATAACACGACGGCTTGTCCGGCGGACAGCCGATGGCGGGGTTCAGCGGGTCGCAAGTGGTGAACGGGAATTCGCAGACCTTGAACCCGCCCGGGTTGCCCATCGTGGTGTTGGCGGGCCGGCTGCAAGTCGAGTTGGGGCAGTCCGCGTCGCTGCGACAGTAAGTGAAGCAGTGCATACCGCAGGGCTCCCTGATGCAGACCGAACCGGGGGTGCACGCGTCGGTCTGCGTGGCGAGGCCACTCGACGCCACCACGCACTCCATTCCGGCGCCCAGGCTCCCCGCCAGCGGGTCCACGCAGTTCACGTCCCCGAGAGTGTTGGCCAGGCAGCGCTGCTGGCAGGCGCAACCGCTTCGACAGTACGGATCGCACATGCCGTCCGGTACCTGGGACGTGCACATGGCGCGCGGCTCGATGCACATCATCATCGTGTCCGTCATCGTGTCCGTCATCGCGTCCGTCTCCGGCGCCTCGACAACGATGTCCGAAGGCATGCTGTCGAGAGGAGCTTCGATGGGGTTGTCGGGCGGCATCGCATCTGTGGGGGAGTGGTCACGGCAAGTCCCGCTGCCGGGGTCGCAGAAAAATCCATCCGGACAGGTCTTGTACGGGGCCGGCGCGCATTTTAGCCCGCCGTCCGCGATATGCGGGTGATAACAGGCGCCCACGGCCAACAAGACCAATACCCGCACCACCCGGGGCCCGTCGTCGAACGACGGCGGACGATCGGGAACGTCGCGCATCCGGTGGCGCAACGGTTCAGAAGGACCAGCCCGCCTCGGCACCCACGAATCCGAGGCCGATGACCGGCGCCAGGGATGGCGTCGAGTTGCTCGTCGGGGGCGGAGGCTCGCCCCCCGACGACGACGCCACTTTCGACGGCATCGTGATGAGGACGATGCCCCCGACCACGATGGTGGCGGCGCTGGCCACGCCCAACCCGATCGCCCATCGATTGGCGTTCTTGCCATTGGTTTCGATCGCTTGATTGAATGTGTAGTAGCCCTGCTGGTTCGATTCACTGGTCAGCTTGTCGGCCTTCTCCTGGGCCAGCTAGCCCTGCCAGATGGCCAGCGAGCCGAACACCGCGCCCACCACCAGCAGCCCGCCGC
>DATKEU010000139.1:0-5936 GCA_035544495.1 Polyangia bacterium | reverse complement strand
CGCGCCGGTCAGCGTGGCCTGTGTCTTCTTCGTGTTGTAGGCCGCCGGATCGGAGAAGTCGACGCGCAGCTCGGGCCGGAACTCGAAGCGGCCAGCCATCGGCACGCCCGCGCCCACCGTGAACTCCTCGAGTTTTTGCGTCGTCCCCATCACCTTGGACTGCAGGTATTCGCCACGCGCCGACAGACTCAGGTGATCGCCGACCGTGTAATGGACCATGGGTGCAAAGCCGAACAACGTGTCGATGCCAGCGGCCTTGTCGTTGACGTAGTCGAAGTTCAGGTTCAGGCCCAGCGCGCCCGCGGTGTAGGCGGCGACCAGGTCGAACAACACGCGGGTGTCGGTGCTGGTACCCTCCTTGCCGAAATAGGTCGTGGGGATGATGCTCACGCCTCCCGGCAAGTTCAGGCTGAGCGACAGTCCGATGGTTTTGTCCTTGTTGGTGTCGATCTCGAAACCTTGGCCGTTCCAGCCGTTCACGACGCTGCCTTGCAAGGACACCATGTCGTTGATCTTGTAACCAATACGGAGTCCGGTGTGGGTCAGAGGGATGTTGAAGAACAAGAATGAACGCGAATAGAGCCAGTTCTTGTTCGCCTCGATGACCTCGGCGCCGGCGGTGGTCGCGAACTTGCCGAAGTCGATCGTCAGGTTGTCGACCGGAATCACGGTAACGAACGCTTGCTGGGCGGCGATTGCGTACGCGGCCGCCCCGGTCATACCAGGCAAGGCGTCGGATGCAATCTTGGCGCCCGGAGCAGCTTGATTGAGCGAAACAGCCATCGCGCCGTAGCCCACGTCAACGCGCAGACCGACGTTGTCGGCGCTCACGCCGAAGCCGAGCTTCGCGTAGTTGAGCGTGAAGGTGTTCGAGTTGGTGTCGAACTGCCGTCCCGCAGGCGAGACCAGGCTGCCCGACATCGAGCCCATGCTGCTGCCGGACAGGTTGTAGAGATAGTACGCGTCGACCAACCCGTCGAAGGTCACCAGGTCCTTCCACGTCTTGGCGGGCGGCGCGGCGGCCGGCGCAGCAGCCGGCGCGGCGGCAGCCGGCGGCGCGGGGGCCGCGGGCGGTGGGGCGGGCGGCGGCGCGGCGGGAGGCGCGCCCGGCGGCGGAGTTTCGGCCGGCGGGGGCATCTGCGCCAGCGCGGCCAGCGGACAAAGCAGAGACAAAGCCAGAACTGAAGCCGAAAGTCGCATCAAGAACCCCCTGGGCTGTTTCGTTTCGGGCGTGGAAAATCAGTCACTACGGGGGGCACGGTAGCCAGCGCCGAAGATCGCTGTAAAGACTTTTGGAAGAGTGGTGATCAGATTTAGCGCCTAGGAAATCGCGGTGAAACATGGCGGAAACGTGCACGCCACCCCCGCCGGAAGTCATCACTTGAGGCGCAGGTATTCCTCGGGCACGTCGGCGAATCCCCACTGCTTCAACTGGCGCGACCAGTCGCCGAGTGATTCGACCGTGATCTTGACCGGCTCCATCGGGATCGAAGCGGGAACGTCCTTGTGGGACCAGACGCGGTCGAGAATCTTGGTCACGCCGACGTTCCCCCAGAGGAACGTCGGTTGCGCGATCAGGACCGGCACCACGTCCTTGTCCACGAAGCGCAGCTCCGGCGGCAATCCGTCGACGGCCACGATCCTGGTCTGCTTGATGCTCGGCTCGTCGAGCAGCGTCTTCGAGAACAGCGCCCAGCCGCCGATCATCGCCCAGCCGCGCAGCTCGGGATAGGCCGCCGTCACGCGCAGGACCTCGGCCACCGCGTCCTCGGGCGTCTCCGGGTGATAGTAGGTGCCGATGACGTCGATCTGACGGCGGGCCGCCTCCTCGCGGACGCCCTCGGCGCGCTTGCGCAGGTTGGGAGCGCTGTAATTCCCGGCCAGGATGGCGATCTTCCCGCGCCCGCGCATCAGCTTGGCGAGCTCCGTCATCACCATGGCGCCGAGGCGGCGATCGTCGACGCCGAAGTAGGCGAAGCGTTTCGATCGCGGAGCGTCGCTGTCGAACGTCATCACCGGCACGCCCTTGCCGACGGCATCGTCGATGGCGGGTGTCAGCAGCGCCTCGTCGGAGCAGGAGACGAGGACGGCGTCCATCCCCTCCTTCACCGCCTGGTCGATGCGCTGCGCTTGCGCGGAGGCGTCCTCGCGCGGCGGCGTCATCCAGACCACCTGCACGGGAAAACCGAGCCTGACCGATTGATCGCCGGCCGCCGCCTCCGCGCCGGCCCGCGCCGACAGGAACACCGGATTGGTCGAGCTCTTGGCGATCATGGCGATCCGAAAGGCGCGCTTGCCCGCCGCGCCCGCCGGCGCGGCATCGCCGCCCGGCGAGGCTGGCGCCGCGCCGGTTCGCTCGCCGCGCGGCAGCCCGCAGCCGGTGGCCGCCAGCACCGCGCAAGCCAGCACCGCGGCCCGCGCGCGAAACATGAAGCTACGTCGTCCGGCGCGCGCGGTCATGCGGTCAGGAGACCGGCTCCTCGATCACCACCAGCAGATCGCCGGCCTCGACGCTCTCGCTGGCGCCGGCGACGATCTCCTTCACCAGGCCCGTGATGGGCGACTTCACCACCGTCTCCAGCTTCATCGCCTCGGTGACCAGCAGCTTCTGCCCGGCCTTGACGTGCTCGCCCACCTTGGTGACGAGATCGATCACCCGGCCCGGCATGGGCGCCCCCACCTCGCCCGGGCGGCCGGCGGCGGCCTTGCGGCGGCGCGGGCCGGCGGCGCGGGCGGCGTCGTCGGCCACACGCACCGTGCGCGGCTGGCCGTTCAGCTCGAAGGTCAGCACGCGCGCGCCGTCGGCCTCGATGTCGCCGATCGACAGGAGCTTGATGATCAGCGTCTTGCCCGGCTCGATGTCGACCCACGATTCCTCGCCCACGCGCAGGCCGTAAAAGAAGGTCGGCGTCGGCAGCACCGACGTGTCGCCGTGCAACGCCCGGTGCTCCATGTACTCGCGCATGACCTTCGGGTAAAGGGCGAACGAGACCACATCGCGCTTCTCGACGGCCATGCCGGCCAGGGTTTCCATCTCGCGCCGCGCCCCCGCCCAGTCGAAGGGCGGCATGGAAGCGCCCGGGCGCCCGATCACCAGCGGCGCGCCCTTGACGATGTTCGTGCGCAGCGGCTCGGGGAAGCCGCCCGGCGGCCGGCCCAGAAAGCCGCGCATGAACTCGATCACCGACTCCGGGAACGTCAGCTCGCGCGCGCGCTCGGTGACGGCGCGCGCGTCCAGCCCCTGCTTGACCATCCAGATCGCCATGTCGCCGACGACCATCGACGAGGGCGTGACCTTGGGGATGTCGCCGAACAGCCGGTTGACGTCGGCGTAGGCGCGCTTGACCGCCTCCCAGGCGGAGCCGACGCCCAGCGCCTCCGCCTGCGCGCGCAGGTTGGAGTATTGCCCGCCCGGGATCTCGTGCTCGTAGACGTCGGCGGCGGGCGCCTTCAGGCCGGCCTCGAAGGGCGCGTACCACTCGCGCACCGGCTCCCAGTACGTCGACAGCGACTCGAGCCCAGCGATGTTGGCGCGTGGATCGCGCGGCGACCCCGCCAGCGCGAAGGCCAGCGACGACAGCGACGGCTGCGACGTCATGCCGCCCATGGTGCCGACGGCGCCGTCGACGACGTCGACGCCGGCGTCGATGGCCGCCAGGTACGACGCGATGGCGTTGCCGGCGGTGTCGTGCATGTGCAGGTGCAGCGGCACGTCGACCGCTTCCTTCAGCGCGCGCACCAGCATGGTCGCGGCGCGCGGCTTCAGAAGGCCCGCCATGTCCTTGATCGCCAGAAGGTGCGTCCCGCGGCGGACCACCTCCTTCGCCAGATCGACGTAGTACTTCAGGCTGTACTTCGTGCGCGCCGGATCGGCGACGTCGCCCGTGTAGCAGATGGCGGTCTCGACGATCTTGCCGGTCTTCTGCGCCGCCTCGATCGCCACCTGCATGCTGTCGACGTCGTTCAAGGCGTCGAAGATGCGGAAGATGTCCATGCCCGCCTTGGCCGCCTCGTCGATGAAGGCGACCACCACGTCGTCGGGATAGTTCGTGTACCCGACGGCGTTGGCCCCGCGCACCAGCATCTGGAACATGATGTTGGGGCACAGCTTGCGCAGCTCGGTCAGGCGCAGCCAGGGATCCTCCGACAGAAAACGATAGGCGACGTCGAAGGTGGCGCCGCCCCACATCTCGAGAGAGAAGAAGTCGGAGCACAGGCGCGCCGTGGCAGGCGCGATGCGCGCCAGATCGTACGTGCGCAGGCGCGTGGCCAGCAGCGACTGGTGCGCGTCGCGCCAGGTGGTGTCCGTCAGGCGGATGCGGCGATCCTCGCGCAACCAGCGGACCACGCCGTCGGGACCGCGGCTGTCCAGGATCTGCTTGCTGCCGGGGGGCGGCGGCACGCGCGCGTCGACGGGCGGCAGCTGCGGCTCGCGCGTCAGCGCTTCCAGCGGCGGCTTCGGCTTGCCGCGCACGGTGGCGTGGCCATTGACCACCGTCGAGGCGACGTACCGCAGGATGCGGGTGGCGCGATCGCGGCGCGGCGTGTACTGCGCCAGCGCCGGCGTCTCGTCGACGAAGGTCGTGTGCGCCTGGCCCTGCGCGAACGTCGGGTGCAGGAGCACGTTCTCGAGGAAATGGATGTTGGTCTTGACGCCGCGGATGCGGAACTCGCGCAGCGAGCGCACCACCTTGCGCCGTGTGTAGTCCCACTCCAGTCCGGAGGCGGTGACCTTCACCAGCAGCGAGTCGTAGTACGGCGACACGCGCGCGCCGACGTAGCCCGACCCATCGTCGAGGCGGATGCCCAGGCCCACCGCCGGGCGGTAGACGGAGATCTTGCCGGTGTCGGGGAGGAAGTCGTTGCGCGGATCCTCGGCGGTGACGCGCACCTGGATGGCGAAGCCGCGCCGCTCGATGGCCGACTGGCTGGCGATGCCGATCTCCGGATCCGCGAGGCGGTAACCCTGGGCGATGCGGATCTGCGCCTGCACCAGGTCGCGGCCGGTGATGACCTCGGTGACGGTGTGCTCGACCTGGATGCGCGGGTTGACCTCGATGAAATAGTGGGCGCCGTCCTCGGCGACCAGGAACTCGACGGTGCCGGCGTTGGTGTAGTTCACCTGGCGCGCCAGCTTCAGCGCGTCGTCGGCCAGGCGCGCCCGCACCGATTCCGGAAGCGACCAGGCGGGCGCGTATTCGACGACCTTCTGGTGGCGGCGCTGCACGCTGCAGTCGCGTTCGAAGAGGTGCACCAGGTTGCCGTGGTTGTCCCCGAGGATCTGCACCTCGATGTGCTTCGGGCGCACCACCAGCTTCTCCAGAAACATGGAGTCGTCGCCGAAGGCCTTGCGCGCCTCGGAGCGCGCGCGTTCCAGCGCCTCGGGCATGTCGGCGTCACTGGCGACGACGCGCATGCCGCGCCCGCCGCCGCCCGCCGCGGCCTTCACCATCACCGGATAGCCGACCTGGCTGGCGAAGGCGCGCGCCGCCTCGGCGGTGCGCACCGGCTCGGGCGTCCCCGGCACCACCGGCACGCCGGCGGCGATGGCGGCCTTGCGCGCGGCCAGCTTGTCGCC
The DNA here is from genome assembly GCA_035544495.1 of Polyangia bacterium. GTDB lineage: Bacteria > Myxococcota_A > Polyangia > Fen-1088 > Fen-1088 > DATKEU01. Next base: position 358 of record DATKEU010000139.1, on the reverse strand, counting down.
CAGAGCTTCGATCGCTTCCGGCGTCGGGCCGATGAAGGTGATGCCGGCGTCGCGGCACTTGCGCGCGAACGACGCCCGCTCCGACAGCAGGCCGTACCCGGGATGGATGGCGTCGACGTCGTGACGCTTGGCCAGCTCGACGATCTCGTCCTCGGCCAGATACGCCGCCACCGGCTCCAGCCCGCGGCCGACGAGATACGCCTCGTCGGCCTTGTAACGATGCAGGTGGACCCGATCCTCCTCCGAGAAGATGGCGATGGTGCGAAACCCGAGCTCGGTCGACGCCCGGAACACACGCACCGCGATCTCGCCGCGGTTGGCGCACAGCACGCGCCGGAAGGGGAGGATGGGCATGAGC
>DATKEU010000138.1:0-2734 GCA_035544495.1 Polyangia bacterium | reverse complement strand
GCGCGATAGTTCTTGTGGGGCTCACGACGTTTCTGCTGAGCATCACGGTGTTCGTCGTGTTGGCGCCCAAGGATGACTTCTCGGCTCGGGCGACGACTCTCGCGGTCGGAATCTCTCAAGTCATGTGCGGAACCCTTGCATATCTGGCTGTGATGCCTGGGACTCTGTTATGGGTCATTGCGCGCCGTCGCCTTGCGGTGCGACGAACCGGCTAACGACGTTGCAGCCGAACTTGTCGATCGCCCTTCGGGCTCCCTCTGGCGTTCGCTGCTGAACGTCGATACGTTCGGCAGATAGGTGACATGCTGACCTGCCCCCCAACACTGCCGCTCCGGAACCCACCCGGTTGGCTCGACTGGATCGACGATGCTGCCGAACCAGCCGTTGCAGACGGACGTGATCGCTTACGCTCGGAACCTCGCCGCTGAACCTCAACGACGTTGCGCAGTCTGAGCCGCGCTCCCGTCCGGTCAAGGACTTCCAACCCATCGTACGAACTGAAGTTCTGTTTGAATGTACACAATGACGTGGAGATTGCAGCTGCAAGGGGAACCGCCGCGTTCGCTCGGCACCGCACATCCGCCAAGGCGAACGGCCCTTGAACGATCGACGCCTCTTACGGCCGCTCGCCGATGTCGATGATGGAGCAGGCCTGGATGGCGTTGAGGCCGAGGCGTTCGGCCTCGGCCACCAGGGCGTCGTCCTCGGAGCCGGGGTTGAGGAAGATCTCGGGGATGTCTTTCTGCTTCAGGCCGGGGAGCAACGTGATGCCCACGCTGGGCGGAACGTAGACGGTCGCCCGGTCGATCGGCGCCGGGATGTCGGTGACGGCTTTGAAGGTGGCGATGCCCTCGACGACCGATTCGTTGGGGTTGACGGGGTAGACGGTCCAGCCGCGGCGCAGGTAGGCGCGCACGGCGCGGTTGCCGTACTTGCGCGGGTCCTGCGAGGCTCCGATGACGGCGACGCTGGGCACCGGATCACTCTGGCGGGCGGCCACAGACGTTGCAACGGTTGTCGGCGCCGATGACGCCCAGGCAGCTGCCGTCGCTGCACAGGCGGCGCGCCGGATCGAAGGTCGCGCCGTCGTCCAGGCGGGCGACGTCGCCCAGGGTGCGGGGCAGGGTGACGTCGTCCTCTTCGCCGCCGCCGCCACCCTCATTCGGGTGAGCTCCGGTGTTGGCGCCGCTGTCGACGGCGTCGGGCTCCGCGCCGTCGGCGGCAGCGCCGCAGACCTTGCAGCGGCCATCGTCGCCGATGAGGCCGACGCAGGTGCCGTCGGGACACAGGCGCCGCCGCTTCGGATCGAACGCAGACTCGTCGGTGGCGATCATCGGGGGGAGGTTAGCGCGAATCGGGGGCGGCGGGGGCGGCCTTCGCCGTTTCATAGCGGCGCAGCTCCTCCAGGGCGAGGTCGATCTCGCTGCCGATCGGAAACGTGTCCTCGGCGGTGTGGACCTTCTCGGCGGGCCGGGGCCGGAACACCAGGTTGACGATGGCGGTGACGGGCGCGTCGCTGCGCGCCGCGCGCGGAACGTCGAGCGCGAAGGCGGACTCCAGCAGGCAGGCCTCGACGGGCGGCGTGCCCAGCGTGGATGATTCGATGTGCGCGGCCGAGACCTCGCCCCGCTGGAGATCAATGGCCAGGCGCACGCGCCCGGTCAGATCGCGCTCGGCGGGCGTCGCCGCCGTGCGGTTCTGATAGCAGGCGCGGGCCCGCGGCAAGAACGCCAGCGCCAGCGTGTTCTGCACGACCGTCCGATCCACGCCGCCGCGCCCGCTGTCCGCCGCCGCCACGGGGGCCTCGGCGGCCGGCACCGCCTCGACCAGCGCGGCCACGCGACCGTCGGAGAGAAACCAGGGTCCGGCCGCCGCGCTCGCCGCATTCGCCGCGCCCGCCGCATTCGCCGCGCCCGCCGTTCCCGCCGCGCCCGGCAGTGCTCCGGACGGCCTGACCAGCGGCAGCAACCACTCGGCGGGGACGGAGACCGGCCGGATGTCCAGCGCCACTTCACCACCGCGCTGCAGGCCGCGCAACGCGATCGCGCGCGCGGGTTGGCCCGGAAGGCGTTCGGCCAGGCTGGCGCCTTCGCCAGGGCCCAGCTGGGCGGCCAGCGTCCGCGGATGCTCGCGGTCCACGATCCGCACTTGCAAGATGTCTCCGCCGCGCGCCAGCGCGTCCAGGGTGGCCCGAACGCCGTCGGGGATCTGGCCCGCGCCGATGTCTCGGAGGACGCCGCCCGGCGCGCCCAGCAGGCGGCGCAGGCTCGCTCGCGCGGCCGCCGCCGGCGCCTCCTCGTCGTCGGCGCGCACGATCAGCGCCGCCACTGTCAGCTCGAGGCGCGGCAGCGGACCCAGCGCGCGCTCCAGCTCGCCAGGCGTCGCCGCGTCGGGCAGCGCTCCGTCGGTGATCACGGCCAGCAGCGCGCGCGGCGCGAACGTCGCCGCTTCCATGCGCAGCCGCTCGCCAGCGGACCGCAGCCCGGCGACGATGTCGGTGCCGTTGGCCAGGCGATCGGGCACCATCTCGCCGTCCAGGGCCTCGATCGCTTCGCGCGTGGCGGAACGCGGGGCGGGAAACAGCCGCTTGACGGCGCGATCGAAGAAGAGGGCGTCGAACGTCGTGTCGGGCGGCAGCGCCTCCAGCAGCTGGCGCGCGACGTCGCGCTCGGCGGACAGCCCCGCCAGCCCGACGCTGCGCGAACGGTCGATCAGGAACAGCACGCTGGTGGGC
>DATKEU010000137.1:0-5009 GCA_035544495.1 Polyangia bacterium | reverse complement strand
CTTCCGCCAGCGCGCGCAGCAGCGCGAACAGCACCGGCCGGCGCGCCAGCCGCACGACCCGATCGCCCCGGCGCGCCGCCCGCCGGCAACCGTCGATGACCAGATCGCGCGAGGCCAGCACCGCCTCGACCTCCGCCACGTTCAGGGACCGTGTCTCGTCGCCGCACACCAGGCGCGCCGCCGGCAGCTCCAGCGCGCGTCCGGCCGCCTCGACCTCCGCGCCCAGCGTGTCGATCCGCGACCGCGCCGCGGCCTCGCGCGCGCGGGCCAGCGCCACGCGAGCCGGCGCCGCGTGCCCGCGCCGCAGGGCGATCTCGAACGCGATCAGGCTGGCGGTCGTCGTGAGCCGCGCCGACCCCGCGGCGATCTCCAGCGCCGCGCGCGCGCCGTCCGCCTCGTCGACCCGTCCCAGCAGCAAGAGGCGCCGGATCTGCAGCAGGCGGGCGTGGGCCGCGTTCTCCCGGTCGCCGTGCGCGGCGAAGGTTCGCAGGGCTTCGGCCAGCGCCCGCGCGGGCCAGACCAGATCGCGCAGCGCCAGCGCCACCTCCGCCTCCGCCGTCAGGCAGCGCGCTCGCCCCATCGCCTCGCGCGGCCCGAAGCCACGCCCCGCTCGTCGCAACAGAGCGCGCGCGCGGCCGAGATCTCCGAGCTGCGCCATGGCGATCCCGCGCAGCGCCAGGGCGGCCGGATCGTCGCGCAGGGCGACGCGGTTCAGCGCGCCCAGCGGATCCCCGGCGCGCAGCGCGCGCCCGGCCGCCGTGATCGACGAATCCATGCTCGGCGCGATCCTAACCTGTCTCCGAAGCGCGCCGCGGTTGTTACTCCCGTCTTCCCGCGGCGGGCGGTATTCCTACCTTGCCCGAAAGACGAACCAACCAAGGAGCGAACGATGGCGACGCCGACGACACAGGGATCAGAAGAAGCGAAGCACCTCAAAGGGACGAGGCAAGAGTGGCTGGCCGCGCGGCTGGAGCTGCTGAAGGCCGAGAAGGAGCACACCCGTCGCAGCGACGAGCTGGCGCGGCGCCGGCAGCAACTGCCGTGGGTCCGCGTCGACAAGCCTTACCGCTTCGACACCGACGAGGGCAGCGCCTCCCTCGCCGACCTCTTTCGGGGGCGATCGCAGCTCCTGGTCTATCACTTCATGTTCGGGCCCGATTACAAGGCGGGGTGTCCGTCGTGCTCGGCGATCGCGGATGGGTTCAACGGCTTCGTCGTGCACCTGGCGAACCATGACGTCACGCTGGCGGCGGTGTCGCGCGCGCCGCTCGGCAAGCTGCAGGAGTTCAAGCGGCGGATGGGGTGGAGCTTCCCCTGGGCGTCGTCGTCGGGAACCGACTTCAACGACGACTTCAACGTCCGCATCACCGAGGCGCAGCAGCGCGAGGGCGGCGTCGAGTACAACTACCGGCGCGAATCGGCCTGGGTCGCCAGCGACGGAGAGGGACCGGTCGCCGACATGGCTGCCTCGGCCGGAACCGACGCGGCGACGTACCTTCGCGAAAGGCCGGGCATGAGCGCGTTCGTGCTCGAGGACGGCGTCGTGCACCACGCTTACTCCGCGTACGCGCGCGGGCTGGACGGTCTGTGGGGGATGTACCAGTGGCTCGATCGCGCGCCACGAGGCCGCAACGAAACCGGAGTCTGGTGGAGGCGCCATGACGAGTACGGCCCACGCTGAGCTCGTCGTGCCGCCCGCCCGCGCCGGCCAGTCGGTCTTCTGGATCTCGTCGTCGGTTCTCTTCGCGGCCAGCGCCGCGCTGACCGTGGCGTGGTGCGCGTCGATGTCGGAGATGAGTTCGATGGCGATGCCCGGCGGGTGGACGATGTCGATGGCCTGGATGCGGATGCCGGGGCAGACCTGGCTGGGCGCGGCGGCGTCGTTCCTGGGTATGTGGGTCGTGATGATGGTGGCGATGATGCTGCCCTCGCTGATCCCCACGCTGGACCAGTACCGGCGGGCCGTCGGCGGAGGGGGAGGGCCGCGTCTCGGTGGACCGACGACGGCGCTCGCTGGCGCGGGCTATTTCCTGGTGTGGACCGCGTTCGGCGTGATCGCATTTCCCGTGGGCGCCGCGCTGGCGGAGCTGGCGATGCGCCACCCGGCGCTGGCGCGCGCCGCGCCCGCCGGGGCCGGCGCGGTGGTGGCGGTCGCGGGTCTGCTGCAGCTGACGGCGTGGAAGGCGCGCCACCTCGCCTGCTGCCGGAGCGCGCCGGGCCGCAGCCGCGCGCCGTCGCCGTCGCCGTCACCGTCACCGTCACCGTCACTGTCACCACCAACGCCACCGTCGGGCGAGGCCGGAGCGGCCTTTCGATTCGGAGCGCGACTGGGCCTTCACTGTGGCCTCTGCTGCCTGGGTCCGATGGCCGTCCTGCTTGTCGTCGGGGTCATGGACCTTCGCGCGATGATGGTCGTGACGGTCGCGATCACGCTGGAACGTCTGGCGCCCGCGGGGGCTTGGACCGCGCGCGCGCTGGGCGCCGTCGCCATCGCGGCCGGGACGCTCCTCATCGTGCGGGCGGCCCTGTTCGGCTGACCCCGCGCGGCCGCGGATCCGCCGGCGCCCGTCGTTGATTCGCCCGCCGCCTTCGTGTATGCCTGCCGCGACCTCCACGAAAGGAGCCAGCATGTCGCGCGCGAGTCTGGACTTCGGCGGCAAGGCCGCCTGCGTTCCGACGCGAATGGTTTGGGTCCCCGCCTTGCTGCTGATGTCGGCAGCGGGTTGTCACCCGAAAAACGCCGGCGACCTGGCCGTCGATCCCGCCGGGGCGCCCGCGCGATCCGGCAAACCCGTGCGCTGGGCGGTCAGCAGCAACGACAACAAGAACGTCCTCGACAAGAAAGGCGTCGTGGTGGTGGCGCCGAACGCGCGTCCCGACACGGTCAGCATCATCGATCTCAGCACGTCGCCTCCGCGGCTGATCCACGAGCTGCCCGTCCCCGGAAGCGTGATCGGCCCACCCTACAGCGTCGCGATCACGCCCGACGAGTCGCTGGCGCTGGTGTCGTCGCCGATGAAGGTGAACCCGGACGACCCCACCAAGACCATCCCCGACGCTCGCATCACGGTGATCGATCTGACCTTGCACCCGCCCCGGGTCACCGCCACCGTCCACGGCGGCAAGCAGCCGTCGGGGATCGCCATCAGCCGCGACGGCAAGCTGGTCCTGGTGGCGAACCGCGCGGAAGGAACCGTGTCGGTCTTCACCATCGACAATCAAACGTTGACCGCGCACGGAACCGTCGCCGTCAGCGATCCGGCCAAGCCCGATCAGAAGCCCCAGAGCGGCGGCGTCGCCATCAGCCCGGACGGCAAGCTGGCGCTGGTGACCAACGACGCCGATCACCGCATCACCGTGCTGAAGATCGAGGGGACGACGGTCAGCCGCGGGCGCGACTTTTACGCCGGCATTCGCCCTTATGGCGTCGACATCGCCAGCAACGGAAAATTCGCCATCGTCGGCAACGTCGGTAATTCCGCGGGCGACATCGACACCATCAGCCTCGTCGATCTCGAGGCCAAGGTGCCGCGCGTCGTCGACACGCTGCCGGTCGGAATCACGCCCGAGGGAGTGAAGATCGCGCCGGACTGCACCATCGCGGTGGCCGTGGTCCAGAACGCCAGCAACAAGGCGCCCGATTTTCCGTTCTATTCCGATCACGGCAAGCTGGTCGTGGTGCGCATCGAGGGCAAGACGCTCAGGCGCGCCGCCGAGGCGCCGACCGGCGGCTGGCCGCAGGGCGCGGCCTTCACGTCGGACGGCCGGCAGATCCTGGTGGGCAGCATGATCGCCCGGGATGTCGAAATTTTTTCCTGGAACGGCAACAACCTGGCCGACACTGGCTGGCGCATCCCGGTCGGCGGCGGGTCGGCCGCGATTCGCACCGCGGATCGTTGAGGCGACGCGCCCGGTTGCGGTGTGTCAGGCTGCGCAATGGTCAAACGGCCCCGGAATCGCTAGAATCCACCGATCCCGAGGACACTCGCGAGGTGCAACATGCTTGAGACGTCTCGGTTCGGTATCGTCATGGGCGTGGTTGTCGGCTGCGGGCTGTCATGGGCGGCCTGTGGTGGCCAGTCATCGTCTTCACCGTCGCCCGGGGTGTCCGGTACGGGTGGCGCCATGGGCGGAGGCGCCGGTCAATCGGGCAGCGGTGGGAGCTCGGCCGGCGGCACCGGCACGGGCGGCAAGTCGAATGTCGACCCCGGGGGCAGCAGCGGCGGCGCCAGCGGCGGCGGCAACCCCGACGCCGGCCCAGCCGATACGAGCGGGGGCACCACGACGACGCCTCCTGGGAACCGCAAGCGGTACCTGTACGCGGGCAACAAGGGGACCGTGAACGTCTACGACATCGACAACAATCACATGAAGGTCAAGACGATCACCCCGAAAGACGTCGGCGGCGATCTGCGCGGCATCTGCGGCAGCGCGAAGACGCACGCCTTCTATCTTTCGTACTTCGGTCCCGGCCGCGTCACAGCCGTCGACATGCTGACCGACCAGGAGATCTGGAGCGTGGACACCATGGCGGGCGCCGATCGGGGCGCGGTCTCGCTGGACGGCACCAAGCTGTACATCCCGGCCGGCGAGGACTTCGCCGCCCCGTACGAGTACGTCCTGGACACAGCGACCGGAAAGATGTTGACGCAGTTCATGATCACCTCGAAGGCGCACGACACGGACATCGGCGCGTCGGGCAAGTACGCGTACCTCGAGACCAAGAGCTCCTCGATTGTGTCCGTCGTCGACATCGCCAGCGACAAGATCATCAAGACGCTGAAGTTCGGTGGCGTCGTCGGTCCCCACGTCGTCGACAGCGCGGACAAGTACGTCTACGGGAACGTCTTCGACTGGTTCGGCTTCGAGATGGCCGACGTCAGCACGGGGCTGGTGGTGGCCAGGGTCCATGGCGACGACGTGAACAACGGCGATGGGGGCGGGGTCCTGCGCAATCACGGCATCGCGCTCAAGCCCGACGAGACCGAGCTGTGGCTCGGTTCGAAGTT
>DATKEU010000136.1:0-6721 GCA_035544495.1 Polyangia bacterium | reverse complement strand
GGCGACATCATGATCCTCAAGGACGGACGCCTCGAACCAACGCCGTCGGCGTTCGACGCCCACCCCGACGAAAACCGGGCTTCAATCCGCGCGCTAAGGAAGCAGCTCGGCGACGAAGCCATCGACCGCGTCTGCACGCCGCACGGAGGCTGCACGCCCCAGGGTCTGGGCCGGAATCTCCTCGACGACTTCGTCCAGCGCCTCGGGGGCTAACCCGACGACGCCGCGGGGCGGCCAGCCTCGATCACATTGTGGTTGCGCGGGATCCTCTGTCGGAGATAATGGCTGGACCCACTCGCGGAGGTCGCCCATGCCGTTGAAGTCTGTCCGGGCATTGGTCTTGACTAGCCTGACTTTGTTGCTGGGTTTCTGGCCCGGCGCTCCCGTTCGCGCCGAACCAAGCAAGGAGAAAGAGGTTTCCGCCGACGGGCTGCGCAAGCAGCTGCAGTGGGAGGACAAGGTGGTCGGCCCCAAGCAGGGCAAGCAGATCGATCACGCCAAGATCGCCGCGCTGCAGGAACAGGCCCGCCGCGACGAGGCGAACCGACCCAAGACCCCCCAGAAGACCGCCCGCCCCGAGGGCGTCTCCGGCCCCGCCTCGTCGACGCTCCCCACCATGGACATCGAGAAGCCGGCCCCCGCGGGCTCGGTCCACTACCCGGCCAAGAAGACGGCGCGCGCCGAGGCCCCGAAGTCGCACGACGCGATCGACGATTTCCTCGCGATGAACACGACGAATGAGCAGAGCACAAAGACGAACGTCGCCACCCGCGCGACCCGTGGCGCCAAATCGAGCCACCGCAAGCACGCGCGCCGGGCGAGCGCACGTTAAAGGCGTTATTGGCAACGGGCGGCCTGCCCCTGGGGATCGCACCGGGACGGCCGCGAAGACGACGAGACGGCATCGGGTGTGAGGACGGGCCCCATTCGCTTCGTTGGGGCGGCAAGAGGGATGGGTTTCCCTGTCGGGCTCAGACATCGGGTCCGGCGCGCGCGCCTCGAGGAGGTGCTTGGAGCGGCGGTAACCGGCGCGCCTTACGAACTCGCCCGACAGGGAAACCCATCCCTCTCGCCTTTCCAGGTGACCTACGCTCACCGGACCCTGGAGCTCGCATAAAAAAAGAGAGAGGATAAAGCGATGGACCGCCTGCTCATCGATTTGCTCGTGGAGAAGGCGGTACATCACTTTTGTCTCTCTCTTAAAATATGCGAGGCCCAGGGCCCGGTGAGCGTAGTCCCCCGGGAAGGCGAGAGGGGTGGGTTACCCATGCGGGCGAGTTCGTAAGGCGCGCCGGTTACCGCTGCTCTAAGCACCTCCTCAAGGCGAGCGCGCCGACCCGATGTTTGAGCCCGCGAGGGGAACCCATCCCTCTTGCCGCCCCAACGGAGCGAATGGGGCCCGTCCTCACACCCGATGCCGTCCGCGTTCTCTGTAGCCGCCCCGGTGCGGTCCCGGGGCAGACCTCTTAACCGCCCAGGATGAAGATCGCGATCTTCAGATAGATCACGATTCCCAGCACGTCGACCAGCGAGGCGATGAACGGGCCCGACGACACGGCCGGGTCCAACCCCACGCGCTTGATCAGCAGCGGCAGGCCCGCGCCCACCACCGAACCGAACGTCACGCAGGCCACCAGCGCCAGCCCCACGGCGGACGCCATGCCGCCGCCGCCGCTGTGGCCGACCAGCAGCGCGCGCGCGAAGCCGATGAGGCCCAGCACGCAGCCCAGCACCAGCCCCATCCGCACCTCGCGCCACAAGATCCGGAAGGCGTCCCAGGGGCCGAACTCGCCCAGGGCCAGGCCGCGGATGACCAGCGACGATGCCTGGCTGCCGGTGTTGCCGCCCGACGAGATGATGAGCGGAACGAAGACCTCGATGGCGGTGAACGCCTTGCGCGCCGCCTCGAAGTGCTCGAGCACGCTGGCGGTCAGGATCTCGCCCAGGAAGATGGCGATGAGCCACCCGGCCCGCTTGCGCACGAACATCCAGAACTCGGTCTTGAAGTATGGCTCCTCGGTGGGGGCGACGGCGCCCAGCTTCTGGATGTCCTCGGCGCGCTCCTCCTTCAAGACCGTCATGACGTCGTCGACGGTGACGATCCCCAGCAGCTTGCGCGTGGAATCCACCACCGGCAGGGCCAGCATGTTGTAGTGCTCGAACAGGCGCGCCACGTCCTCCTGATCCATGTCGGGCGGGACGGAGATGACGTCCGCGTTCATGATCGCCGAGATCGGCTGCCCGGCGCGCGCCAGCACCAGATCGCGCAGCGACACCGCGCCCAGCAGCGTGTCGTTGGGATCGACGGCGTACGCCTCGTAGATGGTCTCCTTCTCGGCGGCGGTGCGGCGGACCTCGTCGATGGCGCGCTCGACGGTGATGTTGGGATCCAGCGCGACGAAGTCGGTGGTCATGAGACCGCCGGCCGACGTCTCCGGATAGCGGATCAGCTCGCGGACGTCCTTGGAGGCGTCCTTCGGCATCCGCGACAGCAGATCGGCGCGCAGATCGTCGGGCAGCGCCTGGAACAGGTCGGCGCGCTCGTCGGCCGACATGGCATCGGCGATGTGGGCGGCCAGCGCCCGGTCCAGCAGCGAGAAGATCTGCTGCCGGCGGCCGTGGTCCATCACATCCAGCGTCGCCGCCGCCTGCGGCACCGGCAGCGCCGCCAGCATCAAGGCCGCTTGCTGGTCGTCCAGGTCGACGATCAGCTCGGCCAGGTCCGAGGCGTGAAGCTCGTCGGCCAGCTCGGCGGCGTGCGCCGGGTTCGTGCGCAGCGTCTCCTCCAGATCCGGTCGCAACAGGCTGGAGACGCGCATGTCCGACCGAGGTCCTAGCGCTTGCGAAGGTCGGTGCCGAGCGTGAAGTACATCAGCACGCGCGTGCTGGCTCCGACCGCCGGCAGGCGCGGCGCCGCGGGCGCGGCGCAGGTTCCACAGAACGGCAAGCTGGCGACGCTGGCGCCGTACGCGGCGTTCGCCGACGGATCGTGCGCCGCCAGGAGGCGCCCCTTCTTGGGGCTGACGGCGGCGCCGGTTCCCTCGAACGAGAACATCTGCGCCGCTCCCGCCAGCAGGTCGCCCGAGCTGGTGGCGCCGGGGTCGCCGACGATCGCTTGGTCGTTCCCGGTGCCCTCCAGGTTGCAAGACGCGACAGAGGCGCCGAACTGAACCGCCTGGGTCGCGTCGACCGTCAGCGGAACGCCGGTCGAGCCCGTGCCGAGGGGGCCAAAGAAGACGTACGCGGCGCTCGGCGGGGCGCCGACGATCAGATCGGTGTTGTGATCGCCGTTGAAATCGCCGGCGCTGACCGCGGCGCCGAAACCGGGCTCCGCCCCGGTGATCGTCCCCAGGCAGCCGAGGCCAGCGGCGCCGAGACTGAAGAACGAGAGGCTGCCCTTGCCGACCTGGCCGAAGTTGGCGATCGCTATCTGGAGATCGCTGCCGGCGCCCCAGAAGTGCCCGACCAGGACCGGACGAGAGTTGGGGACCGCCCGGGCGTCACCGGTCGCGCCAGGCGGCGAGGGGATCGACAGCGGGCAGGTCGACCCGCTGGTGGCGTCCGGCCAGCTCCACATCGGCGTCGGCGCCTCGTCGACGTAGACGCGCATCACGTCCGCGCTGGCCACGATGTACTCGGGCTTGGCGGGATCGCCGACGCCGGCGAAGGTGCCCGCCGCCACCCCCAGGCCGAGATACGGATCGGCGGTGGCGTCGGCGGTGACGACCACCACCGTCCCTTCGTGCGTCCCGCCCAGCGAGACGGTGTAGACACCCGAGTTGCCGGTCATCAGCTTGGCGGCTCCCAGCAGGACGCGCCCCGGTTTTGGACCGGGGATCTCGGCGACGGCGTTGAAGGCGTAGCCGTCGGGGCCATTCGCGGAGTTGAACACCGGCGAGTCGATGTTCGTCGTCGTGGCGTGCCCGGCGGCGTCGAGCTCGATCAGGGCCAGCGCGGTGGCGTGCGACGACGAGACCAGCAGGCGGCTGGTGATGCCGTCGGTCTCCGATGGCGCGGCGATGGGCAGCGTGATCTTGCCGAAGTCGTCCTTGGAAGCGAACTTGTCGGGCGCGCCGACGCTCAGCACGGGCGTGTCCTGCGCGTCCTTGTCCACGTCGCGCCAGTCGCAGCCAGCCGCCCCCGCCCCCGCCGCCGCCCCGGCGAACGCCGCCAGCCACCCCCATCGCCACCGGGCCATCGTCAAAACCTCCCCAGCGCGGAGAGTCCCCCGCCGCCCGGCAGCAACTCGGGCGCCAGGCTGATCGACTTTTGATCGACGACACCGGCGCTCTCCGAGCCGCGAAAGACGAGGCCGATGCCCGAGCTGATGGCGACGATCGCCCCCAGGGCGAACAGAATGTCTGCGCCGATGTATTCGAGCTTGGCCCGCTGATACCGGGGATCGTCGTTGTCGATCAGCTGCTGCGCGGCCTTGTCGGCCTTGATCTCGTCGCGCGTGTTCGACCCCAGGTGACCGACGAAGGCGCCCGCGCCGATCAGGGCCACGCCGGCGATCGTCCACACGATCGCCTTCGTGCGCGGCGGCCGCGGCGTGAACTGCACGTCGATCGTCGTCTCCACCGTGCGCTGAACGACGACGTCGGACTTATAGTCATCCATCCCGTCCTTGGCGACGACGACGGCGTGCTTGCCAGGCGGCACCTCGGCGCGGCAGGGGGTGGAGCAGGCGAGCTTCTTGTCGACCATCAGCCGCCCGCCCGAGACGCCGCGCCCGACGACGTTGATCCAGCCGTTGTCCCCCTGCTCGAGGGTCATGGTGTGCTGGGTGGCGGTGCCGGGCGCGATGTCCAGCACCATCTCCGCCGGCTTGTACCCCATCTTCTCGAGATAGATGGTGTGCTTGCCCGGCTTCAGGTGACCGGTGTATGGCGTGCGGCCGATGACGCCGATGTCCTTGCGATCGATGTAGACCAGCGCGCCCGGCGTGTTCGAGATGATCTCCACCCAGCCGAGGTAGTGCTCCTCGGACAGCGCGATGTAAACGTCGACCAGCTTGTCGGAGCGCGGGCTGATCTGACGCTGCTCCGGCTTGAAGCCCTTCGACTCGAGGAGCAAACGCACCGTCCCCGACTCCAGCGAGCCCTGCCAGGGGGTGCGGGCGAACGGACCGTTTCGCTTGTCGTTGAGGTAGACGGTCGCGCCCTGCGGCTTGGAATCGATGACCACCAGACCCTTGGTCTCGATGGCGGGCAAGGGCGGCGCCACCACCGGCGGTGGCGGCGACGGCGGTTCGGGTGCCGGCGGAACGGGCGTGCCGGCCGGCGCGCCCGTCGGCGGCGGTGTCCCCTCGGGCGCGGGCGGCAGGATCGGCGGCGCGACCGCCGGTGGTGGCGGCGGGGCCAGCATCGCCTTGATCGTCTCGATGCGTGCCTTCACCTGGGCGGCGTCCGATGCCTGCGGATCCAGCTGCAGGTACTGCTCGAAGTACTTCAGGGCCTGATCCAGCTTCTTCGCCTTCTCGTACGAGACGGCGGCGTTGAACAGGAACGCGGGGTACGGCTTCTTCTCGAACGCGGCCAAAAACTGCTCGGCCGCCCCGTCGTACTGCTCCTTGACGAACTGGGTCTGCGCGCTCTCGAAGAATTCCTTGGCCGCCTGCAATGCCGGATCGGGCGTCGTGGCCTCCGGCGCCGCCGCGGCCGGGGCCGGGGCCGCGACCGCGACCGAGCGGCCACCCATCGACGGTGCCAGCATCAGCGCCGGAAGCAGGGAGAGGAAAACGAAAGTCGGTCTTCTCGGCAACAAGTCGAAGCGAAGCGAAGCAGGCATAGCCGCGATCAGAGTGCAAGAATGCCCTCGCCGGATCAAGCGACTTGCCGGCGCTGGCGGCGACGATCGCCGTCGAGCGCCGGCTATTGCAGCTCGAGCAGCATCGTCATCGAATAGGCGACGTTCGCCGGAACCGGAACGAAGCCGATCAGCGCCTTGTAAGGCATGGTCGCACTCAGCGTCAGCGTCTTCGCCGGAGACGAACCGTTGTAGGTGGCGTTGATGGTGACGCCGGCCGGGTTGATGCCGAGGGCGCTGAGCAGGTCCTGCGTCTTCTTCACCGCCGTCGCCTTCGGATCGGGGCTGGCCGTCTGCGCCACCGTCACGCCCACGCGCAGGCCGTCCCGGACCGAGCTCGACACGTTGAAGTTCTGGTAGAAGACCCAGCCGTACTCCATCACGCCGAACAGCAGCGTCGCGAACAGCGGCAGGATCAGCGCGAACTCGACGGCGGCGCCGCCACGGCTCCCGTCGCGTTTGCGCAGCGGGCGAACGGCGGGCCGGTTCGAAGGTCGTTTCGTCATTTTCACTTCACCAGCGCGATGGGGATGCTGTTCGCGATCTGCAGCAGGCTGGCCGCGAGCTTCGTGGCGTCGGCGGTGTCGACTTCGAAGCCGCGCCCGCGTGGCAGGGTCTTGGCGTAGTCGATCCAGCGGGGGCGGTTGCCGAAGGCGAGGACGTACACGTCGATGCCGTCGGCGTAGGCGGCGTCGGCCTGGTCCTGCCCGTACTTGGAGACGTCCTGCGAGCACTTGCAGGCGGCCCCGCCGATGTTGTCCGAGCACGCGGGGTCGGTCCCGTCGGCGCAACAGGGATTCGGCCAGCCGCCGCCAGGGCCGCAGTTGCCGCCGCCGCTCGCCTTCTCGCAGCACATCGGTCCCCCGTCGGTGAAAACGACAATGGAACGGATCTCGCCGGTCTTGGCCACGGC